>NZ_JAAZQI010000013.1:0-225965 GCF_012275345.1 Rhizobium sp. SG570 | reverse complement strand
CCGATACGACAAACGCGACGACAACTTCCTCGCATCCGTCCAGCTAGCCTCAATTCGAATTTGGCTCCGATCTTATGAGTCGGTCACCTAGAGCGCTTTCGCTTTTCTTCGAATCGCGAAAGCGCCCTATCTTTTTGTTTCTTTACGCATTCCAGGCGGAAAACCGCTTCGCACTTTCCTGGATATGCTCAAGAGCACGTCGCGCAAAAGTGCGCGGCGGTTTTGCGATAACGCATGCGAAAAACCAAGGGCCTAAAGCGCAAGGAGCGAATCTGAAAGATCGCGACGCGCTTTAGAATGATCTGGCTAAAACCGGATCGCCGCGCGGGGTCAGGAAAACCGGCCGAGAAGCGCGGCTGCCTGCCTGGCCAATGTCGCGAAGTTCTCGCGGATCCTATTCTGGATCAGCAGGCCGGCATCGGGATATTCTTCGATCAGCCGGTGGAAGAGAGCGCGCGTGATGCGGATCACGTCGGACTCTTCGGCCGCGACGGCCGTATATTTCCGCTCCACCAGCGTCACCAGGGCCAGCTCCGAGAGCATGGTGCCGGCCTGTATCACCGCTTCCACCTGCTTCTCCCCGGCATTGTCTATGGTGCTGAGTTCGAAGCTGCCGCGCGCGACGACATAGGCGCATTCGGCCGGTGACTTCTCCCTGAACAGGGTCTGGCCTTCGGCCACGTGGCGGCGGTCGGCGCCGAAGGCAATCAGCCGCAGCGGCTCATCGCCCATGCCGTGAAACAGCGGCAGTTGCGACAGCAGGCGGATATCGTCGTTCAGCGCCATGTCTGTTCCCTAGGGGATGATCTTGTAGCCGCCGTTTTCCGTGACCAGGATTTCGGCGTTGGAGGGATCGCGTTCGATCTTCTGTCGAAGGCGATAGACGTGGGTTTCGAGCGTGTGGGTGGTGACGCCGGAATTATAGCCCCATACCTCTTCGAGAAGGATATCGCGGGTTACGACCTTCTGGTCGGCGCGATAGAGGTAGCGGATGATGGCGGCTTCCTTCTCCGTGAGGCGGATCTTCTGCCCGTCTTCGGTGGTCAAAAGTTTCTGGCTCGGCTTGAACAGATAGCGGCCGACGGTGAAGGTCGCGTCCTCGCTCTGCTCGTGCTGGCGCAGCTGCGCCCGTATGCGGGCAAGCAGCACGGCGAAGCGGAAGGGCTTGGTCACGTAGTCGTTCGCGCCGGCTTCGAGGCCGAGGATGGTGTCGGAGTCCGTGTCATGGCCCGTCAGCATGATGATCGGCGCCTTGAAGCCGTTCTTGCGCAGCAGCTTCACGGCTTCGCGGCCGTCCATGTCGGGCAGGCCGACATCCATGATCAGGAGATCGACAGGCACGGTACGCGCGGTCTGCACGCCTTTTCCGGCATTCACCTCCTGCAGAACGTTGAATTCCTCGTAAAGCGATAATTGCTCGACCAACATTTCGCGCAGGTCGTTGTCATCGTCCACCAGGAGAATGGTGCGTGCGGTCATGCCGTTCGGATCCTCGTTCTAATCCCTTCTAAGTCCTACGCCAAATTGCATTTTTAGCAAGTCGCGACGCGGCTCAGGCTTGGTGGTTTGGTTGAACCTGCTATGATTTCAAATGAAATCACGTGCAAAGCAAAAACATGTGAGGAAAATGGAAAAGACAAGGGCAGGGGCCAAGCGGGCCGCTTCCACGGTCGTCGTACATCCTGCGCCGGGTAAGAAGACGCGTGCGCTGGTGCGGGTCGGACCGCTAACCGTGCCGGCGGCGATCGGCCGATCCGGGCGCAGCATTTTGAAGCGCGAGGGCGACGGCGCGACACCGATTGGCGATATGAAGCTGCTTTATGGCTTCACTCGCGGCGACCATGTTCGCTTCCTTCGCACCGCCCTGCCGATGCGGCGCATCGGCAGGGATATGCTCTGGTGCGATCAGCCTGACAATGCCAATTACAACAGGCTGGTGAAGGCTCCCTTCACGCCGAGCCACGAGGAAATGCGGCGAGGCGACGGCCTCTATGACATATGCCTGGTGCTTGATTGGAACATCCGCCCGCGACGGCGTCACCGTGGCTCGGCGATCTTCTTCCATCTGATCAAGCCCGGCTACGAGCCGACGGCCGGCTGTGTCGCGGTCAGCCTTCGCGACATGCGGCGCATACTTCCAGTGCTCCGAAAAGGTACGGTGCTTCGGGTTGTCTGAGATGTCGCTTGGGGTTAAAGTCCCAATATTCTCCACTATATAGATTTTCGACCGGCGCTTCCCGCGAGCCAGGCCGGAACCTTTTCTTTCCGGATTTGAATCACGCCTTCACCCCACCATCCATCATCTGGAGACTTATCGTGACCACGCAACCGACAATTACGTTCAACGACGGCAATTCCATTCCGCAGGTCGGCCTCGGTGTCTGGCAGACGCCCGAAAACGTTGCCCCGATGGCGGTCAGCACAGCCTTGAAAGCCGGCTGTCGCCATGTCGATACCGCAGCCATCTATGCAAACGAAGATGGTGTCGGCGAAGGCATGCGCCAGTCCGGCGTCGCCCGCAAGGATATCTTCCTGACCACAAAGCTCTGGAACGAGGCCCAGGGTTTCGATTCCACACTCAAGGCCTTCGATGAAAGCCTGAAGCGGCTCGGTACCGACTATCTCGACCTCTATCTCATTCATTGGCCGTCGCCGCACCGCGACCGCTACCTCGACACCTGGAAGGCCTTCGTGCGCCTCAAGGAAGAAGGCCGCGCCCGCTCGATCGGCGTTTCCAACTTCGCTAAGGAACACCTCGACCGCATCATCGGCGAGACCGGCGTCACGCCCGTCCTCAACCAGATCGAGCTGCACCCGACCTTCCAGCAGAAGGCGCTGCGCGAAGTGCACGACAAGCTCGGCATCAAGACCGAGTCCTGGAGCCCGCTCGGCCAGGGCAAGCTCCTCACCAACGCCGCAATCGGCAAGGTCGCCGCCAAGCATAGCCGCACGCCGGCGCAGGTCATCATCCGCTGGCATATCGAAAACGGCCTGATTGTCATTCCGAAATCGGTCACGCCGAGCCGCATCGAGGAAAATCTCAAGGTTTTCGACTTCAAGCTCGACAGCGACGATCTGGCTGACATCGCCAAGCTCGATTCGGCCGGCGGCCGTATCGGCCCGGATCCAGTGACGGCAACGTTCTGATTCAACTCGCCGGATTGCATTGTACAGGAGGCTCGGAGTGAAAGATCCGAGCCTCCCTTGTATCGAGCAGGCTGCATTGCCCCGGCGTCACGACGCCTGCTCGGAAAGTGCAGTGCGCTTCGCGATGGCGAAACCGGTGAGCGCGACGACGAGTGCCGCGACGATCAGCAGGGCGGCGATCGCGAAGGTGACCTGCATGCCCGTTGCAATGGCCTCGGGGCGGGCCGCGGTGATGCCTGTGGTTCCCGATGCCAGGGTGAAGACCGCGCCCATCACGGATGCGCCGGTGATCAGCCCGAGGTTTCGCGACAGGCTTAGCATGCCGGAGATGACGCCGCGTTGGTCCGGACGGATATTGGTCATGATCGTGGTGTTGTTGGCTGCCTGAAACAGGGCGTAGTTCGCCGTCACAAGGGCAAGCGGCCCGATATACCCGACGACACCGAACCTGCCCTGCATCGCTGCTACCAGGAACAGGCCGATGATCATGGCCACGAGGCCGGTGATGGTCATACGGTGAGCGCCGAAGCGATCGACGATGCGGCCGGCCGGCACGCCCGTCAGCGCCGCCACCAGCGGACCGGCGGACATCACGGCGCCGACATGGGCGGCATCGAGACCGAGCGCGCGGGAGAGATAGAAGGGCCCGACCACCAGCGTCGCCATCATGACGGTCGAGACAAGGGTGCTCATGGCAAGGCCGACGCTCAGCGCCGAATCGCGGAACATCGTGAGGCGCACCAGGGGCGATTTCACTTTCGCCTCGGTAAAGGCGAAGAGCGCGGTGCCGAAGGCTGCGGCCAGCAGCAGGCCGATGTTCAGCATACCGAAGCTGCCATGCCCCATCGTCATGGCGAGCGCATAGGCGGCAAGCGTCAGGGCCAGCAACAGCGTGCCGATCGCATCCGGGCGTCCCTGGCCGACTTTTCGGTTGGGGCGGTCCACTGGCAGGAAGCGTGCGGCGAGAAGGAAATTCGCGATCCCGAGCGGCACATTGACCAGGAAGATGGTTTCCCAGCCGAAGCCGGCAATCAGGACGCCGCCGAGCGACGGGCCGAGCGTGGTTCCGATGGCGGACATGGTGCCGAGCAGGCCCATGGCGCTGCCGGTCCTTTCCTTCGGGACTGTCTCGCCGACCATGGCCACCGTCAGCGCCATCATCATGGCGGCGCCGAGGCCCTGCAAGGCTCTGGCAGCGATCAGCAGCCACAGCGTCGGTGCTATCCCGCAGAAGAGCGAGGCGAGGGTGAAGAGGGCTATTCCGGCGAGCAGCAGTCGGCGGCGACCGACGATATCGCCTAGCCGCCCGACGCTGACGATCAGCGCGGTAATCGCGAGCAGATAAGCAAGCACGATCCACTGCACCTGCTGGAAGGAAGCGCCGAAAGCCTCTGCCAGCGTCGGCAGGCCGACATTGGCGATGCTGGTATCGAGCGAGGGCATCAGCATGGAGAGCGAGAGGCTGGCGAGCGCCCATCGGATCGAAGGTGCGGCTTTCATCCGCCCGGCTTCGGTCTTGTCCGGTCTTTCAATAATTGGCTTCAACATGAGCTCCGTTTCTGGCGACGTTTGAGAAGTCCTGGCAGAAAGGTAGCTCTTTGCCTGATATGGCGGAACGCGCACGATTTGCATCTTATTCGTGCGTTTGACGCTATGCTTCGGCGAAATCGTGTTATGGTCGCGTCATGTCGACGCCCGATCTCAACCTGCTTGTCACTCTCAATGTCCTGCTTGCGGAAGGCAGTGTCGCGCGTGCGGCCCGCCGGTTGGGGCTGAGCCCGTCCGCCATGAGCCGGGCGCTGGCACGCCTGCGAGAGACGACGGGCGATCCGTTGCTGGTCAGGGCCGGCCGCGGGCTTGTGCCGACACCGCGGGCGCTGGAATTGCGCGAGAGCGTCGGCCGGCTCGTGCAGGAGGCGGAGGCGGCCTTGCGGCCATCCGAGACACTCAACCTGAAAGAGCTCGTCCGGATTTTCACATTGCGCACCCGCGAGGGCTTTGTGGAGAATTTCGGCCCCGAGCTGATCGCTCGCATTGCGGAACAGGCGCCCGGTGTGCGGCTCTACTTCACCCAGAAGCTGGACAAGGACAGCACGCCGTTGCGCGACGGTACGATCGATCTCGAGACCGGAGTCGTCGGCGACGATACCGGGCCGGAACTACGAGCGCAGGCCTTGTTCCGGGATCGCTTCATCGGCGTGGTGCGACGCGGCCACCCGCTGAGCGAAGGTGTGATGACGCCGGCGCGCTATGCCGCTGGCCAGCACATCCTCGTCTCCCGGCGCGGCTTGAAGAAGGGGGAGATCGATGAGGCGCTGGAAAGGCTGGGACTGGAGCGGCAGATCGCAACCATTGTCGGCAGCTTTTCGGCGGCGCTGGCTTTGGCCCGCGCTTCCGACCTGATCGTCAGCGTACCGGAACGCTATACGGGCAACCTGCGCGTTGACATGCATAGTTTCGCGTTGCCGGTGCCGACGTCGGATGTGGCGATCTCGCTGCTCTGGCATCCGCGGCTGGACGCCGATCCGGCGCATCGCTGGCTGCGCGGCTGCATTCGCGATGTTTGCGCGGAGCGGCGTGCGGACCTGTCAGCGAGATTCGAAGCTGGCTAAATAATTGCGCAGCAAGCCGTCGAGGGCAGCTCTTTCCTCTTGCGAGAGGGCGGAAACAAGCCGAGCCTGCGTTTCGACATGCGCCGTCACAGCCGCGTCGATGAGCCTGAAACCTTCCGGGGTCAGGGAAATCAGGAAGCTTCGGCCATCATTCGGGTTCTGGCTCCGGGCGACGAGGCCGGCCTTTTCCAGTTGATCGATGCGGTTGGTCATCGTGCCCGATGTCACCATCATCGTATCCATCAGGTCGCTGGGGGAGAGGGTGTAGGGCTCGCCTGAGCGGCGCAGGGTTGCCAGCATATCGAAATTTGCCGCGTTCAGATCGAAGCGCGCAAAGGTCTTCTCCATTTCGCGCGAGAGATGGAGCGTGAGGTTGCGCATGCGCCCGAACAGGCCCATCGCCGCCGTGTCGAGATCGGGCCGCTCGCGGCGCCACTGGTCAAGAATTTTATCGATGCGATCCATGTCGGGATATCGCCACCAATTTATCTTGACGTCAAGATATTTCAGTTTATCTTGAGGTCAAGATAAATTTTGGGGCCAAGGCCATGAACCGCAATGTCGACCTTCTGCTGACAGCCATCGCGCCGGCGATCTGGGGCAGCACCTATCTGGTGACGACGCAGCTCTTGCCTGCCGGCTATCCGCTGACGGTCGCAACGCTGCGTGCCCTGCCTGCCGGGCTGCTGCTGCTCCTTATCGTGCGGCGGCTGCCGCACGGGATCTGGTGGATCAAGTCCCTTGTTCTCGGGGCACTCAATTTCTCGATCTTCTGGTGGCTGCTGTTCATTTCGGCCTATCGGCTGCCCGGCGGCGTGGCCGCTACCGTCGGTGCAGTCCAGCCGCTGATCGTCATCGTGCTGGCGCGGTTGTTGCTCGGCTCGCCGATCCGCAGCCTTTCGATCATCGCCGCCGTTGCGGGTATTGGCGGTGTCGCCCTGCTGATCCTCACGCCGAAGGCAACGCTCGATCCCATCGGGATTGCCGCCGGCGTCGCCGGCGCCTTCTCCATGGCTGGTGGAACCGTGCTCAGCCGCCGCTGGCGGCCGGATGTCTCGCCGCTCACCTTCACGGCGTGGCAGCTGACCGCGGGCGGTGCGTTGCTGCTGCCGTTCGCCCTCTTGCTCGAGCCGCCGCTTCCGCATCTGACCGGGGCCAATATTATCGGCTTTGCCTATCTCGGGCTGATCGGCGCAGCACTCACCTATATTCTCTGGTTTCGCGGCCTCTCGCGGCTTGAGCCATCGGTGGTCTCGCCACTCGGATTCTTGAGCCCGACGACTGCTGTGATCTTGGGGTGGTGGGTGCTCGGCCAGCAACTGAGCCCGATGCAGATCTTCGGCATCGTCGTGGTGCTCGGCAGTGTCTGGCTCAGCCAGCGGGCGCAGCAAGGTCAGCCGGCGGTTCAAACCCCTTCTCCCCGAGAGGAGAAGGTGCGGACAGGCGGATGAGGGGGGGGCCAGACGCACGAAAGCCTATGGATTCGAGACGATTGGCCCCCTCATCCGACTCTTCGGGCCACCTTCTCCCCGAGGGGGAGAAGGGGTGTTCGTGCAGTGACTTCATTTCCCATGCAATTGCCTTACCCACAAACAAAAAGGGCGGCCGTTCGGGCCGCCCTTTGCTATTCATGCTTTAAGCGGATCAGTTCCACTCGCGGATATCGACGAAGTGGCCGGCGATCGCGGCAGCTGCGGCCATGGCCGGGGAGACCAGGTGCGTGCGGCCCTTGAAGCCCTGACGGCCTTCGAAGTTGCGGTTCGACGTCGATGCGCAGCGCTCGCCCGGCTTCAGGCGGTCGTCGTTCATGGCAAGGCACATGGAACAGCCGGGCTCGCGCCAGTCGAAGCCGGCGGCCTTGAAGATCTTGTCGAGGCCTTCGGCTTCCGCCTGCTCCTTCACGAGGCCGGAGCCCGGAACGATCATGGCATCGACGGTGGAAGCCACCGTCTTGCCTTCGACGACCTTGGCGACGGCGCGCAGGTCTTCGATGCGGCCGTTGGTGCAGGAGCCGATGAAGACGCGATCGACGTTGATATCGGTCATCTTCGTGCCCGGCTTCAGGCCCATATAGTCGAGGGCGCGCCACTTGGAGGTGCGCTTGTTCTCGTCCTGGATCTCGTCCGGGTTCGGGACGATGCCCTGGACGGAGACGACGTCTTCCGGCGAGGAGCCCCAGGAGACGATCGGCGGCAGGGCAGCGGCATTAAGCGTGACGATGCGGTCGTAATGCGCACCTTCATCCGATGTCAGCGTCTTCCAGTAGGCGATCGCCTGTTCCAGCGCTTCGCCCTTCGGCGCGCGCGGCTTGCCCTTGATGTATTCGAAGGTGATCTCGTCCGGCGCGATCAGGCCGGCGCGGGCGCCGCCTTCGATCGACATGTTGCAGATGGTCATGCGGCCTTCCATCGACAGCGCGCGAATGGCTTCGCCGGCATATTCGATGACGTAGCCGGTACCGCCGGCGGTGCCGATCTCGCCGATGATGGCGAGGATGATGTCCTTGGCGGTGACGCCTGGTGGCAGCTGGCCATCGACCTGCACCAGCATGTTCTTGGCCTTCTTCTGGATCAGCGTCTGCGTGGCGAGCACATGCTCGACCTCGGAGGTGCCGATGCCGTGCGCGAGCGAGCCGAAGGCACCATGCGTCGACGTGTGGCTATCGCCGCAGACGATGGTCATGCCGGGCAAAGTGAAGCCCTGCTCGGGGCCGATGATGTGGACGATCCCCTGGCGCTTGTCGTTTTCGGAGTAGTATTCCACGCCGAATTCGGCGGCGTTCTTGGCAAGCGCCTCGACCTGGATGCGGCTTTCCTCGTTCTTGATGCCGAGGTGGCGATCCGGCGAGGTCGGAACGTTGTGGTCGACGACAGCAAGCGTCTTTTGCGGCGCGTGGACCTTGCGACCGGTCATGCGCAGGCCTTCGAATGCCTGCGGCGACGTCACCTCATGAACGAGATGGCGGTCGATGTAGAGAAGACAGGTGCCGTCGTCTTGGGCGTCGACGAGATGATCATCCCAGATTTTGTCGTAAAGTGTGCGTGGAGCGCTCATGGCTACAGATCCATATTGGCAATGTCGAAAAAGGGGTGACGGATCAGGACCGCCGGCCTCGGGTGTGATCAGCGAAGTCGGCTGTTGAGCGCGCCCGAAATCATCGCAAAGAAGCGTGCCGGCAGGCGCTTATGGTCCTGCAGCACGAAAGCCGTGACGTAGCGTCCGTCTTTGCTCATGATCCTAGTCATGGCGTTGCTCATATCAATTTTCGCAAGTCTCGGCAATGGTGACGATGGGGTGGCAGGGGGCTGACGTTTGACCGCAGCCGCTAAACCTGCACGTCGGGCGGCTGGCCCACGCTGAGAGGGCGGAAGGCCGACCGGTCCGCACCGGTCCGCCGGCGCATCCAGGATTCCAGCTGCCGCAGGAGCAGGGAGAGGCCGATCGTCAGCAGCAGATAGATGAAGGCGAGGATCGACAGCGTTTCGAAATAGCGGAAGTTGGCCGAGTAGTAGAGCTTGGCGAGCTGGCTGATGTCGGCGACCCCGAGCACGGAAACCAGCGAGCTGTCCTTGACCATGGCGATGAAGTCGTTCGACAACGGCGGCAGGATGACGCGGATCGCCTGCGGGAATATGACGAGCCGGAAGCGCTGGAAGCGCGTGAGCCCCAGCGCCTTCGCCGCCTCTATCTGGCCCTGGTCGACCGCCTGGATGCCGGCGCGGAAAATCTCGGCGATGAAGGAGGAATAACCGATCATCAGCGCGATGATGGTGCGCCAGACGAACGGCACATCACGTACGACAAGCGGGCTCGTCAAGCCGGTGGAGATCAGCGGGGACGTCACGACATTGTAGATGGCCACGAAGGCCGGCGTGCCGACGAAGGCGATATAGGCGAGCAGCACCAGCATCGGAATGCCGCGCACAATCTCGATGTAGAAGCGGGCGATCTGCCTGAGCACGATGAAGTCCGACAGGCCGAGCAAAGCGAGCCCGAGGCCGAAGAGCATGGCGAGCGTGAAGGCCACCAGCGTCACGAAGATCGTGACGCCGACGCCATTGAGCAGAAGGGAGAAGATCTGGGCGTAGAGGCCGTTCGCCGCGATTGCGATGGAGACGACGATGCCGAGAACGGCGAGTGCGACCAACCACCAGGGAAAGTCATCCTTGCCTTGGTGCCCGCCCGGGCCTGCGAGCAGGGCCATCAGAGCGGGCTTCCCATATGTCGATCTAGGGAGTTCATTGGCCCATCTTGTAATCGAGGAACCACTTCTTGTTCAGCGCCTCGAGCGTGCCGTCAGCCTTCAGGCTGGCAATGGCGGCATTGACCGGAGCGACGAGATCGGAGCCCTTCTGGAAGATGAAGCCGAAATCCTCGGAGCCGAGCGGGCCGCCGATCAGCTTCAGGCCGCCGTTGGAGGCGTCGACATAGCCCTTGCCGGCGGTGCCGTCGGTCAGCACCAGATCGACGTCGCCGGTCTTCAGTGCCTGTACGGTCGCGCCGAAGGTTTCGAAGGTCTTGATGCGCGGGTTCTGCTCGTTGCCGTCGAGAACTTCGTAGACGGCGGTGTAGAAGGGGGTCGTGCCCGGCTGCGCGCCGATCAGGCCTTCCTTGAGGGCGGCGAAGCTCTTGGCGTCGGTGAAGCGCTTCTCGTCGCCACGCACCAGCATGAACTGCTCGGAGCGCATGTAGGGATCGGAGAAGTCGACCTTCTGCTTGCGGTCTTCCTTGATGGTAATGCCGGTCATGCCGATGTTGTACTGGCCTTCCGAGACGGCCTGGATCATCGCGTCCCAGCTGGTGTTCTGGTACTCGACCTTGAAGTTCAAACGCTTGGCGATTTCGTTCATCGCGTCATATTCCCAGCCGATCGCCTTGCCGGATTTGGCATCGACGAATTGCAGCGGCGGGTAGGCGTTCTCGGTGACGACGACGACAGTCTTGCCTTTGAGATCAGGCAGGTCGGCGGCGAAGGACGCGAAAGGTGCAAGCACGAGGGCGCTGAGGCCCAGTAGGAACGAACGACGGAATGCCATGGAAATCTCCCCGATTAGCGCGCGGAAAAGTGTCATATTTGGAAAGCAGATGGCAAGGCCGTTGCCATGGCCGCGAGCGTAAAAGCGGAAAAGTAACTCTAAAATAAGCGGTTCGCGGCGGAATTTTCTTTCTGCCAAGCTGTCTTCGGCAGGCAGCAAAAAGGCGACCCGAAGGCCGCCTTTAAGCGTAGCGATCCGGATGGATCGAAATTTACTCGGCTGCCGGCTCTGCGGCGGTAGCTGCTGCATCGGCGGCTGCCTTTGCTTCGGCTGCTGCTTTTGCTTCAGCGGCTTCGGCGGCTGCCTTCTCGGCTGCGAGAGCCTGGGCTGCTGCAACCTTCTCGGCTTCGATACGAGCCTTCTCATCGGCGAAAGCCTGACGCTCGGCGTCGTTGAGCTTGCGGGCGCGAGTGCCGGTGTTCTCGACGATACGAGCAGCCTTGCCGCGCAGGTCGCGCAGGTAGTAGAGCTTGGCGCGACGGACCTTACCGCGGCGAACGATTTCGACGCTTTCGATCATCGGCGAGTAAACCGGGAATACGCGCTCGACGCCTTCGCCGTAGGAGATCTTGCGGACTGTGAAGTTTTCGTGCAGGCCGCCGCCGGAGCGAGCGATGCAGACGCCTTCATAGGCCTGAACGCGGGTACGGTTGCCTTCCGTGACCTTCACGTTGACGCGGACGGTGTCGCCGGCGGAAAATTCGGGAAGCGTGCGCTTGGCTTCGATCTTGGCGGCCTGTTCGGCTTCCAACTGCTGAATGATGTTCATAGTATCAACCTCGTTGTTGCTTCAACAGCCAGAGCGCCCTGAGCGATCTATCCTTGGTCGGACCCTGAAGGTCTCGCCTCGGATATATGCCTGTGAAGGCAGGGGCGAATACGTCTGCTTTTCTTTGGTGGTTGATGGGAAATTTCCCATGCCCGGCGCGCACATATCCTATTGTCACAGCTTTGTCACCCCTTGGCGGCGAATTTGTTGCAGCGCAAGCGGCTTTCAATGACGGTTTGTGGTCCGCCGCCACCCCGAATTCTGTTCAGGCTTTCTTCGGTTTTTTCCGCGTCGATATATTCAGTGCCGCTGCCGCACGAACGAGCGCCTTCAGCGCCTCCTCATCGATATCTTCGTTCTCCCGGATATCGATGGCCCGTCTCGTATTGCCATCGAGGCTGGAGTTGAAGAGGCCTGACGGGTCCTCCAGCGAAGCGCCCTTGGCGAAGGTCAATTTCACGACACTCTTGTAAGTCTCGCCGGTGCAGATGATCCCGCCGTCCGACCAGACGGGAACGCCCCGCCATTTCCATTCCTCGACCACATCGGGATCGGCCTGTTTGATAAGGGTTCGGACTCGAGCGAGCGTCTGGCCCCGCCAATCGTCCAGTTCCTTAATTCTCCCGTCTATGAGATTAGAGGCAGAGGCTCCCTGCTCGTCCTCCGTCGCGCCGCTTTTTGCCATCCTGTGCGTCCTCCCCGCCGCTGTCGTTCCATCGCCCGTTGCGTTTTATCGCTGGATATCATTTGGCACTATCGAAATCGACCTCAACGGCGGTATCCTACCGTCCGCAAGGCTGTGAGGACCGGCCCCAGCCCCGAACGTCGGCGCAGCATATCCCTGCTTGCTCAAGTCCCGAAGCGATCCTGACGAGGCCATCGGAATTCTTGAATGGCATTCGGCCGATTCCCCTTAGTGGCGAACGGCGGTTGATCTAACTCGTCAACTTGCCGCCGCCCGGTTTCCCGATGCTATTTCCTTGCCTTCTCTTCCAGCAGATCCGGCCGGCGTTGCCGCGTCAGCTCTTCGGCCTGTTCTCTCAGCCATTTGGTGATGGCGGCGTGGTTGCCCGACGTGAGCACGGCGGGGATCTCGCGGTCTTCCCAGATCTGCGGGCGGGTATAGTGAGGGTGTTCCAACAGGCCGCCCTCAAAGCTTTCGTGCAGGCCGGAAAGGTCGTTGCCCATGACGCCGGGCAGGATGCGAACGATGGCGTCTAACAGGATGAGTGCCGCCGGCTCGCCGCCGGACAGGATGTAGTCGCCGATCGACACTTCTTCCAGGTCGCGCCCGTCGATCACCCGCTGGTCGACGCCTTCGAAGCGGCCGCAGACGATGATGACGCCGTCGCCACTTGCAAGCTCGCGCACGCGCTTCTGCGTCAGCGGTGCGCCGCGCGGGCTCATCAGCAGGCGCGGGCGGCTGTCGTTTTCGCTGGCATGGTCGATGGCGCGGGCAAGCACGTCCGGCTTCAACACCATGCCGGCGCCGCCGCCGGCGGGCGTGTCATCCACGGTGCGGTGCTTGTCGGTGGTGAAATCGCGGATCTGGACGGTGTCCAGCGCCCATTGGCCGCGCTCCATCGCCTTGCCGGCAAGGGACGTGCCGAGATGGCCGGGAAACATCTCCGGATAAAGCGTCAGAATGGTCGCCCGAAAACTCATGGCGCAGTCACTTCCAAATGAGGATTATTTCTTCGTCTTGCCTTCTGGCTTCGGCGGTTTCGGCGGCTTGCCGACAAGGTCTTCCGGATTGTCGATCAGGCCAGCGGCCATTGGATCGATCAGGATCTTGCCGCCTTCGAGATCGATTTCGAGCACGGCCGTTTCGGAGAAGGGGATCAGGACCGGACGCTTGCCCGGGCCTTTCAGCTCCAGAAGGTCGCCGGCGCCGAAATCATAGACGCCGCTGACCGTGCCGTAGCCGGTGCCCTTGTCGTCGACGGCTTCGAGCCCTTCGAGGTCGGTGTAGAAGAATTCGTCATCGTCGAGCTCGTCATCCGGCAGGTTGTCGCGCTCGATATAGAGCTCCAACCCGTTCAGCGCCTCGGCGGCGTCACGGTCATTGACGCCCCGGAAGCGTACCACCACCACGTTCTTGGCCTCACGGATTTCCAGCACCTCGAAGCTGCGGCCGTCCATGCTGTGCAGGTGGCCGTAGTCGCCAAGCGCCGCGGGGTCAGACGTATAGGCCCGCGCGCGCACCTCGCCCTTGAGGCCCTGTGCCGCGCCGATTGTCGCCATCAATACCGGGTTTTGCAGTTTCGTCATGGTCTCTTCGCCGATTGCCGGATCACTGCATAATTCCTTAAATCGGAATCGATTTAAGGAATTATGCAGCAGATCTAAAGTGCTTCAACGACCTTTGCGCGTCACATGTGACGCGCGGCGCTGTAGTTGCGTTCTCTCATAAGATGAACATTCCCCGATGGGAAATAAAAAACGGGCGGCATGTCGCCATGCCGCCCGTTTTTCGATGATTACGAGGGCCGATTATTCGGCAGCGGCGGCGTCAGCAGCCTTCTGTGCCTTTTCGGCAGCGCGCTCCTGAGCCTTCTTGCCCGGCTTTGCCTTTACCGGGTTGCTCTTGACGTCGCGCGTGGCAACGCCGGCTTCGGCGAGGAAGCGCAGAACGCGGTCGGTCGGCTGGGCGCCGTTGTCGAGCCAATGCTTGATGCGGTCGGCGTCGAGTTCAACGCGCTTGGCGTCATCCTTGGCGAGCATCGGGTTCCAGGAACCGACCTTCTCCAGGAAGCGGCCATCGCGCGGCGAACGGGCGTCGGCGACAACAACGTGGTAGTACGGGCGCTTCTTGGAACCACCGCGGGCGAGACGAATTTTCAATGCCATGTTTCTTACTCCTTAGGCTTTTTGTGACCGCTTGATTTTGGCGGCGTGTTTATTTGCTGTTGCTGTTTTTGTGTGTCGCATGATCTCTTCCGAAACCCGCTTCACACATTTCGGGATCATGCTTTGAGATCGGCGGCGATCTGCTCATGATGCCGGATGACTTCCTTGATGACGAAGTTCAGGAACTTCTCGGCGAAATCCGGGTCCAGATTGGCGTCCTTTGCCAGGCGGCGCAGGCGTTCGATCTGGAATTCCTCGCGCGCCGGGTCGGCCGGCGGCAGATTGTACTTGGCCTTCAGCACGCCGACCTCTTTGGTGCAGCGAAAGCGTTCGGCCAGCATGTGCACCAGTGCGGCATCGATATTGTCGATCGACTGGCGGTAGTTGCCCAATTGGGCCTTGACGTCTGGATCAATCATGGGGGTCAACGATCCTTTTCACTTCTTCTTCGGCAAACCGGGCAGGCCTGGGAATCCACCGCCGAGGCCCGGCAGCTTGGCGCCGCCCAGACCAGGCAATCCACCACCGCCAAGGCCGGGCATGCCGCCGGGACGGCCGAGGCCTGCGGCCTCCGCCTGCTTCTGCAAGGCTTCGAGCTGCTTGGGGTCCATGTTCGACAGGTCGGGCATGCCGCCCATGCCGCCACCGCCGAGACCCATCTTGCCGGCGAGGCCACCCATCAGCTGCTTCATCATGCCGCCCTTGCCCTTGCCGCCCATCATCTTCATCATGTCCGCCATCTGGCGGTGCATCTTCAGAAGCTTGTTGATGTCGGAGGCGTCGGTGCCGGAGCCGCTAGCGATGCGCTTCTTGCGGGAATGTTTCAGGAGGTCCGGATTGGCGCGCTCGGCCTTGGTCATCGAGGAGATGATGGCGAGCTGGCGGCCGAAAAGCTTGTCGTTGAGGCCGGCGGCGGCCATCTTGTCCTTCATGCCGGCCATGCCCGGCATCATGCCCATGATGCCGCCCATTCCGCCCATCTTCTGCATCTGGCTGAGCTGATCGGCAAGGTCGTTCAGGTCGAACTTGCCCTTGGCCATCTTGGCGGCCATGGCGGCGGCCTTTTCGGCGTCGATATTCTCAGCCGCCTTCTCGACCAGCGAGACGATGTCGCCCATGCCGAGGATGCGGTCGGCGATGCGGCGGGGATGGAATTCTTCCAGCTCGCCCATCTTTTCGCCGACGCCGATCAGCTTGATCGGCTTGCCTGTCACGGCGCGCATCGAAAGGGCGGCACCGCCACGGCCGTCGCCGTCCATGCGGGTCAGCACCAGGCCGGTGATGCCGACGCGGTCGTCGAAATTGCGGGCGAGATTGACGGCGTCCTGACCGGTCAAGCTGTCGGCGACCAGCAGGATTTCGTGCGGGTTCGACCGCTTCTTGATATCCGCCATCTCGACCATGAGCGGCTCGTCGATATGCGTGCGGCCGGCGGTATCGAGGATGACGACGTCATGGCCGCCGAGCTTGGCGGCCTGCACCGCGCGCGCGGCAATATCGGTCGGCGACTGGCCGGCGATAATGGGAAGCGTATCGATGTTGGCCTGGACGCCGAGCTGGCGCAGCTGTTCCTGCGCTGCAGGACGCCGAGTGTCGAGCGAGGCCATCAGGACCTTCTTGCGGTCGCGGCTCGTCAGGCGGTGGGCGATCTTCGCCGATGTGGTGGTCTTGCCCGAGCCCTGCAGACCGACCATCATGACGACGACCGGGGCGGGCGCGTTAAGGTCGATGCCCACGCCTTCGCCGCCGAGCATTTCGATCAGCTCGTCATGGACGATCTTGACGACCATCTGGCCGGGCTTGATCGACTTCAGGATCCCGGCGCCAACGGCCTTCTCGCGGACGCGGTCGGTAAAGGAGCGCACGACATCAAGCGCCACGTCGGCTTCGAGAAGCGCGCGGCGAACCTCGCGGAGTGCTGCGGAAACATCAGCTTCCGAAAGCGCGCCGCGGCCTGTCAGTCCATTCAGAATGGAACCAAGACGGTCCTGGAGGTTTTCAAACATCAATTCTTCCTTATCGATCGCTTTGGGCTTTAGATTTGCGCCTATTCCTTATCTTCCTCGGCTTTGCCTCGAAAGGGAGATGCGCGGATCCTCGCCCGAAAACGTCGTGCTTTTCCATGACGAAAACAAGACGCAAAGCCAAAAAGCACCCGAGGGCGCGTCGCGCTGTCGGGTGTTGACCTCCGGGATCTCTTTATACCTTTATGGGTCCCGGTCGGTGGCTCGGAGGCTTGTGCTCGTCGCAGATTGCGGGCGATAAACAGGAAAAGGCCGCCAAAGTCAACCCGAGGCGGTGGAAATGCCTGGGATGCATGCCCAATATCGCTATATGAACGTCGTTTTACCGCCAATACACTCCTCTAGTTATTGTATTGATCCCCGCCAAATCATGTTTCCCCGAGACAGAACTGAATGAACGATGCAGCCCTGACCAATCTTCTTGCCGCGTGCCGCAGCTATGCCGGCGGCCGGGTCGACGCGCGGTTCAACGCCGCGGCGCAGGCCTTCTATGCCGACGCCAAGGTGCAGCCGAAAATCGTCTCGCGGGCGGCGCGCGAGTTGCGCAGCCTGCCGCCTCCCGGTGCCGCGATCCTGGCGAATATGCTGGGTACCGTGGTCGAGACCGGGGGTTCGGTGGAGCGTAGCGGTCCCGCCGTGTTGGAGCTTTTTACGACCTGGCTGCCGCAGATCCATCGCGGCTTTGCCGGCCGCAAGGAGCTGAGCCCGCGGCAACAGCAGCTGCTCGAAGCTTTCCAGTTGCTCGGTCAGTCGGTCGTCTCGCACCTCGCGGCGATGCCGAAGGAGCGTGCGCTTGCCGCCGGTGATACCAGCCTGATGGCGCAGCTCGCCGAGCTGCAGGATTATACGCCGGGTGCGGCTTGGGTGCGCCATATGCTTCTGAGCCGCAGCGACCTCTTGCTTGTCCTGCATGTGCCGAGCCGTCGAGGCTTCCGCCTGCGCTATGAGAATATCGTCAACTGCTTTCATCTCTTCACGCTGATCCAGGCGGCTTTCGGAGAGACCCTGCCAGGCGGCCGCTCGCCAAACAGGTTCATCATCGACATGGCGCGTTGCGTAACCGTGGTGGAAGACGGTAACGACGAGCCATGGTGGCGCTATGAAACGGTGCAACCTAATCAGTCTGGCACTGTGGGGATATCGGGCGAGGCATCTGTCGATACCATCACGCGCATCGATGGCACGCAGGTCATCCTGCTTTCGCCCCCTGTCGAAGGTGCTGCGCTGTGGGACACGAGCTTCTTTACGCCGCAGCTTTTCGTTATGCCGGCCAATGTCGTGCTTGAGCGAACGCTGACGGCGCGCGAGGTCGAGGAGTGGCTGGCGAAGGCTGGCTTGCCTGGCGAAGGGGAAATGATGGGCGAGCAAGGAGTGGACAAGCCATGACAAGCGCATCCGGCTCCGGCAAGAAAAAGAACCCCTATTATCAAGGCCCGGCTTCCGACCATTTCGATGGTCTGCGCTTCTTCAATCCCGGCGGTGTCGGGCCGGGAAGTCCGCTTGATCTGCTGAAATGGCAGTTCGCGGGCGGCCGGGTGCGCTGGCCCAATCCGGTCATCAGCGCCTTTCCCTCGGCAAAGCCAGACCGGCATGTGTTCGGCGATCAAATGCGGGTGACCATGGTCGGGCATGCGTCGATGCTGGTGCAGATCGCCGGCCTGAACATGCTGACGGATCCGGTCTGGTCCGAACGCGTCAGTCCGTTCCGCTCGATCGGGCCGAAACGCGTGGTGCCGCCCGGCATCCGCTTCGAGGATCTGCCGCCCATCGACCTCGTGCTGGTCTCGCACAACCACTATGACCACCTCGATCTCGTCACGCTGGCGAGCCTGCAGGCGCGCCAGCGGCCGAAGATCGTTACGCCGCTCGGCAACGATACGATTATCCGCCGGGCCGTGCCCGACGCCGAAATCGTCGTGGTCGATTGGGGCGATCGCATCGCTGTCAATGGCGGGGTGACCATCGATGTCGAGCCCTGCCATCACTGGTCGGCGCGGGGCATGGGCGACCGGCGCATGGCCCTTTGGGCCGCTTTCGTGCTGACGACGCCGGCTGGCAGGATCTACCATGTCGGCGACACAGGCTTTCACGATGGCATCAACTATGAGGCTGTCAGGCAGAAACATGGCGGCTTCCGCCTCGCCATTCTGCCTTTCGGCGCCTATGAGCCGCGCTGGTTCATGAAGGGCCAGCACCAGAACCCTGTAGAGGCGGTCAAGGGCATGAAGCTCTGCAACGCCGCTTATGTCGCCGGGCATCATTTCGCGACCTTCCAGCTGACGGACGAGGGGATCGATGAGCCCGTTCACGCGTTGGATGCGGCGCTGAAGGCCGAAGGCGTGGAGCCGGACCGGTTTCGACCGCTGAGGGCGGGGGAAGTGTTCGACGTGCCGGTCGTTTAACGGATCGCGCCTGCGCGAAGCGAAAACCCCTCCTCCCCGTAGGGCAATTGCATATGGAGCATGCTAGCGCCGTAAGCTCCTTCTCCCCAAGGGGAGAAGGGGTTGTGTGCAGAAGCCCTGTGGCTGCGGAGCTTACTGGGTGATCTCCGGCTCTACCAGTTTCGCCAGATTGATCAGCGATTCCTGCCAGCCGAGATAGCAAGCCTCCGGCGGGATAACGTCCGGTATGCCCGCCTGGGTGATGTTTACCTCGGTTCCGACCAGCACCTTCTTCAAGGTGACGGTCACGTCCATTTGGCCCGGCAGGTTGGGGTCATCGAACCTGTCGGTGTAACGCAGGCGTTCGCCGGGAATGAGCTCGACATATTCGCCTCCGAAGGCATGGCTTTTGCCCGTCGTAAAGTTGCGGAACGACATCTTGAACGTACCGCCGGCTGTCGGTTCGAAGTGATGCACGCTGCAGGTAAAGCCATTGGGGGGAAGCCACTTGGCGAGCGCGTCCGCTTCGAGGAATGCGCGATAGACCTTTTCCGGGCTGGTTGCCAGGACGCGGTGCAGGCGAATGGTATTCGGCATGGTCATGATCCTTCTGAATTGACGGAGTGGACGATCCTAGGACGAGCAAACCTTCTGCAATCCGACACTGGAGCAAATTTTGTCGAAATAAATCGCGCTAGGCTCAGCGCCGCAAGGTCTTTTGCCGAGATCAGGCAGAGAGCCGCCTTATCCGCCATGGCGATGCCGTCCCTGCGAGCAGGCGGGATATTGGATGTACGGGTTTGTGGGAGAAACAGTCTCTGCGTTCCGCCATGTCCGGATATGCGCGATTTCAAACTATCATTGCGCCACGAGGGTGCGACCTCATCGTGCGAGAAGCCGGCAAGAAGGTGGGTACTGTTTGCATGCAGGGCTTCACGGGCGGCTGGAAGTCGCCTTCGCGGCCTCCGTCTACGACACCAGAGAGCTTCGGCCGTCCTTGGAGTCCGGTGTGCGGCGGCGGCCGAGCTGTCCCACCTGGGAACCGAGCTGACGCTGATGCATCTGAGAAATCACATGACGGATCGCAAGCAAACCACATCGGTCGCATAGAGCAGGATCGCGGGACAGCTTTGTCGCTTCTCTGTCGAGGTTGAAGCGGTCGTTTGTGTTCGTCAAGCGCGGCCTGAACCTGGCCACGAGCAGCGAATATCACGGCACTGGTAATTCCCCCTCATTTCCGCCATATACAGCTCGAAAACACTGACGGACATACCACCATGAGCAATATGGTCGAATTCGCGCGGATGAACGGGCTTGGCAACAAGATCCTGGTCGTCGACATGCGCGGCCGCAAGGATGTGGTGACGGCTGAGGCTGCGATTGCGCTCAATGCCGATCCTGCTACCGAGTTCGATCAGATCATGGCGATCCATGACCCGAAGGTGCAGGGAACCGACGCCTGGATCGATATCCTCAACTCCGACGGCACCAAGGCACAGGCTTGTGGCAACGGCACGCGTTGCGTCGTGCAGGCGCTATCAGCCGAGACCGGAAAGAAGGTGTTCACCTTCCAGACCGTCGCCGGCATCCTGAACGCCGTCGAGCACGAGGACGGCACGATATCTGTCGACATGGGCAAGCCGGTATTCGATTGGGACAAGATTCCGCTCGCCGAGGAATTCGCCGACACGCGCTATATCGAGCTGCAGATCGGGCCGATCGACAATCCCGTCCTGCATTCGCCCTCTGTGATGTCGATGGGCAATCCGCATGCGATCTTCTGGGTCGACAAGGACCCGATGTCCTTCGATCTCGCTCGCTTCGGGCCGCTGCTTGAAAACCATCCGATGTTTCCCGAGCGCGCCAACATCACGCTGGCGCAGGTGCTTTCGCGGACGACGGTGCGGACCCGCACCTGGGAGCGCGGCGCCGGTCTGACGCTGGCCTGCGGCTCCGCTGCCTGTTCTGCCGCCGTCAGCGCTGCTCGCACCGGCCGCACCGGCCGCAAGGTGACGATCGACGTCGCCTCCGCGCCTGCGCCGAGCCAGCTCACCATCGAATGGCGAGAGAGTGACGAGCATGTCGTCATGACCGGTCCTGCCGAATGGGAGTGGTCCGGTATGGTCGATCCCGTGACGGGCAGCTTCACGCGCGATCAGGAGCAGGGGGCTCAGGCGCGGTGAGCGGGGTCGAGGTCATTACCTTCGGCTGTCGTCTCAACACCTATGAATCCGAAGTGATGAGGTCGCAGGCGGAGAAAGCCGGGCTCAACAACGCCATCCTGGTCAATACCTGCGCCGTAACAGGCGAAGCCGTGCGCCAGGCACGCCAGGCGATCCGCCGCGCGCGGCGCGACAATCCGCATGCGCGCATCATCGTGACAGGCTGTGCCGCGCAGACGGAAAAGCAGATCTTTGCCGAAATGGCCGAAGTGGATGCCGTGCTCGGCAACGAGGAGAAGCTGAAGAGCGCCTCCTATCGCGCGCTGCCGGATTTCGGCGTTTCGGCAGAAGAGAAGCTCCGCGTCAACGATATCATGAGCGTGCGGGCGACCGCCCCGCAGATGATCCGCCATATCGACGGCCATGTGCGCGCCTTCATCCAGGTGCAGAACGGCTGTGATCATCGCTGCACCTTCTGCATCATCCCCTATGGCCGCGGCAATTCGCGCTCTGTGCCGATGGGCGCGGTCGTCGATCAGGCCCGTAACTTGGTTGAAAGCGGTTATCGCGAGATCGTGCTGACCGGCGTCGATGCCACGAGTTACGGCGCTGATTTGCCCGGAACGCCAACGCTCGGCCTGCTTGCCAAGACATTGCTGAAGCAGATCCCGGATATCCGCCGCCTGCGCCTCTCCTCGATCGACAGTATCGAGGCCGACAGGCACCTGATGGATCTTATCGCCGACGAACCGCGCTTCATGCCGCATCTGCATCTGTCGCTGCAGCATGGCGACGATATGATCTTGAAGCGGATGAAGCGGCGGCACTCGCGCGCCGACGCCTTGCGGTTCATCGAGGATGTGCGCTGCCTGCGACCCGAGACGAGCTTCGGCGCCGACATGATCGCCGGTTTTCCCACAGAGACGGAGGAGATGTTCGACAATGCCGTTGGCCTTGCCGAACAGGCCGCGATCGCGCATCTGCATGTTTTCCCTTACAGCCCGCGCCCCGGCACGCCCGCCGCCCGCATGCCGCAACTCGACCGCGTGCTGATCAAGGAACGCGCCGCCCGCCTGCGCGAGGCTGGACAAAGACTGCACCAGACCCATCTCGACAGCATGGTCGGAACACGGCAATGGCTGCTTGTGGAGAATAACGGGCTGGCCCATACCGAAAATTTCACGCTTGTCGCCGCCCCCGGCCTTCGCCCGCGCGACCTTGTGCAGGTCGCAATCACCGGCCACAATGGCAAGCACCTCGACATGCAACTTCTGGCCGCTAACGTGGCCTAATGCTTCAACGGATACTTCATGGCGCTTGGTTTCATTAAAAAAGTCTTCACCTTCGGCCGTGAGAAGCCGGCGGAAGAACAGGCGCCTGCGGAGGTTATTGCACCGGACGTGCCCGCTCCGGAGCAAGAAGCGCCTGTTGCGGATGTTTCGCCGGCTTCCGAGTTGGCCGAACCTACCTCGCCCCCCTCTGTCCCGCCGGGACATCTCCCCCACGCGGTGGGAGATCGGTTGGAGGATGCCGCGCCGGTCGAGCACGAACAGTTGGCTGAAAAGGCCGCAGAGGCGGTTGTTTCGCATGAGCCGGTTGCTCCGGAGCAGGCTGGTAAGAGTGAAATTGTCGAGCCGGAGCAAGCCAAAAACGCTGAGGCTGATGCTGTAGCGGAGGATACCACTCCAGAACCGATCTCCACCCCTGTGGGGGAGATGTCTGAAAAGACAGAGGAGGGTGAGGAAGTTTCGGCTAGCTCGGAGCTCTCGTCGGAAAGCACCGAAGCTCAGACGGACTCGGAACAGTCGCCGGAAACTACCGAAACCCCAGCCGCAGCCCCCATCCTCCCCAAAGGCTTCGCCGCGGCCTCCAGCATCCCCGAGCCCGCTCCCGAAGCCCTCAAGCAGAAGCTCTCCTGGTTCCAGCGCCTGCGCGCCGGCCTTGCTCGCACATCGTCGCAACTGACAGGCCAGATCGCCGCGCTCTTTACCAAGCGGAAACTCGACGACCAGACGCTGCAGGATCTGGAGGATCTGCTGATCCAGGCCGATCTCGGCGTCGAGACGGCGATGCGGGTGACCGATACGCTGGCCTCCGAGCGCTATGGCAAGGACGTGACAAGCGAGGATGTCGGCCGCATCATGGCGCAGGAAATCGCCAAGGTGCTGAAGCCCGTCGCCAAGCCGTTGCAGCTCGATCTCAGCCACAAGCCGCACGTCATCCTCGTGGTCGGCGTCAATGGCACCGGCAAGACGACGACCATCGGCAAGCTGGCGGCCAAGCTATCCGGCGCCGGGCTCAAGGTCATGGTTGCCGCCGGCGACACGTTCCGCGCGGCTGCCATCGAGCAGCTGAAGATCTGGGCCGAGCGCACCAAGTCGGAATTCATCGGCACCAAGATCGGCGCGGATGCGGCCGGTCTAGCCTTCGATGCTTTCCAGCAGGCCAAGGCCAACAAGAGCGACGTGCTGATCATCGATACCGCCGGCCGCCTGCAGAACAAGGCGGAGCTGATGGCCGAGCTCGAAAAGATCGTGCGCGTGCTCGGCAAGCTCGATCCGGACGCGCCGCATACCGTGCTGCAGACGCTGGATGCCACCACCGGCCAGAATGCTTTGAACCAGGTGGAGATCTTCCGCAATGTCGCCGGCGTCAACGGGCTGATCATGACCAAGCTCGACGGCACGGCGCGCGGCGGCATCCTTGTGGCGATCTCGGCCAAGCACAAGCTGCCGGTCTATTTCATCGGCGTCGGCGAGGGTGTAGACGATCTCGAGCCGTTCGAGGCCGAGGATTTCGCCAACGCCATCGCAGGGACAGGTGCCGGAAGCAGCCAATGAACGATAAGAACGAATTCGACGATAGCGAAAGTGCCGCAATGACGACCAGCGATAACGAACTCACCCCAAGTGCCGCCGACAAGCATCATCCGCTGTTGAAGCTGGTGCTGGAACTCGGGCCTTTGCTGGTGTTCTTCTTCGGCAATCTGCGCGGCGACTGGTTGGCGCAGCAGTTCCCGGCGCTGTCCGCGCTGGGAGGGCCGCTCTTCGTCGCCACCGGCCTGTTCATGGCGGCAACGGTGATCTCACTCGTCGTCTCGAAGGTCATGCTCGGCCATCTGCCGCTGATGCCCTTCGTGTCAGGCATCGTCGTCCTCGTCTTCGGTGCGCTCGGCATCTACCTGCAGAATGAAACCTTCATCAAGATGAAGCCGACCATCGTCAACGCTCTGTTCGGTGTTGTCCTGCTTGGCGGGCTCGCTTTCGGAAAATCGTTGCTCGGCTACGTTTTCAACGCCGCCTTTCAGCTGGATAGCGAAGGCTGGCGCAAGCTCACGCTTCGCTGGGGTCTCTTCTTCCTGGTTCTTGCCGTGCTCAACGAAGTCGTCTGGCGCCTGTCGAACTGGTATTACCTGCCCGACGTCAAGGCCGCGGATAATCTCTGGGTGAACTTCAAGGTCTGGGGAACGATGCCGATCACCATCCTCTTCACGCTGTCGCAAATGCCGCTGATCATGAAGCATACGATCGAGCAGCCGGCGGAAAGCGGAAAATGACCGAAGCAGTCGACGCGCAAAACCGCTACCGGCAGCAAAGCTTCTGGTTCATCGCCTGCGCCCTTGTCCTGCTCGTGCAGATCGTCGCGGAATATATGATGGGCCGCGTGCCGATCTGCACCTGCGGTTACGTGAAGCTTTTCGAGCCCGTCGTGAAATCCAGCGGCAATTCGCAGCATATCGCCGATTGGTACACGCCGTCTCACATCATTCACGGCTTTCTGTTTTTCGGGCTGACGCATCTGATCATGCGCGGTAAGCCGCTGCCGATGCGCCTGTTCGTCGCCATGCTGATCGAATCCGGCTGGGAACTGCTGGAGAACTCGCCCATCATCATCAACCGCTACCGCGCCGCGACGATCTCGCTCGATTATGTTGGCGACAGCATTCTGAATTCGGCGATGGACGCGGTGTTCATGGTGGTTGGCTTCCTGTTTGCCTGTCGTGCGCCGGTGATCGTCACGATCGCCATCGCGATCTTCTTCGAGCTGCTGACGGGTTACCTGATCCGCGACAATCTCACGCTGAACGTGCTGATGCTCGTCTGGCCGGTCGAAGCGATCAAGACCTGGCAGGGCGGCATTTAGCTTGTTCCCCCTCGCCCCTACGGGGAGAGGGTGGCAATCCTGAGTTTATCGAAGGGGCGCCGGGTGAGGGGCGTTACCGGGAAATTGCCGTTCGCTTGTCGCTTGAGGCCATTGTTGTTTTGCTTTTCGGCCCCCTCATCCGCCCTTCGGGCACCTGACCGGGGTTGAGCCGCAGGTCTCAACCCGTCCTTCGGACCCCCGAGGGAAGAAGGAGTTCAGGATACCGGCTTCCTCTGCGCCTTCGTTATGGCCGGATAGAGCCCTTCCTTCAAACTCGTCGGCGTAAACGGGCCGACCTGTTTGTAGAGGATCGTGCCGTCGGGGGCGACGAGGTAGGATTCCGGGATGCCGTAGACGCCCCAGTCGATGGCGGCGGAGCCGTTGGGGTCGATGCCGATGGCGTTGTAGGGATTGCCGAGTTCACCGAGGAAGCGCAGGGCGTTCTCACTCGTGTCCTTGTAGTTGATCGCGACGATGTTCAGCCGGCCGTCTTTCGCGAGCTCCTTCAGTACCGGATGCTCGTCCCGGCACGGAACGCACCATGAGGCGAAGACATTGACAAGCGTCAGCTTGCCCTTGATGGCCTCATCGGTCAGCGCCGGCAGGTTGGAGCCTTCGAGCGGCGGCAGAGCGAGCTTTGGCGCTTTCGTGCCGATCAGCGCCGAGGGGATGGCGGAGATGTCAGTGCCATGAACCTCCTGGTCGTACATGACCTTGCCGACGGCAAGCGCGATGCAGGCAAAGACGATGAGCGGGATCAGCGCCAGCAGATAGCGCCCGGTGCCGCCGCCCGATTTCGGCTGATCCTTGTTGCCGGCATCGGTGGTCATTTCGCATCGCCTTCGGGCGCGCGCTGCGAACGGCGGCGGATGCCTGATGCTTCGAGTGCGGCCAGCTCGCGACGACGCAGGCGTCCGTCGATCCATGTCCAGGCGATGATGGCGAGAATCATGACGGCAGCAAAGCCATAGGAGCCGAAGACGTAGAAGGGATGGGTCATCCTATTCCTCCCGGCTTGCCATGCGTGCGGCGATACGGCGCTGCGCGGCAATGCGACGGCGCCAGATCTCGTTGCGGATCGCCATCAGATGCAGGGTGAAGAACAGCAGGGTGAAGGCCAGCGCCATGATGAAGAGCGGCCAGAGGAATGCGATGTCGATGGCCGGGCCATCCAGACGCATGATGCTTTCCGACTGATGCAATGTGTTCCACCAGTCGACCGAGAACTTGATGATCGGAATGTTGATGAAGCCGACTAGAGTCAGCACGGCGGCGACGCGCGCGGCTTTGGACGGATCGTCCATGGCGCGGTTCAGCGCGATCAGGCCGAGATACATCAGGAACAGGATGAAGACCGAGGTCAGCCGCGCATCCCAGACCCAATAGGTGCCCCACATCGGCTTGCCCCACAGCGAGCCGGTGACGAGCGCAATCAGGGTGAAGGCGGCGCCGAGCGGGGCGGCGGTCTTGCCGGCGACGTCAGCGAGCGGATGACGCCAGACCAGCGTGCCGATCGCCGACATGCTCATGATCGTGTAGCACATCATCGAAAGCCAGGCGGCCGGAACGTGAATATACATGATGCGGACGGTGTCGCCCTGCTGGTAATCGCCCTCGGTCGAAAAGGAGAGGTAAAGGCCGATCGCAAAGAGTATGGCCGAGATCGCTGCCAGCCAGGGAATGAGACGCGCCGAAAAGGCCAGGAACCGCGTGGGGTTGGCGAGGTCGGAAAATCGGCTGATCGCAGGGCTGATATCGCTCATGCGGCTTGTTTAACCCGATATGGCTTTTCCGGCAATCGACAGCATTGTCTCAGATGGGCGAAACAGTATCTCATCGCGATCAATCCGTCGTGTTCCGCAAGGCAAGGGCGGCAGCCGCCGGGCCGAGCACGGCGAAGAACAGGGTGAGGGCGATCAGGATCAGGAAAGGCGGCAGGAAGGGTTGCGGCCCCTCGACGGCAGCATAGGTCGCGCTGACGCCGAAGATCAGCACGGGGATGGCCAGCGGCAGCACCAGGATTGACACCAGCAGGCCGCCGCGCGGCAGCGCCACGGCAACAGCTGCGCCTACCGCGCCGATGAAGGTGATCGCCGGCGAGCCGACGAGCAAGGTCAGGGCCGTGGCGGCGATCGCTGTTTCACTCATATTCATAAAGAGACCGAGCAGCGGCGAGGCAATGACCAGCGGAAGGCCTGTTGCTATCCAATGCGCGGCGCATTTGATGAGAACCGTGAGGACCAGCGGCGTCTCCTGCATGACGAGCAGATCGAGCGAGCCGTCGTCCCGTTCGGCCTGAAACAGACGGTCGAGCCCGAGCAGGCAGGCAAGCAGCGCGCCGATCCAGACGATGGCCGGGCCGATTCGCGACAACAGTTTCAGGTCGGGGCCGACGCCGAAGGGAATGACGGCGACGACGGTGAGGAAGAAGAGTATGCCGATCAAGGCTCCTCCGCCGGCGCGCACCGAGAGTTTGAGATCGCGGAGGAAGAGGGCGGTCATGATGTGGCACCAATCCCCTTCTCCCTTCGGGGGGAAGGTGGCCCGAAGGGCCGGATGAGGGGGCTTCTTCTCCATAAAAGTCTGATCTTTCGCTTCCGCTCAAGATGCTCTGTGCTTCGCTCCTCGCCCCCCTCATCTGCTCTTCGGGCATCGTCTCCCCAAGGGGAGAAGAGGAAAATCGTCGTTCTCGTCATCCCCAAACCCCTTCACTCACCCCGGCAAATCCGGTCATCCGCATTTCCCGCACATTATTTAATCCCAGTGGCTGATGCGTCGCCGCAAGGACGATGCCGCCCTTCTTCTGGTGTGCCGAGATCAGATCGGTGAAGAGTTGGTCCGCCGAAGTGTCGAGCGCGGCTGTCGGCTCGTCGAGGATCCAGATCTGGCGATGGGCGACCAGGAGTTTGGCGAAAGCGATTCGCCGTTGTTGGCCGGCTGAGAGATAGCCGAAGGGGAGATGGGTGATATCGGCAAGTCCGACAGCATCCGCCGCCGCCTCGATGCCGAGGCCGGCGCCGCCTGGCATATCGCCGAGGAAGGCTTTCCAGAAGGTCAGGTTTTCGGCTACCGTGAGCTCGGATTTCATTGCATTGCGATGGCCGAGATAGTGGCTGGCCTCGCCGGGTAGGCGGTCCGAATCGCCGTCGGCACCGGTGAATGTGACACGGCCCTTCTCCTGCCTTAGAAGACCGGCGACCACGCGCAAAAGCGTGGACTTTCCGGAGCCGTTGCGGCCGGTCAGAACGAGGGCGTCGCCACCCTCCAAGCCAAAGGAAACGTTCGAGAAAATCAGGTCTTCGCCCCGCCTCGCCGCCAGATTTTCAGCGCTTAGATGCATTCGCTCAGGCTTTCCCTATTTTAGTTGCCGCAACGCGCAAAAAATTGTCCAAATTTGCATCTTGTCACTCTGGCAAGTCTTTACGAAATTATCTATAAGACCTGCAACCACGCCAGCGGTCGGCGTGAATTTCATCCTTGCGCCGAACATAAGGTTTTCTGCCTTACGTGCGGACAGCGGAAATGGCCGTACCCGCATCCTGATGTGCATAAAGTGCATAGGCGTTCGCACGACTGTGTTGGCTATCAGAAACGGGGTATCTCGTGTCTAAATCTCTTGACAGTTTCAATTGTCGTTCCACGCTGACTGTGAACGGGAAAGACTACATCTATTTCAGCCTGCCCAAGGCTGAAGCGAATGGTCTGCCCGATGTTTCCAAGCTGCCTTATTCCATGAAGGTGCTTTTGGAAAACCTGCTGCGTTTTGAAGACGGGCAGTCGGTCACCAAGGAACATATCCTTGCCGTCGCCGAATGGCTGACCAACAAGGGCACAGTCGAGAATGAAATCGCCTATCGCCCGGCGCGTGTGCTGATGCAGGACTTTACCGGCGTCCCCGCCGTTGTCGACCTTGCCGCCATGCGCGACGCGATGGTGTCCCTGGGCGGCGATCCGGAAAAGATCAACCCGCTCGTTCCGGTCGACCTCGTCATCGACCACTCTGTTATCGTCGATGAATTCGGCACGCCGCAGGCTTTCGCCCGCAACGTCGAGCTTGAATATCAGCGCAACGGCGAGCGTTACCGCTTCCTGAAGTGGGGCCAGCAGGCGTTCAAGAACTTCCGCGTCGTTCCCCCCGGCACCGGCATCTGTCATCAGGTCAACCTCGAATATCTCGGCCAGACCGTCTGGACGAAGGAAGAGGACGGCGAAACGATCGCTTATCCCGACACCTGCGTCGGCACCGATTCGCACACGACCATGATCAACGGTCTCGGCGTTCTCGGCTGGGGCGTCGGCGGCATCGAGGCTGAAGCCGCCATGCTCGGCCAGCCCGTCTCCATGCTGCTGCCAGAAGTCATCGGCTTCAAGCTGACCGGCAAGCTCAAGGAAGGCGTCACCGCGACCGACCTCGTGCTGACCGTCGTGCAGATGCTGCGCAAGAAGGGCGTTGTTTCCAAGTTCGTCGAATTCTTCGGCCCCGGCCTCGACGCGCTGCCGCTCGCCGACCGCGCCACCATCGGCAACATGGGTCCGGAATATGGAGCGACCTGCGGCTTCTTCCCGGTCGACAAGGAAACGCTGAACTATCTCAACATGTCCGGCCGCGCCAAGGACCGCATCGCGCTCGTCGAAGCCTATTCCAAGGCGCAGGGCATGTGGCGTGACAATGACGGCGCCGACCTCGTCTTCACCGATACGCTGGAGCTCGATCTCGGCGACGTCGTGCCGTCGATGGCCGGCCCGAAGCGCCCGGAAGGCCGTATCGCGCTGGAAAACATCGCCTCCGGCTTCGCTACCTCGCTGGACACCGAATACAAGAAGCCCGGCCAGCTTTCGAACCGCTATGCGGTGGAAGGCACGGACTTCGATCTCGGCCATGGTGACGTTGCGATCGCCGCCATCACGTCCTGCACCAACACCTCGAACCCGTCGGTGCTGATCGCTGCCGGCCTTCTCGCCCGCAACGCCGTCGCCAAGGGCCTGAAGACCAAGCCGTGGGTCAAGACCTCGCTGGCACCGGGAAGCCAGGTCGTCGGCGAATATCTCGCCAAGTCCGGCCTGCAGGCCGATCTTGACAAGCTCGGCTTCAATCTGGTCGGCTTCGGCTGCACCACCTGCATCGGCAATTCCGGCCCGCTGCCGGCGCCGATCTCGAAGACGATCAACGACAAGGGCCTGATCGTATCAGGCGTCCTCTCCGGCAATCGCAACTTCGAAGGCCGCATTTCGCCTGATGTCCAGGCAAATTACCTGGCCTCGCCGCCGCTCGTCGTCGCCTATGCGCTCGCCGGCTCGGTGCAGCTCGATCTGACCAAGGAGCCGCTCGGCGAAGACCAGAACGGCAAGCCGGTCTATCTCAAGGACATCTGGCCGACCTCGCACGAGATCCAGGAATTCATCCTGAAATACGTCACCCGCGAACTGTATGAATCCAAGTACGCCGACGTCTTCAAGGGCGATGCCAACTGGCAGGCCGTGCAGGTTCCTCCGGGCCAGACCTATGCCTGGGACGACAACTCGACCTATGTGCAGAACCCGCCTTACTTCGTCGGCATGGGCAAGACCGGCGCCGGCATTTCCGACATCAAGGGCGCCCGCGTTCTCGGCCTGTTCGGCGACAAGATCACCACCGACCATATTTCCCCGGCCGGTTCGATCAAGGCTGCCTCGCCGGCCGGTTCCTACCTCATCGACCATGGCGTCGGCGTTGCCGACTTCAACCAGTACGGCACGCGCCGCGGCAATCATGAAGTGATGATGCGCGGCACCTTCGCCAATATCCGCATCCGCAACCACATGCTCGGCCCGAACGGCAAGGAGGGTGGCTACACCATCCACTATCCGTCCAAGGAAGAGACCTCGATCTACGATGCGGCCATGCAGTACAAAGCCGAGGGCGTTCCGCTCGTCATCTTCGCCGGCGTCGAATACGGCAACGGCTCGTCGCGCGACTGGGCTGCCAAGGGCACCAACCTGCTCGGCGTGCGCGCCGTGATCGCCCAGTCCTTCGAGCGCATCCACCGCTCGAACCTGGTGGGCATGGGCGTCATCCCCTTCGTCTTCGAGGAGGGCACCACCTGGGCAACCCTTGGCCTTAAGGGCGACGAGATCGTCTCGATCGAGGGCCTGGAACATATCAAGCCGCGCGAGCGCAAGATCGCCAAGATCACCTATGGCGACGGCACGGTTCGCGATATCCCGATCATCTGCCGTATCGATACGCTGGATGAGATCATCTACGTCAACAATGGCGGCATCTTGCAGACCGTTCTGCGCGATCTCGCTGCCTGATAGGCCTGATAGGCTTTGAAGCCATGATTGCATGCCGCCGGGGAAGTTTCCCGGCGTCGTCTTTTTTCACGCTGATGTGTACGAGACGCGCGTTGTCGGGCCTTTGCCTCACCCCATCGTGACTTTGCGTCATCGCGCTAAACTATTATCTCTTGTTTCAGATTTTTCGGGCTTGATACGGACTTGGTTGCCCCAGGGAGCGTGAGCGGTTTCGAGGTCTGCACGGGCAGACACTCTCGAATTTGAGAAAGAGGTACAAGGGAATGCGCCTTCGATTTTCGGTTCCACTTCTGGCAGGCATCGCGCTGGCAAGTTCGCTGCATGCGCAGGAGGCTGCGAAGATCAAGGGCGTGGTCGAGCTTTTCACCGCGCAGGGCTGCGCCTCCTGTCCGCCCGCCGATGCGGCGTTCCGCAAGCTGATCCGCCAGGGCGACGTTGTGGCGCTCGCCTATCATGTCGACTACTGGAACTATCTCGGCTGGAGCGACACCATGGCGTCCAAGGACAATACGGCGCGCCAATATGCCTATGCCCGCGCGCTGGGCCGGAGCGGGGTCTATACCCCCCAGGCCGTCGTCAATGGCCGGGATCATATGAATGGTGCCGACCTCGGCGCAATCAATGTCAAGCTTGATGACTTCCAGCGTGGAGGCGAAGGGCTGATCGTGCCGGTGAATGCCGCCATGAAGGGCGACGAGCTCGAGATCAAGATCGGTGCTGGCCAGGGCAAGGCCAATGTGGTCGTCGTCTATTTCGACAAGGAACAGATGGTGGCTCCGAAGGGCGGCGAAAACAACGGCCAGCAGATTGCCTATATGCATGCGGTCTCCGATGTCGAAACCGTGGGCATGTGGGATGGCAAGGCCATGAACATCGTCTTGCCCGCCAATGTGCTTGATAAAGCCGGTAGGAAAGGGCTTGCCGTTCTCCTGCAGGCTTCGACGCCTTCGGGTGATCCGGCCGCCATCATCGGGGCAACTGTCTTGACGATCGGCTCGGACGGCTGAGTGGCTTTTCCCACATCAGCCTGAAAGCTCTCCGTTTCGGCTAGCGCCGAAAAGGCCCCTATTTTGGCTGCCGCCAAAAAGGTCCCTATTTTGGCTGCCGCCAAAAAGGGGAGGTGCCCGGCGAGGACGCATTCGGGGCTGGGGTTTAATCGATGCGCCCCGGCCGGGCCGTTTGGCGCGGCGGCGCCAAACGGCTGACTATAATTCTTGTAAATTGGGCGTCGTTTTGACTGAAATGCGGCGCTGCCAAGATGCTTTCTCGCGCCGAAAAGAAATTGTGAGCGGCCAGGTGTCTTGCAATTTGAAGCGGCTGAGGCAAACTGTCATTCTCCTGTCATGAGATAGCCCTTGGGGGATTGATGACTGATCAGCCGGATTTGCGACATAGCGAAAGCCGCTCCGTCGATACCACCACCTCCGTCGTTGTTGATCTCAGGGAATACAAACAGAGCAGGGATCCGATACCGGTGACCTTTCATCGCCGGGAGCTCGACGCCATTTTGTGGATCTACGGCCGCATGGTCGGCGAAGGCGAGTGGCGGGACTACGCAATCGATCATCTCAAGGACAAGGCGGTTTTCTCCGTCTTCAAACGCTCCGGCGAGATGCCGCTCTTCCGTATCGAAAAGAACCCGAAGCTGGCCGCCAAGCAGGGCGCCTTCTCGGTGGTCAGCACCAGCGGCATGATCCTGAAACGCGGGCATGACCTGAGCCAGGTGCTGAAGGTTTTCGACAAGCAGCTGAAGCTGGTGGAGAAGTAGTTTCCCTGAATTGACGGTGGGTATGAGGATAGTGCGGCCCCCCTCTGTCCCGAAGTGACCGAGGGGGTATCAGAGGCTCGGCATACGGGTAATGCTACCCGCCGAACAACGTCCCAGGATAAACCGACGGATCCGGATCGGTATCCGCACCATCGCCCAACGCCTTTTGCATCAGCATGGTATCCAGCCATCGGCCGTGCTTGTAGCCGGTGCCTTTCAGCAACCCTACCTCGGTGAAGCCTGCGGCGCGATGCACGGCGACGGAGGCCGGATGTGCTCCGCCGATGACGGCGATCATCTGGCGGAAGCCGAGCGTCTGGCAGCTCTCCACCAAGGCGTCCAGCAGCAGCCTCCCGACGCCCCGCCCGCGGGCTTCCGGGGCAAGATAGATCGAATCCTCCACCATCCAGCGATAGGCCGGCCGCGTGCGGAACGCCGAGGCATAGGCATAGCCGAGGAATGCGCCGCCCTCGTCTTCGGCGACGATGTAGGGATAGCCCTTCTCCCGGATTGCCTGAAAGCGGTCTGCCATCTCCTCATCGCTCGGCGGCGTGATCTCGTAGCTCGCCGTGCCGTTCAGGACGGAATCGAGGTAGATGGCGGTGATTTGCGGGAGGTCGTCTGGAGTTGCGCTGCGAAGGCTGACGGACATGTGCTTCTATTGCCTGATCTGGGATTTTGAACGTCGATATCAAATCGCAGAGCCGGCAGCCAGGCAAATAAAAAAGGCGGCCGAAGCCGCCTTTCCGATGAGTTGTTCAAACCGTGCAATTAGCGGCGGTTGCCCATGAACTGCAGCAGGAACATGAACAGGTTGATGAAGTCCAGGTAGAGCGACAGGGCGCCCATGATGGCCTTGCGGCCGGCCACGGTCGCATCGTCGGCGGTGTAGTACATTTCCTTGATCCGCTGCGTATCGTAGGCGGTGAGGCCTGCGAAGATCAGCACGCCGATCACGGAGATCGCGAACTGCAAGGCGGACGAAGCCAGGAAGATGTTGACGAGGGAGGCGATGATCAGGCCGAAGAGACCCATCATCATGAACGAGCCCATCGCAGAGAGATCACGCTTCGTCGTGTAGCCGAAGAGCGACAGCGCGCCGAAGGAGGCGGCGGTCACGAAGAAGGTCTGCACCACGCTCTGGCCGGTGTAGATAATGAAGATCGACGACAGCGACAGGCCCACCAGCGCGGCATAGACCCAGAAGGTCGTCGTCGCGGCGGCTACGCTCATGCGGTTGATCCTGAAGCTCAGGAAGAAGACCATTGCCAGCGGAGCGAAGATCACCACCCACTTCAGCGGGCTCAGATAGATCGCCTGACCGAAGGTCGTGATCTGTCCATTGGCGAAAGCGAGGGTGAAGGAGAGATAGGCGGCAACACCCGTGATCGCCAGACCCAGCGCCATCAGGTTATAGACCTTGAGCATGTAAGCTCGAAGGCCTTCGTCTATCATCGCACCGGATTGCGCACCGCTCTGCGCCCGGTTTTGGTAGTTGCGAAAGTCAGCCATGTTTTCCTCTTTTAAGCTCCGATGTGAGTACGGTGTCGGGCCTTCCAGGCCCAGGCGCCGCTGCGGAGCTCCAGCATGCCTCCACAGAATATGAGGCTTTCATGCCTTATACACAAGGGTCTAGCTGTCGGCGCCGTGTTAAATCGGCGTAATATCGGGCGGCTTTCGCGGCGTTCGGTTAATCCGCGAAGACGATTCACAGTTCGCGCAGAACGGGCGCCGCCTTCTGGCCGAGGATGCGCCAGGTGCCGATCAGACCGATGCCGACCGTCAGCACCAGGGCGATGATGAGCGTGGAGAAAGCGACATCGGGCATGAAGGTCGAGGGCAGGTGCATGATGCGGCTGACGATGTACCAGGCGGAGACGGAGCCGGCGATCAGCGCGAAGACGGCGGTTGCCGAACCGAGGATCAGATATTCGTAGCTGAAGGCACGGATCAACATTGCCCGCGTCGCGCCGAGCGTCTTGAGGATGACCGCATCATGGGTGCGGGCGCGATTGCCGGCGGCAAGCGCGCCGGCGAGCACCAGCACTGACGCGATAAGCGCGACCGAGGCGGCGGCGCGGATGGCGGTGGCGAGCTGTCCCACAAGCGTATTGACGACATCGAGGGCATCCTTGACGCGGACGCTGGTGATGGTCGGATAGGCGTTGGTGACTTTCCTCAGGATCGCCGCCTCCTGCGCCGAGGTGGCGGAGGCATCGGTCAGGGTTGCCAGCCACGCATGCGGGGCTCCCTTGAAAGTGTTGGGCGAGAAGATCATCACGAAGTTGATCGACAGCGACTGCCATTGCACCTTGCGGAAGCTGGCGATCTTTGCCGTCACGTTGCGGCCGAGGACATTGACGGTCACCTTGTCGCCGATCTTCAAGCCGAGCGCCTTGCCTTCATCGTTGGAAAAGGAGACCAGCGGCTCGCCGCTATAATCCTTGTCCCACCACTGCCCTTCGGCAAGGGCGGCGTTTTCGGGCAAGGTCTCGGCATAGGTGATGCCGCGGTCGCCGCGCAACACCCAATGTCCGGCCGCCGGCACCTTCATTTTCGTGACATCCTCGCCGTTGAAGGCGACGATCCGGCCGCGCAGCATCGGCGCCTCGACGAGCTTGCCCTTGGGGTCCTCGTTGAGGACGATCTTGCGGAAGCCCTCAAGTTCCGGTCCCTGTATGTCGACAAAGAAGAAATTCGGCGCCTTTTCGCTCATGCGTCCGGTCAGCTCGTGGCGCATGTTGCCGTCGATCAACGTCAGGGTCACCAGAAGCGCCAGGCCGAGGCCGAGCGACAGCACGACGGAACCCGTGAGCGCGCCGGGCCGGTGGATATTGCCGATCGCAAGCCGCAGGGCCGGCGAGCGCACACGCGGGCTGCGGCGGGCGAGCCAGGAGAGGAGTGCGGCGACCACGCGCAGCACGACGAAGGCGGCGGCGATGGAGACGACGAAGACGATGGCGATGAAGCGATCATAGGCGGTGACGATCGCGAGAGCCGCAAGAGCCGCCATCAGCACGCCGGCGGCGAGCAGATAGGGCCAGCCGGGCAGGCGGCGCGCTTCAAAGCCCTGTTCGCGGAAAAGTGCCGTCGCCGGCACCTCGCGGGCGTGGCCGAGCGGCGGAATGGCAAAGGCAAGCGTCGTCAGCAGGCCGAAGAGGGCCGCCAGCATCATGGGGCCGGGATAGAGCCGCGGTGCAGTCGATATGGGTAGGAATTCCGCCATGAATTGCGAGGCGACCAGCGGCGCGATGGCGCCGAGGACCAAGCCGACGGCAACACCGGCGAGCGCAATGACGGCAATCTGGATGAGATAGATCAGCACCACGACGAAGGCCGGGGCGCCCAGGCATTTGAAGGTGGCGATGGTGGTGCGCTTCGAATCGAGGAAGGCGCGCACGGCATTGGCGACGCCGACGCCGCCGACGATGAGAGCCGCCAGTCCCACCAATGTCAGAAACTGCGAGAAGCGGGTGATGTTGTCGGCAAGCTCGGGTGCGGCGCGGCTGCTGGTGCGGATCGACCAGCCGGCCTGCGGGAAGGCGGCATTGGCGCGATCGCCAAGGTTGCGCAGCCCGGTCGCGGGATCGTCCATGCGGATCCTGTAGGCCTGCTCGACGAGGCTGCCAGTGGTGATCAGGCCGGAGGCGGCCAAGGCATCGCGGCTTGTGAGCAGACGGGGGGCGAAGCCGAAGCCTTCGGAGACGGCATCCGGCTCATTCGTGATGGTGCCGGTGATGTGGAGCTTTGTATTGCCCAGCAGCAGATCGCTGCCAACCTTGAGGTTCAAACGCTCAAGCAGGAGGGGAGCGACGACGGCGCCATAGGCGCCATCCTTGACGGCAAGCAGGGTCGATAGCGGCTGATCGGGATTGGCTTGAAAGGTGCCATAGAGCGGATAGGCGTCATCGACCGCCTTGACCTCGACCAGCGCCTGGTCGGAGCCGTCGGGCAGGCGGGACATGGAACGCAAGCTGGTGGAGCGGGAGAGCTTGCCGAGGCCTTGGAGATAGGCCAGTTCCTCAGGGCTTGCCTCGCGATTGCGCAGCTCGAAGCGGGCGTCGCCGGCCAGGAGCGACTGGCCCTGCGTCGAGATGGCATCGGTGATCGAGCGGGATACGGAGTTGACGGCGGCGATGGCGCCGGTGCCGAGCGCGATGCAGGCGAGGAAGATATAGAAGCCGCCAAGACCGCCGCGCAGTTCGCGCAAGGCAAGGCGGAAGGCGAGCGTCAGGCGCATCCCCGCCATGTTCATGCGATGGCCGCCTGATTGACGCGTGACGGAGCGCTATCCTTCTCGATTTCACCTGATCGTACGCGGATCTGGCGCGAGCAGCGGGCGGCAAGCGCCGGGTCGTGGGTGACGAGCAGCATGGTGGTGCCGCGCTCGGCCTGCTGGGCAAAGAGCAGGTCGGCAATCTGCCGGCCGGTATCCGTGTCGAGATTGCCCGTCGGTTCGTCGGCGATGAGGACGGCAGGCGAGGGCGCAAGTGCGCGGGCAATCGCCACACGCTGCTGCTCGCCGCCGGAAAGCTGGCCGGGATAGTGATTGAGCCGCTCGCCCAGCCCCACCGCCTGCAGCTCCCGCCTGGCGATGTCGAAGGCGTCTCTGTTGTTGGCGAGTTCCAGCGGCACGGCAACGTTTTCCAGCGCCGTCATATTGGCGATGAGATGGAAGGATTGGAAGACGATGCCGATATTGCGGCCGCGGAAATCGGCGATGCGGTCTTCGCTCAGGCTATGCAGAGGCGTGTCGCGGATCAGCAATTCGCCGCTGTCGAGCTTTTCGAGGCCGGCCAGCACCATCAGCAGCGTCGACTTGCCGGAACCGGAAGGGCCGACGATACCCACGGCCTCGTCCTCCATGACTGTGAGGTCGATGCCCTTCAGCACATGGACGGAGGCGGCGGCACTGCCGAGCGTCAAATCCGCCTTCTTCAGCTCGATGATGGTTTTTGCCAATGCGAACGCCCTATATATCAGAGAACATCAGAGATAGTGGCGGGCGCAAATTGGCCCGGACAGCGAATTTAGGAAATCGATCATGAGTTTTAAAGTTGCTGCGTTTCACTTCGCTGTCATCACTTTCGGTCTTTTGTTTGGCGCTGTGGATGCCGCCGAGGCGCGGACCATCCAGCTCGTCGGATTGGGCGACAGCCTGATGGCCGGTTATCAACTGCCGCCGGGCGACGGCTTTCCCGCCAAACTGGAGGCGGCGCTGAAGGCCAAGGGGCTTGATGTGGCCGTCGCCGATGCCGGCGTATCGGGCGACACGACATCCGGCGGGCTTTCCCGCGTGGACTGGTCCGTGCCCGACGGCACGGACGGGGTGATTCTCGAGCTCGGCGCCAATGACGCCCTGCGCGGCATTCCACCGGAACAGACGGAAAAGAATCTCGAAACGATGATCGGCCAGCTCAAGCAGCGAAAGATCCCGGTTCTCCTCGTCGGCATGCTGGCACCGCCGAACATGGGGGCGGATTATGCCGAGAAGTTCAATCCCATCTACAAGCGCCTGGCAGACAAATATCAGCTCGCGCTCTATCCGTTTTTCCTCGACGGCGTGGCCACGCATGCGGATTTGCAGCTGTCCGACGGCATGCATCCGAATCCTAAGGGCGTCGATGTAATGGTCGAGCGCATTCTGCCAGCTATTGTCACTTTCGTAGGGATGATTGACGCAGGTGCGAAATAGGTGCTTGCACCGACTGCAAATGCGTGATTCCCTACTTATACCTGCAAGAGATTCGGGGAGTGCTCGTGATGCCGAGACTTTTTACCGCCCTCGAAATTCCGCGCAACGCGGCCATGAGCCTCTCGTTGTTGCGCGGTGGTCTTCCCGGAGCCAGGTGGATCGACGTTGAAAATTATCACATCACCCTTCGGTTCATCGGCGATGTCGATGGTCGGACGGCTGATGAGATCGTCGACCGGCTGGACCGGATAGATCGCCCAGAATTTCAGCTTCGTCTGGAGGGCATAGGCTCCTTCGGTTCCAAGAAGCCGCACTCGGTCTGGGCCGGGGTCTCGCAGACACCGGACATGTACGCGCTGCAAGGCGAGATCGAGCGCATCTGCCAGCGCATCGGATTACAGTCCGATCCCCGCAAGTTCACGCCGCACGTCACGCTCGCCAGATTGAAGTCCTCGCGGGTCGACGATGTCGTGCACTACCTCTCCGGCCGCGGCAACTTCTATACCCAGCCGTTCACGGTGGGGCGCTTCGTGCTTCTGTCATCGCGCGAATCGGTTGGCGGCGGACCCTATCTCACCGAAGAGATATTTCCGCTTCACGAACCCCACAGCGCCTTCCCGGCCTTGGGCAACAACGCGCTGCAGCCGGCCAAGAGCATGGTGTAAACAGCCTCGAAATCATCGCGGCCACCATAATACGGGTCGGGAATGTCCTTGTTGCTGCCAAGCGCGAGGGCGTTGAAGAGGTGCAGCTTGCCGTGAAGATCGGCAGGCGCGACCTTGCGCAGATTCTTTAAATTGTCTTGATCCATTGCCAGGATCAGATCGAACCTGCCGAAATCTGATGATGCGATGCGGCGGGCGCGCTGGCTGGAAATATCGATTCCGTGGCCGGCGGCAACGGCCACCGAACGGCGATCCGGTCGCTCGCCTTGATGCCAGCCGCCGATGCCGGCCGAATCGATCTCGAATTCAAGGGAGCGACCGGCTTCGGTCGCCAGATGCCTGAAAATGCCTTCGGCAAGCGGCGATCGGCAGATGTTGCCGGCGCAGACAAAAAGAATCCTTTGACGATCCATGATATCGTTCAATCGCTAGAGAGGAGTGACCTTGCCATGAAATACGAGAAGCTGGAGCCGACCGCAATCGATGAAAGCCTGAAGGAACTGGACGGCTGGACGCTTTCGGCCGACCGCATTTCGATTTCGAAGACGTTCAAATTCCGCAATTTCGTCGAGGCCTTCGGCTTCATGACAGAGGCGGCGCTTTCGGCGGAGAAATTCAATCATCACCCGGAATGGTTCAATGTCTATTCCCGTGTCGACGTCAAACTGACGACGCATGATGCTGGCGGTCTGACGGATCACGACATCAAGCTTGCGAAGGCGATGGAGAAGGCGGCGGCCCGGCGGATCGATTGAATCGCCTGATGCGATCACCATATGTTTACACGGCCCGGGCAACGGGTCTCGATAGAGGTGAATGGAATGGATGACATCAAGTACGGGGAAATCCTGATGCCTGGTGATGAAGAAACCCAAAAGGAGCAGGAGAAGACGGTGCGCAGCAAATTCTGGCCGACCTTGCGGAAGGCGGCTCGTCATATCCCGTTTTCCCGCGACGTCGTGGCCGCTTTCTATTGCGCGTTCGATCCGCAGACACCGACTCGTGTCCGCGGCATCCTGCTGGCTGCGCTCGGCTATTTCGTCATGCCGTTCGATATTATCCCCGATTTTTTTGCCGTGGTCGGCTTTACGGACGATGTCGCGGTGCTGACGCTCGCCTTCAGCATGATCAGGGGCCATATCCGCCAGGAACATTACGACGCTGCCGACAGGGCGTTGGAGAACGAGCCAGAGGCTGTAAAAACGGCTTGATGCCCGCCCAACAGGGGTCGATCTGAATCCTCTCGGGTTTCCAGACCTTTATGAGGCCCCACTGATTTAAGCGAGGACAAATTCTTGCCTGAATCTTTCTGTCTTAAATCGATCCCGTAGGGTGGTGTTCCACCATCCGGGTTTTCCAATTCCTTCTGAAGCGTTTCAAGCTCTGCGCAATACCTGGGTTGAAATGGCACGGAGCCAAGGGCGGTTAGCGCTCCGTTGACGGTTTGGTAACCTGAATAAAGTCAAAATAAGGCAGCTCACGAGCATAGGCGTGCGTTAATCGACTCGCCACGCGCTCTGGACCGCAAGAAATCGGCAGGAAACCATGTTTGTAAAAAGCTTCGCAATCGCCCTCTCGCTTGTTCTCGCCGGCACCGGCATTGCCTCCGCCCAGACCAAGAAGCAGACGCAGGCAGCGGCAGCAGCAGCGCCGGCGGCTCCGACGCGCATCCAGCAGTTCGACGCCTGGGGCGCCTATTCCTACCAGTCCGCGGCGGGCAAGGTCTGCTACGTTCTCTCCGTGCCCACCGCCAAGGCGCCGACCGCCGGCATCGACCATGGCGACAATTTCTTCATCGTGTCCCAGCGCCCGGGCCAGAATATCTCCTATGAACCGCAGGCGATGATGGGCTATCCGCTCAAGGACAATTCGAAGGTCGACGTCATCATCGACAACAAGACCTTCGTGATGTTCACCAAGGACAAGGCCGCCTGGGTCGAGAATGCCGCGCAGGAGCCTGCATTGGTCGCAGCCCTCAAATCAGGCCATTCGCTGAAGGTTTCGGCGACTTCGAAAAAGGGTACGGCCACTTCCTATACCTATTCGCTGAAGGGCGTTACCGCCGCGCTGAAGCAGATCGAGAACTGCAAGTAAGTTCGAGGGCCAAGGGATCACGTCAATGTGATCGTCCTGCCGCCGCGACCGTGATGACAAGGCCGGCAAGCACGCCGGCCTTTGCTTTTGAGGGAAAGGGATGACGCGAGCGGAAATTAGTGCTAAAGGCCGCGCCAACAGCAGGTGTGCGGCAGACAGCTTGTCCCGCCACCGCATGAATCTTCAGATTTCCGTGCCTTGCCCGCATCCGCAGCTTCTTTCAGCTTTTGCGGCATCGCCGATGTGAACCGTTGGAATGATCCTATGTCCGCCACCGATATCATGACCCATCCCAAGCTGAAGCCGATGCCCTTGTCGCAGCCGGTGGAGCTTTCGCCGAAACCGTCGCTCATCGGTCTGACGCGCGAGGAAATGGGTGCCGCGCTCAAGGAAAAGGGCGTTGCCGACAAGCAGATCAAGATGCGCGTCAGCCAGCTCTGGAACTGGATCTACGTGCGCGGTGTCTCCGATTTCGATGCCATGGTGAATGTCTCGAAGGACATGCGCGAAATGCTCAAGACGCATTTCACCATCGCACGTCCCGAAATCGTCGAGGAACAGGTGTCCAATGACGGCACCCGCAAATGGCTGCTGCGTTTCCCGCCGCGCGGCGCCGGCCGTCCCGTCGAGATCGAGGCCGTCTATATTCCGGAAGAGGGCCGCGGCACGCTCTGCATTTCCAGCCAGGTCGGCTGTTCGCTGACCTGCTCCTTCTGTCATACGGGCACGCAGCGCCTGGTGCGCAACCTGACGGCGGAAGAGATCCTGTCGCAGTTGCTGCTGGCGCGCGACCGGCTCGGTGATTTCCCCGACCGCGAAGCGCCGCAGGGCACGGTCATGCCGGCGGAAGGCCGCAAGGTCAGCAATGTCGTCATGATGGGCATGGGCGAGCCGCTCTATAATTTCGACAGCGTCAAGACGGCGCTGCTGATCGCTTCCGACGGCGACGGCCTCTCTCTGTCGAAGCGACGCATCACCCTTTCGACCTCAGGCGTCGTGCCGGAAATCTACCGCACAGGCGATGAGATCGGCGTCATGCTGGCGATCTCTCTGCATGCGGTGCGCGACGACCTGCGCGACATGCTGGTGCCGATCAACAAGAAATATCCGCTGAAGGAGCTGATGGATGCCTGTCGCGCCTATCCCGGCCTTTCGAACGCACGGCGCATCACTTTCGAATATGTGATGCTGAAGGGCGTCAACGACAGCCTCGAGGATGCGAAGGGGCTGATCCAGCTGCTGAAGGGCATTCCGGCCAAGATCAACCTGATCCCCTTCAATCCCTGGCCCGGCACGAATTACCAGTGTTCGGAGTGGGAGCAGATCGAGAAATTCGCTGATTTCATCAATTCGGCCGGCTATGCTTCGCCGATCCGCACGCCGCGCGGGCGTGATATCCTCGCCGCCTGCGGCCAGCTAAAGTCGGAATCGGAGCGCATGCGCAAGACCGAACGCCTGGCCTTCGAAGCGATGATGATCGCCAATCACGGCGAGGATTGAGATCGATGCTCGTTGGGCTGCGCAAGCCGATACGCCTCCTGTGGGGCTATGTCGCCGCCTGCGCTCTGATGGGCTTCGTGCTGGCCTGCGTTGCAGCGTGGACGGTGCCGGAGACGGCCCCCCCCGAACTTTTCGTCCTGACGATTGCGCTCACCAAGCTCGCAATGATCGTCAGCATTCTGCCGTCGCTCATCGTCATCCCCATTCTGGAATGGCGCGGTATGCGTCGCTGGTACGGTTATGCGATCTATGGCGCCGTCTTGTCTGCGGTGGCCTCCATCCTTATTTCCGGCGGCGTGGAAAAGCCACAGACCCTCAATCTGATCACGATCGCGGTCTGCTTCGCCTTCTTGGGGGCAGCCAGCGCCACCGTTTATTGGTGGATCGCCGGCCGGTTCGCCGGGCGAGGCCCCGTCCTCAACGAGCCTGAGTGAAGAAGATCTTCACCGCGAAGATCGAGAAGACGGTGGCAAAGGCATAGTCGAGGCCGCGCATGACGCCCCGGTTCTTCTGCAGCCAGGACGACAGGCCGTCGGCGGCAAGAACGATGAGCACGTTCACCGGAATGCCGATGACGATGAAGAAGAAGCCGAGGAACAGCAGCTTGTGCGTCACGGCCGGATCGCCTGCCGTGACGAATTGCGGCAGGAAGGTCATGAAAAAGATGATGACCTTGGGGTTCAGCAGATTGACTGAGAAGCCGGTGGAAATATTGGCGAGCGGCGTGCCCTTGACGGCATCGACCTTCTTGATCGACAAGCTGGAACCGAAGCGGATCGCCTGGATCGCCAACCACAGGAGATAGGCGGCACCACCCGTTTTCAGCACCGTGAAGGCGACCGGCGAAGCGGTGATCAGCGCCGAAATGCCGAAGGCCACCAGGCAGGTGTGAACGATGACGCCGAGGCTGGTGCCGAGAACGACGAAAAGCGCTGCCTTCTTGCCCTGAGCCAAAGCGCGACTGATCGACAACGTCATGTCGGGACCGGGGGTCAGCGCCAGCAACAGGCTTGCCGCCGAAAAGGCGAGAAGGGTCGGCAGGCTGGGTATGAAGTCCATGAGATGCTCCGAAAGCCGGATAGGGGATCCGTGTTCTCTTATCCGGCTTTGGGGGGATTGCAAATCAATCCTTCTTTTCGAGAAATGCCTTGAATTGGTCGGCATAGTCGGGGTGCCAACGCGACAGCGGCGGACGGTTTTCGACGATATCGCCGGCGGCCCACAGCATGCGGCGCTCGTCGGTCGGACGGGCCACGTCATTGTCAGGGCAGAGAATATAGAAGTCGCCGCGCTTCAGGCTCTCCACCATGAAGTCGATCGTCTGTTCCGGCGTCCAGGCACCGGCCGGCTTTTCCCTGCGCTCGCCCTTGGTGAGGCCGGTGAAGACGAAGCCGGGGATAAGGAGATGGGCTGATATTTTCGCGCCCGCTGTATTGCGTAGCTCGTGCTGCAGCGCTTCGGTGAACACCTTCACGCCGGCCTTTGAGACATTGTAGGCCGGATTGCCTGGCGGCGTGGTGATGCCCTGCTTCGAGCCGGTGTTGATGATAACACCCGGTTCGCCATGGGCCAGCATGCCGGGCCCGAAGGTCCGCGTGCCGTTGATAACGCCGAGCAGATTGACGCCGAGAATGGCATCCCAGCCGGCCTGTGTGCTGAAGATCGAGGTTTCCGGTCCGATACCGGCATTGTTCATCAGCACATGCACCCGGCCGAAGCGCTGCAGGACTGCGCGCTCCAACGCCTCCAACGAGTCTTTGCTGGAAACATCGGTCTCGATGGCCATCACATGCTCCTCGCCTGTGATCGTCTTGAGCTCGGCGCTCGCTTCCGCCAGGCGGTCGCCGCCGAGATCGGCAATGACGACGCTCATGTCGAGCGAAGCAAAATATTTCGCCGCGGCAAAGCCGATGCCGGACGCGCCGCCGGTGATGACGGCTACATTGGATTTCTTGAAAATGTCTTGAATATCGGTCAAAGGGTGCCCTCCGAGGCATTGCTTGCTCGCCGCCGAATATGGTGCTTTCCCGAGGCGAGTCAAACCCGCGTCGAACCCGTGCGAGGCGCTCCGCCGCACTTCCCCTTGCGCCTCGCGATAATCTCGCTAAAAGTGCCGCGATACAGGGTTTGCGGGCCTTTCCTTCGGCTTGCATTGAAACGGATCTCATCATGGCATCACATAAAGACGTGAAGAAAGTCGTTCTCGCCTATTCCGGCGGTCTCGACACCTCGATTATCCTGAAGTGGCTGCAGACGGAGCTGGGTGCGGAAGTCGTCACCTTCACCGCCGATCTCGGCCAGGGCGAAGAGCTGGAGCCGGCGCGCAAGAAGGCCGAAATGCTCGGCATCAAGGAAATCTATATCGAGGATGTGCGCGAGGAATTCGTGCGCGATTTCGTCTTCCCGATGTTCCGCGCCAATGCCGTCTACGAAGGCGTCTACCTGCTCGGCACGTCGATCGCCCGCCCGCTGATCTCCAAGCACCTGATCGAGATCGCCAAAAAGACCGGCGCTGACGCCATCGCGCACGGCGCGACGGGCAAGGGCAACGACCAGGTTCGTTTCGAACTCTCGGCCTATGCGCTGAACCCCGACATCAAGATTATCGCTCCCTGGCGCGACTGGTCGTTCAAGAGCCGTACCGACCTGCTCGAATTTGCCGAGAAGCACCAGATTCCGGTTGCCAAGGACAAGAAGGGCGAGGCGCCGTTCTCCGTCGATGCCAACCTTCTGCACTCCTCCTCGGAGGGTAAGGTGCTGGAAGATCCGTCGCAGGAAGCGCCGGAATATGTGCATATGCGCACGATTTCCCCTGAAGCCGCTCCCGACAAGGCGACGGTTATCAAGGTCGGCTTCGAAAAGGGCGATGCCGTCTCGATCAATGGTCAGCGCCTGAGCCCGGCGACGCTGCTGGCAAAGCTCAACGATTACGGTCGCGACAATGGCATCGGCCGTCTGGACCTCGTCGAGAACCGCTATGTCGGCATGAAGTCGCGCGGCGTCTACGAAACGCCCGGCGGCACGATCCTGCTAGCGGCCCATCGCGCCATCGAATCCATCACGCTCGACCGCGGTGCCGCGCACCTCAAGGACGAGCTGATGCCGCGTTATGCCGAGCTCATCTATTACGGCTTCTGGTTCTCGCCGGAGCGCGAGATGTTGCAGGCCCTCATCGACAAGAGCCAGGAACATGTCGAAGGCGAAGTGACGCTGAAGCTCTACAAGGGCAATGTTATGGTCATCGGCCGCGAAAGCCCGAAGTCGCTCTACTCCGATAAGCTCGTCACATTCGAGGACGATCAGGGCGCCTACGATCAGAAGGACGCAGCCGGCTTCATCAAGCTCAACGCTTTGCGCTTGCGCACGCTCGCCAAGCGCAACCTGTCGAAGTAATCAGAATCCAAACAACAAAAGACCCGCTTCCGGTTGCCGGAGGCGGGTTTTTCTTGCTGGAAAGCGGAACGTGCCGGACATTAGGCGGTCAGGCGATTCCGTGAAACGCCTGACCGCTCTATGTTGTTGTTTTGCGCAATTCCGGACGGAAAACCGCTACGCACTTTTCCCGGAATCGCTCTAGTCGACCGGCCTCAGCTCACGTTCGGTCTCGGCGGGCAGTTCTGCCTTCTGCAGATTGCTGCGGAACGTACAGAGTGCGTCGTGCAGCTGCGTCTGCAATCCCTGATCGAAGCCTTGCGTCGCATTGCGCTCGACCTCGCAGACCTCTCTGTCGATCTGCTTCAGCTTGGCGGCGGCCGTTTCCGACAGGACGATCCGCTTGGCGCGGCGGTCGAGCGGGTCGGGTTGGCGTTCGATCAGGCCCCGCGCCTGCAATTTGTCCAGAAAGGCGCTGACGGTCATCGGCTCCAACCCCATGCGGGAGGCGATGTCGAGCTGCCGACTACCGTTAATGGCAGCGACCTGCATCAGCGTTCGTGCTTCACCCGCTGTCAGGCCGAGCCCTGCGACAAGAATACGTCGCTCGAAGGCCGTCCTGATCAATCGGGCGCAATCGCTCACAAGAAAGGCGAGCGAATCCGTATTAATCCTGCTGTTCATAAGCGCTTCCCTACCTACGCTTTTCAGTTCTTGGGCCCCGATACGTTCTTATTGGTTTAAACCCATGAACACAACGGCTTCTTCTGTCATAAAACGAACAGCGACTTGACCCGATTCAGCAGGTTGCTACTCTCCCGCGATCAGCAGTGGGGACCTCCATCATGACGCAATCGCTCGTTGTCGGCGCTTTCCTGGCCGCGCTGTTTTATGTCCTTATTCCGGGCCCCGCTTTTCTGGCGCTGCTGGGCATCGGCGCGGGGCAAGGGCGCAAGGCCGGCGCATTTTTCGTCAGCGGCCATCTGCTGGGCGATATCGTCTGGTCGTCGCTTGCGCTGGTCGCCATCGTCGGCGCCAAGACCATCGGCACCTTCGTCTTCGATCTGCTCGGATTGCTTTGCGGCTTCTATCTTGCCTGGATCGGATGGAGCGCGGTGACGGCCAAGCCAAAGGGAGATGGGAAATCGCTTGTCAATGTCGACCGGCCGTTCCGCCGGGGCCTGATCTTTGGCGTCACCAACCCGAAGGGATATCCGGTTGCGCTGGCGACGTTCACCGCTTTGGTGGCGGGTTCCGCCGGAGCGCTGACTTTCAGCGCGCTGCCGCTATTGCTCACAGTTTCCTTCGCCGGCTTCGTGACAGCGGATATCATCCTGATCAGCATTATCGGCGCGGGGGCTGTGCGACGTTTCTATCGCGCGCATGAACGGCTGATCGTGCGCTGCTCCGGCGTGCTCTTCATGGGCTTTGCGGCGCAGGCGCTCTGGCACGCCACGCCTGGCCTGCTCGGCTGGCGCAAGGCCTGACCCTTCCCCGTGAATTTGTTTGTCGCCGCCATACCAATTTGGCGGGGCGGGCCTTATATCGTGCTTCGATCAGATATCTGTCGAAAGGATGCCCTGCATGTCTTCCTACGCCGCCGTCAATCCCGCGCTCGTCGAATGGACCGGACATCAAGGGCTGCCACGCTTCGACGCGGTGAAGGACACGGATTTCGCTCCCGCCTTCAACGCCGCATTTGTGTTCCACGAGGCGGAGATCGATGCGATTGCCGGGGACAGCGATGCGCCGACCTTCGCCAACACGGTGACAGCGCTCGAACTCGCCGGTGATGAGCTGTCGCGCATATCGGCGCTGTTCTGGAACAAGGCCGGTGCTGATACCAACGAGACGATCCAGGCGCTGGAGCGCGAGATCGCGCCGAAGATGGCGCGGCATTATTCGAAGATCGGCACGAATGCCGCGCTCTTTGCCCGCCTCGACGCTCTCTGGGAGGGCCGTGACGAACTCGGTCTGACGCTGGAGGAAACCCGCGTGCTCGAACGGCACTGGAAGGGTTTCGTGAAGTCGGGTGCCAAGCTGCCGAAAGCGGAGCAGGAGCGGCTTTCCGCGATCAACGAAAAGCTTGCCGGCCTCGGTGCGCAGTTCGGGCAAAATGTGCTTGCCGATGAAAAGGACTGGGCGCTGTTGCTGTCGGAGGAGGCCGATCTCGCCGGCCTTCCTAGCTATCTGCGCGATGCAATGGCGGCCGCGGCGCGCGAGCGCGGCGAAGAGGGTAAATATGCCGTCACGCTGTCGCGCTCGATCATTGAACCGTTCCTGACATCATCCGAGCGCCGCGATCTGCGCGAGCAGGCCTTCAAGGCGTGGGTGGCACGCGGCGCCAATGGCGGCAAGACGGACAACCGCGAGATCATTCGCGAGATGTTGGCGCTCAGAGCCGAGAAGGCGAGGCTGCTCGGCTACGGCAACTTTGCCGAATTGAAGCTCGACAACACCATGGCGAAGACGCCTAACGCAGTGAATGACCTCCTCATGACCGTATGGTCGAAGGCGGCAGCACGCGCTGCCGAAGAAGAAAAGGATATTGCCGCGCTGATCGCCGAGGAAGGCCGCAACCACGAGGTCATGCCCTGGGACTGGCGGCACTATGCCGAAAAGATCCGCACGCAGAAGTTCGATTTCTCCGAAACCGAACTCAAGCCTTATCTGCAGCTGGAAAAGATCATTGCCGCCTGCTTCGATGTCGCCGGCCGCCTGTTCGGCATTCATGCCGTCGAGCAGAAGGGCGTTCCCGCCTATCATCCCGATGTGCGTGTCTTCGAGATCCGCGACCGTTCCGACAAGCTCGTCGCGGTGTTCCTTGGCGATTATTTTGCCCGCAGCTCCAAGCGCTCCGGCGCCTGGATGAGCTCGTTCCAATCGCAGCACAAACTGCCATTGAAGAACGGTGACGTGGGCGAATTGCCGATCATCTACAATGTCTGCAATTTCGCCAAGCCGGCCGAAGGCAAGCCGGCGCTGCTGTCGCTCGACGATGCCCGCACGCTGTTCCACGAGTTTGGCCATGCGCTGCACGGCATGCTGTCGAACGTCACCTATCCCTCGGTATCAGGCACCGGCGTTTCCCGCGATTTCGTCGAGCTGCCGTCGCAGCTTTACGAGCACTGGCTGACCGTGCCTGCCATCCTGAAAGAATATGCCGTCCACTACGAGACCGGCGCGCCGATGCCGCAGGCGCTGCTCGACAAGGTGCTGGCAGCCCGCACCTTCAATGCCGGCTTCAACACGGTGGAGTTTACCTCGTCGGCGCTGGTCGACATGGCGTTCCATACTCGCGGCGCCGTCGAGGATCCGATGGCGGTGCAGGGGCAAGTGCTTGCCGAGATCGGCATGCCGAAATCGATCGTCATGCGTCATGCCACCCCGCATTTCCAGCATGTGTTCGCCGGCGACGGCTATTCGGCCGGCTACTATTCCTACATGTGGTCGGAAGTGCTGGATGCGGACGCCTTCTCCGCTTTCGAGGAAACCGGCGATGCTTTCAATGCCGAGATGGCCGAGAAACTCAAGGCCAACATCTATTCCGTCGGCGGCTCGATCGACCCGGAAGACACCTATAAGGCCTTCCGCGGCAAGCTGCCGAGCCCGGATGCGATGCTGAAGAAGAAGGGGCTGGCGGCCTGATCCTTGCCCTTGGGCTCGAAGGTCGGGACCATGTTGTCGATGGGTTGAAGAGGCGTGCAAGCGAGCTTTCGCGCCTCCCCCCTTTCGCAATCGCGAAAAAAAGGCTATGAGCGCGCCAAACGTAATTGGCGTGTTTACTTTATATCGCGCCTCAGCCTCAGAGATATAACATTATGACACTCCGCAACATCGCGATCATCGCGCACGTTGACCATGGGAAAACCACCCTCGTTGACGAGCTTCTGAAGCAGTCCGGTTCCTTCCGCGAGAACCAGCGCACCGTTGAGCGCATGATGGATTCCAACGATCTGGAAAAAGAGCGTGGCATCACCATTCTCGCCAAGGCGACCTCCGTTGTCTGGAAGGGCGTTCGCGTCAACATCGTCGACACGCCTGGCCACGCCGACTTCGGCGGCGAAGTCGAGCGCATCCTTTCGATGGTCGATGGCGCCATCGTGCTGGTCGATGCCTCGGAAGGCCCGATGCCGCAGACCAAGTTCGTGGTCGGCAAGGCGCTGAAAGTCGGCCTCCGCCCGATCGTCGCGATCAACAAGATCGACCGTCCGGATGCGCGCCACGAAGAAGTCATCAACGAGGTCTTCGATCTCTTCGCAGCGCTCGACGCCACCGACGAGCAGCTCGATTTCCCGATCCTTTATGGCTCGGGCCGCGCTGGCTGGATGAACTATTCGCCGGAAGGCCCCGTCGAGGATGGCCTTGGCCCGCTTCTCGATCTGGTGCTGAAGCATGTGCCGGAGCCGAGTGTCGGCGAAGAAGACGGCGCATTCCGCATGATCGGCACGCTTCTCGAAGCCAATCCCTTCCTTGGCCGCGTCATCACCGGCCGCATTCATTCCGGCTCGATCAAGCCGAACCAGTCCGTCAAGGTTCTGGGCCAGGATGGCAAGCTGATCGAAACCGGCCGCATTTCCAAGATCCTCGCCTTCCGCGGCATCGAGCGCACGCCGATCGAGGAAGCTCATGCAGGCGATATCGTCGCCATCGCCGGTCTGTCCAAGGGTACCGTCGCCGACACATTCTGCGATCCGTCCGTCACCGAGGCGCTGCACGCCCAGCCGATCGATCCGCCGACCGTCACCATGTCGTTCATCGTCAATGACAGCCCGCTCGCTGGCACTGAAGGCGACAAGGTTACCTCACGCGTCATCCGCGATCGCCTCTTCAAGGAAGCCGAAGGCAATGTCGCGCTGAAGATCGAGGAAGCCGAAGGCAAGGATTCGTACTACGTCTCCGGCCGCGGCGAATTGCAGCTTGCTGTTCTGATCGAAACCATGCGCCGCGAAGGCTTCGAGCTTGCCGTGTCGCGTCCGCGCGTCGTCATGCACAAGGACGAAGCCACCGGCCAGATGCTGGAGCCGATCGAAGAAGTCGTCATCGACGTCGATGAAGAGCATTCGGGTGTCGTCGTGCAGAAGATGTCGGAGCGCAAGGCCGAAATGGTCGAGCTTCGTCCGTCCGGCGGCAATCGCCTGCGCCTGAAATTCTTCGCGCCGACCCGCGGTCTCATCGGCTATCAGTCGGAACTGCTGACGGATACGCGCGGCACCGCGATCATGAACCGCCTGTTCCATGACTATCAGCCCTTCAAGGGCGCGATCGGCGGCCGCACCAACGGCGTCCTGCTCTCCAACGCTTCAGGCGAAGCAGTCGCCTACGCGATGTTCAACCTGGAAGACCGCGGTCCGATGATCATCGAACCGGGTGAAAAGGTCTATGCCGGCATGATCATCGGCATTCACTCCAGAGACAACGACCTCGAAGTCAACGTGCTCAAGGGCAAGCAGCTCACCAACATCCGCGCCGCCGGCAAGGATGAAGCCGTGAAGCTGACCCCGCCGATCCGCATGACGCTCGACCGCGCTCTCTCCTGGATTCAGGACGACGAGCTGATGGAAGTCACGCCGAAGTCGATTCGCCTGCGCAAGATGTATCTCGACCCGAACGAGCGCAAGCGCTTCGAAAAGGCGCGTTCCGCGTAACGGCAAAGCCTGTACCGCTTCGAACCAATCAACCCCGGCCATTGTGCCGGGGTTTTATTTTGTGTGTTCGATTTTTGGACCCTTGTGGGAAAGGTTAAAAAGGCGTTAATTTTCAGCGATCATCCACGGATAAAGGCTGTGGGCAAGTCTGCCGTCTTTATGAATGAGGATGGTTAATTCGGAGTCGCGAGACCAGAGTAGACGTTATGAAGACGTTGTCGATTGATGTTCGGCGGGCAGAACCCCATGACGCCCGGGCCATTTCGGAGGTGCACCGCCAGTCGTGGCAGTACACCTATGCCGGCATTATCCCGCATCGCGCACTCGGCCAGATGATCGAACGCCGCGGCGAATCCTGGTGGCGCAAGGCAACCAGCGGTCCGGCCACGCTCTTGGTTCTCGATGTCGCCGGCGAGATTGCCGGCTATGCCACGCTTGGGCTCAACCGCGCCCGCGCCCTTCCGCAGGAAGGCGAGATCTATGAGCTTTATCTGCGCCCGCAATATCAGGGCCTCGGCCTCGGGCGGATGCTTTTCGGCGAGGCGCGCCGGCTGTTGAAGTCGCTCGGCTGCAAGGGGCTCGTCGTCTGGTGCCTCGAGGAAAACGAAAATGCCTACCAATTCTATCGAGGGCAGGGTGGCGCCGATTTCTGCGAGGGCATCGAAACCTTCGATCATCGACAGCTGAAGAAGATCGGCTTTGTCTGGCCCTGACGCCAACTAAATCCTCTGCTTTCTCGATGGATTGTTGCGTTGCGCCATGATTCCTATTATTTGGCTGGCGGCAACCATCCTTATTAGGGGACACGCATGCGCATCGACGCGATTTCCATTGGCAAGAACCCGCCCGAAGACGTCAACGTCATCGTTGAAGTGCCGGTCGGCGGTCATCCGATCAAGTATGAAATGGACAAGGAGGCCGGCACGCTGGTCGTCGACCGTTTCCTCTACACGCCGATGACCTATCCGGGCAATTACGGCTTCGTGCCTCACACGCTCTCCGAAGACGGCGACCCGATCGACGTCCTCATCGCCAGCACCCGTCCGCTGGTTCCGGGCTGCGTTATCAATGTCCGCCCGATCGGCGTGCTGAAGATGGAAGACAATTCCGGCAGGGACGAGAAGATCATTGCCGTTCCCTCGCCGAAGCTGACGCTGCGCTACGAGAAGGTCAGGGAGCATACCGACCTGCCCGAGATCACGCTGAAGCAGATCGAGCACTTCTTTGAGCACTACAAGGATCTGGAGCCCGGCAAGTGGGTGAAGATCTTTGGCTGGGGCGGTTCCAAGGAGGCTGGCGAGCTCATTCTCGAAGCCATCGAGCGCGCCAAGAAGGCCTGATCAGTTCTTCGCGATAGCCTTTAATCTTTCTATCAAATCCTCCGGCTCGCCCTCGATCCGGAGGATTTTTTTACGTGCGGTCTCGCCGCTGACCAGGCTGAGCGCGGATTTGGGAATGCCGATGCTCTTGGCGATGAGCGCGATCAGCGCCTTGTTGGCCTTACCCTTTTCCGGGGCGACCGAGACACGCGCCTTCAGATAGCACTCGCCCTCGCTGCCGGTCTCCACGCCATCGATCGCGTCACGACCGCCATTGGGCGTGAGACGGACGGATAGTCGCAGGTGATCCGAAGACACCTGCCAGGGCGTGCTCACCGCAAGAAAAGCGGAACCAGCGAGTTCCACATCAGCGAGCGGACGAAGAAGATGATCAGGAGCAGGATGACGGGCGAGATGTCGATGCCGCCGAGATCGGGCAGGATGCGGCGGATCGGGCGCAGTGCCGGCTCCGTCACGGCATAGAGGAAATTGCCGACCGAGTTGACGAACTGATTGCTCGAATTGATGACATTAAAAGCATGGAGCCATGAAAAGATGGCGCTGGCGATCAGCACCCAGGTATAAAGATTCAAAGCCAGATCAATGGTTTGAAATAAGGCGAGCATATCCGTCTCCATTTCGCGGTTGACAGACATGTAGACATTGACGACTAAACGGGCAAGTCCCATGCACTGATGCATGTTGAATCATGTTTAAAAGGCAGCCAAGCGTGCTTTTAGTGCAGGCCGCCGCGCCGGAAAGTCTCGCCCAATGTCGTTCGCTGCAAGCGGAGACCGGTTTGCCGCCTTCAGGCACATCGCCTATACCTATTTCTTCTTTGCGCGGTTTTTGACTGGCTTCGCCACCCAAATGGTCAGCGTTTCCGTTGGCTGGCAGATGTATGCGCATACCGGCCAGCCGATCTATCTCGGCCTTATCGGCCTGGTACAGTTCCTGCCTTCGTTGTTGCTTATCCTTGTGACGGGCACGGTTGCCGACCGCTATAACAGGCGCATGATTGCCGCCACCTGCATTTTCATCGGCACCCTCTGTACGGCCGCCCTACTGTTCCTGACGGTCTCCGGCACCTTCGCACCGCTGCCGGTCTTCATGATCCTCACCGTCTTCGGCATCGAGCGCGCCTTCATGACGCCGGCGACGCAATCGCTGGCGCCCAATCTCATACCGCCCAAAGACCTGACGAATGCCATCACGTGGAATTCGATGTCATGGGACGCTGCGGCCATCCTCGGGCCGGTGGCCGGCGGCCTGCTTTATGGCGTCGGTCCCGAGGTTGCCTATACTGTGGCCGTTCTTTTCTTTGCGGCCGGTTCGGTGCTGACCTTCCTGATCCCGAAGCCGCAGCAGCGCGTCGCCCATGAGGCGCGAAGCCTGAACGAGATGCTCGCCGGCTTCCGGTTCATCTGGTCGGAAAAAGTCGTGCTCGGCGCGATCTCGCTCGATCTCTTCGCCGTGCTGCTCGGCGGCGCAGTTGCCCTGATGCCGATCTTTGCACGCGATATCCTGACGCTCGGCCCCTGGGGCCTCGGCCTGCTGCGCGCGGCGCCGAGCTTCGGCGCGATCGCCATGGGCCTGTTTCTGGCGACCTATCCCATCCGGCATCGCGCCGGGATCTGCATGTTCATCGGCGTTGCCTTGTTCGGCCTGGGAACGCTGATCTTCGGCATTTCGCATACGGCCTGGCTGTCGATTGCCGCCCTCGCCATCATGGGGGCATCCGACCTGATCTCGGTCTATGTCCGCGAAACCTTGATCACGCTCTGGACGCCGGATCACGTGCGCGGCCGCGTCAACGCCGTCAACATGGTCTTCGTCGGGGCGTCGAACGAGCTCGGCGAGTTCCGCGCCGGCACCATGGCCCATTATTTCGGCGCGATCCCCGCCGTCGTCATCGGCGGCGTCGGCACGCTCGCCGTGGCCGCCCTCTGGGCGACGGGCTTCCCGCAGCTTCGCCGGATCGACAGCCTGAACGCGCCCGATCGCAAGGGCGAGCCGCAGCCGGCGTGAGGTTGCCGAATGAAAAGGCAGCCTGATCGATACGGTTCGTTTTCAGCGCTGCGCGAACATGAAGCGGAGGGCGTTGACTATCGCATCCGTATTGAGGATCGGTCGTCACGTGTCGTTGTTATCGCTCCGCATGGCGGCTTCATTGAGCCGGCCACCTCGCAGATCACGCTTGAAATAGCGGCGGAGAGCTTTTCCTTCTACTGCTTCGAGGGGTTGGCTACGGACAGGTCGCACCATGAGCTGCACGTCACCTCCGAACGTTTCGACGAGCCGATGGCTCTCGGTCTGGTGTCAAAATCACCGATCGTCGTCGCCATTCACGGCCGAACGGACAGGGGCGACCCGGAAACAAGTTGGGTTGGCGGCCTCGATACCGCGCTTCGCGATCTGATCGTTCAGGCGTTGCGGGAGGATGGCTTTGCAGCCGTTGCGAGGGCCAAAGGCGAGGCTCTGGCGGGAACGGCGGCCGGTAACATATGCAACCGCGGCAGCCGGAATGCCGGCGTCCAGCTGGAGATCCCGAGATGCGTTAGGGATACTCTCGTGTCAGACGATGAAAAGCTCAGGCGATATGCCGGATCGGTGCGCCAGGCGGTCGAGCGGCATAATCGAATTCTTGCCGCGGACTAAACTATTGGCCGCCTCAGGCAGCCATGGCCTGCTTGCCTTCGAAAACCATGTCGAGGAATTCGGAAAGCCAGGCCTTGAGCGCCGAGTCGAAGATCATGCGGCCTTCCAGATGCTCGCGTCCCTGCTGGGCGTTCGGCATGCAGAAACGGTGTTCGCCATGCACGACCCAGCGCTGCATCATGGCGCGGGTGAGTTCGGCATGGAACTGCAGACCCCAGGCATTGGCGCCATAGCGATAGGCCTGGTTGGGATAGGTCTCGGCCGTGGCAAGCAGATCGGCGCCGCGCGGCAGTTCGAAACCCTCGCGATGGAAATGATAGACCATCTGCGGCCAGCGCATCAGCAGCCGGCCCTTTTCCGTCGGGTTCAGCGCATACCAGCCTATCTCGGTCTTGCCGTCGTCGCGCGCCTTCACCTTGGCGCCCAGATGACGGGCGAGCATCTGCGCGCCGAGACAGATGCCGAGATAGGGGCGATTTTCCTTGAGCGGGATTTTCAGCCAGTCGATCTCGGCCTTGACGAACTCGTCCGGGTCGTTGGCGCTCATCGGGCCGCCGAAGATGACGGCGCCGGCATGGGCCGCAAGCGTGGAGGGCAGGCCTTCGCCGAGAACCGGGCGGCGGATATCGAGATCGTAGCCCTTTTGCAACAGCATCTGGCCGACGCGGCCCGGACTGGAGTGCTCTTGATGGAGCACGATCAAAATGGGGCGGCCAGCGCTCTCCGGCGCTTCAATCATCATTGCCTGTCTCCATCTTGGAACCGGGCGCGCGGGCTGCTGCCTCCTGGCGCTTCATGATGCGTTCGCGATCGGAAATGCCCATGAGGTCGGCGATGCGCCAGATCGCGTGATCTTCCATCTCGCTGCGCTCGCCATCGGCATAGACGATATCCCAGAGGATGCCGAGCAGCTCCAGCCGCTGGGCATTGTCGAGATGGCGCTTCAAGTCCGAGGTGAAGCGATAATAGTCGACGGCCTCGCTTTCGGCCTCCTCGCCGGCGGCGATCAGCCGATCGAGCTGACGGCCGTCCAGGCCATATTGCTCCTTCAGCAGCTTGCGAAGCCGCTTCTTCTCGCTGTTCTCGATCTTGCCGTCCGCTTCCATGACCTGGATGCAGAGCGCCGCCACCGCTATGCGCGGATCATCGGGAGCAAAGCCGGATTTGGGGCGATCCTGGGTCAGGTTATGGAAGAATTCCTGAAAGCGTTCAAACATCCGATTCCATTCTTAAAACAAGTCGAGCAGGGTTCTTGGGGCACCATGCTTTAGAATAACTTGAGCCGTGTCTTGGGTTCCGGTTCAAGTTTTAGATTTTTCACACCCGGGTCGTCCGGCGCACCGCCGAAGAAGGGCCGTGGTTCCGGCTCCTGCTGAGCCGGCTCTGGCGCTGCGGCGGATGCGTCGGGCGCGGGTTTTGCCGCCGCCGGCTCCAACTCCATGACATAGGCATCGGCTGCCGGCGATGCAACTTTCGGTGAGGTCGATTTCGCTGGCACGGTTGCGGAAGCTGCCTCGCGCACCGGCGGCAGCGATTTCAACGCTGCATCGACGGACACGGCGGAACCTTCTTCCACAGGTCCCTCGATCTGGCCGAAGGGGGCCTTCCATTCGAAGGCGTCGAGGCGGCCCGTCACGGGCGATAGCGGCAGCCACTTGTCGGATACGAAACCATCGGCGACCCAGGCCGGGTCGCGCGGCGCGCGCAATGCCTGCGCCATCCAGTGACGCACGCGGCCCTGATCGCCGGTTTCGGCCTCCTCGATATCAGCTAGCAGCATAAAGGCGCCTTCGCGCGCATCGATCCTCGCGGCGGCTTCGGCCTTGGCGCGGGCCTTGTTGAAATCCCCGGCATCCAGCGCCGCCTTTGCCGTCAGCAGCAACGCTTCGACATTGTTCGGGCGGATGGCCTCCAGCCGTTCGGCCCGTTTCAGCCGGTCGATGACGGAATCGCCGCTGCGGGCACGCACATAGGCCCTGCCGATCTCGGGGTGCGGATGCGCTTTCCAGACCTGCTCGAGCATGGAGGCGGCCTTGCGCACCTTGTCTTCGCGGAAGAGAGCTTTCGCCGCTATCAGCGCCGCTGGCACGAAATCATCCACCAGCTTCACGGCCGCAAGCGCATCGTCGCGGGCCCCGGCCGGATCGCTCTCCAACCTGTCGTTGGCGCGTGCCGTCAGCAGCACGGCCCGCTGGCGGTTCGCGGTGGTCTTGTCGACGACGTGGGCAACCTTCTGCTGGTCGAGAAGCTTGATGGCATCATCCCAGCGGCCGGCCTGGCTGCGATATTCCAGCGTCGCCTGTGCCGCCCAAGGCAGATAGGGAGCCTGATCGGCCGCTTTTTCCGCATATTGCCGCGCCGCTTCGTGCGCGCCGAGGCGCTTGGCTTCGAGGTAGAGGCCGCGTAACCCGAGCTCGCGCGTTTCCGGATCGTTGGCCATCAGCTCGAATTTCTGGCGCGCCTCGTCGTGCTTGCCTTCGATCAGAGCCGCCTGCGCCTCGAGCAGGTTGATGAGGGGTTCCTGATCGGCGCGGATGAGGCCGCGCGTGCGCGCCGCCATCTTCCGTGCGAGCAGGGCGTTGCCGGCACCGGCGGCGATCAACCCGGTGGAGAGCGCCTGATAGCCGCGGTCGCGCTTACGGGCGCGGAAATAGCGGGTGACGGAATGTGGCGAGGTCCAGATCAAACGCAGGAACCACCAGACAATCATGACGGCGGCGATCAACGCAATCAGGATGCCGGCGGCCACGATCAGCCTGGTCTGGTAAAGCTGGCCTTCCCAGACCAGCGAAAGATCGCCGGGGCGATCCGCGAGCCAAGAGAAGCCGTAGCCGAGAGCCAGGACGAAAACGGCGAAGATAAGCAGTCTGATCATTCCTGCGCTCCGTCCTTAATTCTGTTTCCCGGTGTTGGCGATTGCCTTCGACAGCGCATCGCTCACCAGATCCTCGACGCGGATGCGGGCTTCCAGCGATTGCTTGAAGGCGGCGGAGGCCGACTTGGCGGCATCGGGCAGGCTGTTCCATTCGGTCACCGCACCCGGCAGATCGCCATTCTTCACCTTGTCTTCGAAGCGCGCGGCGATCGCATCGACGCTGTCGCCGGGAACGTTGCCGACGGGGCGGACCTGCACCAGGGTCTTGGCGCTCGAGATCAGGCGGTCGCTCCAGCTCTGATTCGGATCGTTGCTCTCAGTCGTAGCGACGATCGCGGTCGCGACATCCGTGACCCGACGGATCAGGTCGGCGCGGGAGGGAACGCCGGTCTGGGCGAAGGTCTTGAGATCGGCAACGGCAGGGTCGTCCGAGGCGACGTTGGCGAAGGTGTCGAGCTCGGGCTGGAAGGGGCCGCCCCGGTCGATCGCCGCCTTCAGTGCCGCGGCGGCAATGGCGCGGGCGACCGCGCTTTCCTGGCTCGGTTGATTGAGTTTCTTCTCTGCGTCGTCGAGACGCTTGCCGACCTCGGCGTCGGAGCTGGCCTGGCTTTGGGTTGCCTTGCCGAGGTCCGCCTTCAGCTGATCGACTTCCGCACTCAGGGAAGCAATCTTCTGATCAGCATCGGCGCTTGCCGTTCCCGCCGATCCACCGGTCGAGGTGCCGTTGGCGGCAGCCGTTTCGAGCGCTGAAATGCGGGCAGCAAGAGCGCCGTCGGGCTTTGCGGCAGGCGCTGCGGCGAGGCTGGCGATGCTCTGCTTCAGCCCGTCGATCTCAGCGTTCAGTGCGGCAATATCGGCGGAATTGTCCTTGCGCGAGCCGCCGCCCGGCAACAGGCCGGCATATTGAACGGCGCCGGCGCAAACGAGCGCAATCAGGCCGCCGACGATGCCGGCGGCGATCAGGCCGGAGGTTGAACCTTCCCGTCGCTGCTGATGTTCTGCATAGGAAGCATGAGGTTCGGCCTGTCGTGTCGTCGTGGCCTGCGGCTCTTCCGGGACGGGATCAGGGGTGGGCTCGCGAGGCTCCTCGCGCAGCGGCTCCTTGTCCGCCTCCAGCGGCATTTCCACTTCATTGGCGGAGGATGAGCCGAACTCGCCGTGGGCGTGCTCCGTCATATCCTCGGGGGCTGCGTCCTGCGCAGTTTTTTCGGCCTCCAGATCAATCGTGACCGGCTCGTCGTTGGGCTTCGAATGGTTAGGCGGTTTTCCCGGTACCATGAGGTCCTCTTTTCATGCGCTGCAACGAAGTTAGACAGACAAGGCGATTATGGAAAGACCTTAGATCAAAATTGCGGCCTTACTCAGCGTCGAGCAGCGCCAGAAGTCGGTCCTCATTCGGCATGTCAGCGATATCGACGTGTAAACGCATCTGAGGGGGAATCGCTCCCGCGATGGCCTCGCTCAGGCAGAGGAAGTGCGTTTCGGCGAAGATCTCAGGATTTTCCTGCACGAAAGACAGGCCGAAAAAACGCTGCGCCGTCTGATGGGAATAAAGCAGCACCGCATTGGCGCTGATATCGATAAAAAGCCGGCGAAGAATATCATCTTTCGGAGCGATATCCCGCATCCGGTAGCATTCCACCGTGTGGAACGGCAGTTGCAGCTCCGCCAATCTCGCCTCGAAGCCGGCGGCGCGGGGATGGCCCGCGAGATAGAGGAGGGGAGCCTTGGCAAGGCTTGCCGCGTGGTCGGAAATCAAGGCCGCAAGTTCCGTGCCGCCCCCTTCGGATATGACGACATTGGTGAAGCCGAGGCTTGCCGCCTCTTTGGCGGTTGCCTTGCCGACCGCAAAGAGCGGTCGGCCGAGATAAGGCCCGAGATCGGATCCCAATGCGGCCAGAACCCGAATCGCTTCGGCGCTGGTGACGGCAATGGCGCCTTGTGTGTCCAGGAGCGCGCGCCTGGCCTCGTCGGCATGATGGACCGGCTCTGCCAGCGGCAGCAGCAGCGCCTCGTGACCCATCTGCGTCAGTCGCCGGATGGTGCGTTCACCCGAATGCTGGGGACGGGTGACGACAACGCGCATCGGATGTCAGATCCAGTCTTCGAAGAAGGTGCTGCCTGCCTCGGCGCGTATGGCCTGGCCGGCATTGGTGCCGAGCGCCTCGGCGTCGCGGCGGTTGCCCTCGATGGTGGTCGTATGCACCTGCTGTCCATCAGGCGTCAGGATCATGCCGAAGAACCGCAGGTGATCCCCCTCGCAAATTGCATAGCCGGCAATCGGCGTCCGGCAGGAGCCGTCAAGCGCGGCGAGAAATGCGCGCTCGCAGGAGACGGTATCGAAGGTAGGGCCGTCATTGATGGCGGCGAGCAGGTCGTTCATCCTGGCGTCGCCAATGCGGCTTTCGATGGCGATCGCGCCCTGTGCCGGTGCCGGCGGAAATTCGTCGGGATCGAGGATATCGGTGATGACTTCGACCTTGCCGAGCCGCTTCAGGCCGGCAACGGCGAGCAGCGTTGCGTCTGCCTGCCCCTCTTCCAGCTTGCGCAGCCGGGTCTGGACCGAGCCGCGAAAGGTGATGACGTTGATATCGGGGCGCAGCCGGCGGATCAGCGCCTGGCGGCGCAGCGACGCGGAACCGACGGTCGCGCCGTGCGGCAGCTCGATCAATCTCGGTGACGTGCGGCCGATGACGGAATCGCGGATGTCCTCGCGCGGCAGGTAGGCTGATAGCGCCAGGCCTTCCGGAAGCTTCGTCGCCATATCCTTGGCCGAGTGCACGGCGAAGTCGAGCTCGCCCGAGGCCAGCTTCTCTTCAAGCTCTTCCGTGAACAGGCCCTTGCCGCCGATAGCCGCCAGCGAGCGGTCGGTGATGCGGTCGCCCTTGGTTGTGAGCACGGCGATTTCGAACATCTCCTCCGGAAGGCCGTGCGCCGCCATCAGGCGGTCGCGTGCCTCATGTGCCTGGGCGAGCGCCAGCGGGCTGCCGCGCGTGCCGATCCGGAAAGGTTTTGTTTGCATCCGCTTTGATCCGTTGTTACCGACAGTTCCCGTAACCATATTTCCGCTTCATCGCAATCGACCAAAAGGCAACGAACAGCTTCCATGGCGTCCATTCTTCGTATTCTCGGCATCGAAACAAGCTGCGACGAAACCGCTGCAGCCATTGTCGAACGCCTAGAAGACGGCACGTCCACGATTTGCTCCGATGTCGTCCTCAGCCAGTTGGAGGAGCATAGCGCTTATGGCGGCGTCGTGCCGGAAATTGCTGCGCGTGCGCATGTCGAGGCGCTGGATACGCTGATCGACGAGGCATTGAAACGCGCCAATGTGTCGCTCTTGGACGTCGATGCCATCGCCGCAACATCAGGCCCAGGCCTTATCGGCGGGCTGCTTGTCGGCCTGATGACCGGCAAGGCGATCGCGCGCGCCACAGGCAAGCCACTCTATGCCATCAACCATCTGGAAGGCCATGCCCTGACGGCGAGGCTGACCGATGGGCTTGCCTTTCCCTATCTGATGCTGCTCGTTTCCGGCGGCCATACGCAGCTTATCCTCGTGCGCGGCGTCGGCGAATACGAGCGCTGGGGCACGACCATCGACGATGCGCTGGGCGAAGCCTTCGACAAGACGGCCAAGCTCCTGGGTCTTCCCTATCCCGGCGGCCCGGCCGTGGAGGCGGCGGCCAAAAGCGGTAATGCGGATCGCTTTGATTTCCCGCGGCCGCTTGTCGGCGAAACACGCCTCGATTTTTCCTTTTCCGGCCTGAAGACCGCGGTACGACAGGCGGCAATGGCCATCGCGCCGGTCACGGAGCAGGACATTGCCGATATCTGCGCCTCTTTCCAGAAGGCGGTCTCGCGCACGTTGAAGGATCGCATCGGCCGCGGCCTGCAACGCTTCAAGGCGGAATTCCCGAAGACGACGGAAACGCCGGCGCTCGTGGTCGCCGGCGGCGTTGCCGCCAATCTCGAGCTGCGCCGCACTCTGCAGGAGCTTTGCGACACCAACGGCTTTCGCTTCATCGCGCCGCCATTGAGACTGTGTACGGATAATGCCGTCATGATCGCCTGGGCCGGACTGGAGCGCATGGCAAAGGGCGCAGCACCTGACGATCTCGATGTGCAGCCGCGTTCGCGCTGGCCGCTGGATCAGAAGGCGGAAACTCTCCTGGGTCATGGCAAACGCGGAGCGAAGGCATGAGCGGCAACGAACGGATCGCAGTCATCGGCGCAGGCGCCTTCGGCACGGCGCTCGCGGCCGTCATCGCACTAACCGGCCGCAGCGATGTGACGCTCGTCGGGCGCAAGGCGGCGCTGATGGCGGATCTCGCAGCCGATCGGATACATGATGCCGTCTTGCCCGGGATCCTGCTTCCGGATTCGCTGCGGTTTTCGGCCGAACCTGATTCCATCTCCGATGCCGGCATCGTGCTCTTCGCCATGCCGTCGCAAGCGCAAGCCGATGCGGCCAGTCTCTATGGGCCTTACCTTGCCAAGGACGCCGTCGTCGTCACCTGCGCCAAGGGCATCGACAAGGTCTCGGGTGATCTTTTGACCGACATGCTCGAGCGGGAACTGCCGCAACATGCCATCGCCGTCCTCTCCGGACCGGGCTTTGCCACCGATATCGCCAAGGGCCTGCCGACGGCCATGGCGATCGCGGCGGCCGACATGGCCGTTGCTGAAAGGCTTGCGCAGGCGATCTCCGGTCCGAGTTTCCGTCTCTATGCATCGGACGATCGCATCGGCGTGCAGCTCGGTGGCGCCTTGAAGAATGTGCTGGCCATTGCCTGCGGCATCGTCGAAGGCCGAGGTATCGGCGATTCCGCGCGTGCGGCCCTGATCAGCCGCGGCCTGGCCGAAATGTCACGCTTCGTCGCGGCCAAGGGCGGCAAGGCGGAGACGGTGCGCGGGCTCTCCGGTCTCGGCGACCTCGTGCTGACGGCCACCAGCCATCAATCCCGCAATCTCAGATTCGGCATCGCGCTCGGTCGCGGAGAAGCGGGCGATCCGACGCACGGCACGCTGGTTGAAGGTGCTTATGCCGCCTCTATCGCCGCGCGGTTGGCTGGCGAAATCGGCGTCGACATGCCGATTACCGAAGCAGTTTCGGCCATCATCGACGGCAAGCTCGACATAGCGACCGCCATCGGCCAATTGATGACGCGGCCTATCACCACGGAATAGTTTTCTCGATATCTGAAGGAGCCCAAGCAATGCTGTTCGCCTTTGTCTGCAAGGATAAACCCGGTCATCTGAATGTCCGCATGGAGACGCGCCCGGCGCATGTGGAGCATCTGAACAAGCTGAATGCCGAAGGAACGCTGAAGATAGCGGGGCCTTTCCTCGATGCCGACGGCAAGCCGAATGGCAGCCTCGTCGTCGTCAGCGCCGAGACCATCGAGGCGGCCAAGGCGATCGCGGATGCCGATCCCTATACGAAGGCCGGCCTGTTCGAGAGCGTCGAGATCAAGCCGTTCAATTGGGTCTTCAACAATCCGGAGGCATGAGGCATGGCGCATTGGCTCTATAAATCCGAGCCGTCTTCCTGGTCGTGGCAGCAGCAGAAGGCGGCTGGCGAAAAGGGGACCGAATGGACCGGCGTGCGCAACTATCTCGCCCGCAACAACATGCGGGCGATGCAGATCGGCGACAAGGGTTTCTTCTACCATTCCAATGATGGGCTGGAGATCGTCGGTATCGTCGAGGTTTGCGCGCTGGCGCATCCGGATTCGACCGCCAAGGACGACCCGCGCTGGGAATGTGTCGATATCCGCGCCGTCCGCGACATGCCGAAGTTTGTTTCCTTGAAGGACATTAAGGCCAACCCGAAGCTGTCGCAGATGGCGCTCGTCACCTCCATGCGGCTTTCGGTCCAGCCGGTAACCGACGAAGAATGGCTCGAAGTTTGCCGCATGGGCGAACTTGACAATCCTCCCGTCTGATCCCGGTTCGAGGAATCGTTGAAAACCGATCCGGAAAGCTTCATCCGCGCCAATACCAGCCTCATGGCGCCGCCGCATGTGCCGGAGGTCCGGCTGCATCTGGCAAGCGAAGCACATGAACTCTGGCTGAAGACAGAAGAGGAGTTGGAAGAGATCGGCCTGCCGCCGCCCTTCTGGGCCTTTGCCTGGGCGGGCGGGCAAGGATTGGCACGCTACATTCTCGACCATCCTGAAATGGTTGCCGGCCGGACGGTGCTGGATTTCGCCAGCGGCTCCGGGCTTGTGGCGATCGCGGCGAAGCGCGCCGGCGCCCGCCATGTGCTGGCGGTCGATATCGATCCATGGGCCGGTACCGCGTTACGACTGAATGCGGTCGAAAACAGTGTCGATCTCGACTTCGCCGGCGATAATATCATCGGCCGTGCGGTGGATGCCGACGTCATACTTGCTGGTGACGTCTTTTACGATCACGATTTTGCCGGGAGCCTGGTTCCCTGGCTGCGGCAATTGGCAGGTGAGGGGAAGCTGGTTTTGGTCGGTGATCCCGGCAGGGCCTATCTTCCCAAGGATCGCCTGGAAGAGCAGGCGACCTGTCAGGTGCCGGTAACGCGGGCGCTGGAGGACAGCGAGATCAAGAAGACCACTGTCTGGCGGTTTCTCGCCGGCTGAAGACCGTCAGGGCCTGATCACGCAGACGCCGGCTTCGTACGAGCAGGGATTGTCGGCATAGCGTACGTTGATGACCTTGGCGCGCGGCCTTGGCTGCATCGCGGCAGGGCGGGCATAGGGGTTGTAGCCGCCATAGCCGACGACATAGGTGCCACCATTCGCCTGATAGACATCGGCCGTACCGGCATAGGTGCCGGTGTCTGCGGCTTCGCGTGGTTCCATGAGAATGATTCTGGCCGGCTGCTGCTGCCCGAAACCCTGCGGCGCCGATGTCTGGTTCAGGCGCACGAGGCCCGAATGGTCGCGGTGATGCCAGTGACGGTAATCGCCTGCCAGCACCGCGCTTGACGAAAATGCGGCTGTTGCCGCCAAAACGAGCGCTGATGCCCTGAAAAGATGCAAGCTCATGATTCGCCCCCGTTTGGGTCGGTTAATGAAATCTTAACGGCAGATTGCCCCAAGACCGGCGCGAAGTCCACGTCAGGGTTGAGGAAATGGTAAATGAGGTCGAATGGGGAGCGCGTCCTTGCATACTCGCTAAAGTGCAAAGCGATCCCAATCGATTAAATTCGGTGCAGGCATCAATTGTGCTTGTCGATAGGCGTCCGGGTGATTAATGGTCGCAATGATGCAACGCACACAGCATGTCTCTGCGCGCGCGTTGTCCCGGATATCCGGGTTTTAAGCGTATCGTAACGCCGCGAGGTTCTGATGGCGAACGTCACACAAAACCGGCCCCTGTCGCCGCATCTGCAAATCTACAAACCCATTCCCACCATGGTCATGTCGATCGTTCACCGCATCACCGGCGGCGCGCTCTACTTCGGCACGGTGCTGGTCGCCTGGTGGCTGATCGCCGCGGCGACCGGCCAGGGCTATTTCGATCTGGTCAACTGGATCCTGGGCACGATCATCGGCCGGATCATCCTGTTCGGCTATACATGGGCGCTGCTGCATCACATGATCGGCGGCCTGCGCCATTTCGTCTGGGATCTCGGTTACGGTTTCGATCCTGCCGTCTCGACCAGGATGGCCAAGGTCACGCTTATCGCGTCGATCTGTTTGACCGTGCTGGTCTGGATCATCGGCATCGTCATCAGGCTGGGTTGATTGGTGTGATCGTTTCCGAAAACCGCTCGATGATTTTCGGGATCATGCTTTAGAGGATATTTCTCATGGATATGCGCACCCCTTTGGGTAAAGTCCGCGGTCTCGGTTCCGCCAAGGAAGGCACCGATCATTTCTGGCGTCAGCGCCTGACCGCCGTCGCCAACGTTCCGCTCTTCATTTTCTTCGTCATTTTCCTGCTGATCTATGCCGGCGCGCCTTACGCGGAAGTCGTGCATGCGCTGTCGAACCCGCTCGTCGCCGTCATCATGGGGCTCATGGTGATCTCCGGCGTCATTCACATGAAGCTCGGCATGCAGGTCATCATCGAGGATTATGTCCACGGCGAATTCGGCAAGATCGTCCTTCTCATGCTCAACACATTCTTCGCGATTTTCGTGGCGGGGCTCTGTCTTTTCGCCATTCTGAAGATCGCGTTCGTAGGATAATTGTATCATGGCACCGACCTCACCCGCTCAGAATGGCAAAGCCTACAAATATGTCGATCACTCCTATGACGTGATCGTCGTCGGCGCCGGCGGTGCCGGCCTGCGCGCTACGCTCGGCATGGCCGAGCAGGGCTTCCGCACCGCCTGCATCACCAAGGTCTTCCCGACCCGCTCGCATACGGTCGCAGCCCAGGGCGGCATCGCTGCCTCGCTGCAGAACATGACGCCGGACAGCTGGCAGTGGCACCTCTACGATACCGTCAAGGGTTCGGACTGGCTCGGCGACGTCGACGCCATGCAATATATGGTCATGGAAGCGCCGAAGGCCGTGTACGAGCTCGAGCATTACGGCGTGCCCTTCTCGCGCAATGAGGAAGGCAAGATCTATCAGCGCCCGTTCGGCGGCCACATGCAGAATTTCGGCGACGGACCGCCGGTGCAGCGCACCTGCGCTGCCGCCGACCGCACCGGCCACGCCATCCTGCATACGCTCTACGGCCAGTCGCTGCGCAACAATGCCGAATTCTTCATCGAATATTTCGCGCTCGACCTCATCATGTCGGACGATGGCAGCCGCTGCACGGGCGTCGTCGCCTGGTGTCTCGACGACGGCACGATCCATCGCTTCGCCGCCAAGATGGTGGTGCTGGCGACCGGCGGCTACGGCCGCGCCTATTTCTCGGCAACGTCTGCCCATACCTGCACCGGCGATGGCGGCGGCATGGTGGCCCGCGCCGGTCTGCCGCTGCAGGACATGGAATTCGTGCAGTTCCACCCGACCGGCATCTACGGCTCGGGATGTCTGATCACCGAAGGCGCGCGCGGCGAAGGGGGCTATCTCGTCAATTCCGAGGGCGAGCGCTTCATGGAACGCTATGCTCCTTCGGCAAAGGACCTTGCCTCGCGCGACGTGGTTTCACGCTGCATGACGCTGGAAATCCGCGAGGGTCGCGGCGTCGGCAAGAACAAGGACCATATCTTCCTGCATCTCGACCATCTCGATCCGGCCGTGCTGCACGAACGCCTGCCTGGCATTTCCGAGAGCGCGCGCATTTTCGCTGGCGTCGATGTGACCCGCGAGCCGATCCCGGTGCTGCCGACCGTCCACTACAACATGGGCGGCATTCCCACCAATTATTGGGGCGAAGTGCTGAATGCCGACAGCAACAATCCCGAGCGCATTCTGCCGGGCTTGATGGCCGTCGGCGAGGCCGGCTGCGCCTCGGTGCACGGCGCCAACCGTCTCGGCTCCAACTCGCTGATCGACCTTGTGGTCTTCGGCCGTGCCGCAGCCATCCGCGCCGGTCAGGTCATCGACCGCGTCGGCCCGGTTCCGCCTGTTAACGTTGCCGCCTGCGACAAGATCATGGAACGCTTCGACAGTCTGCGCCACGCCAGCGGCAGCACGCCGACGGCGGCGCTGCGCGAGAGAATGCAGCGCGCCATGCAGGAAGACGCCGCGGTGTTCCGCACGCAGGAATCGCTGGAATCCGGCTGCCGCCGCATTTCGGAGATCTGGAAGGAACTGTCCGACATCAAGGTCACGGACCGTTCGCTGATCTGGAATTCCGATCTCGTCGAGACGCTGGAACTGCACAATCTGATGTCCAATGCCATCACGACGATCTACGGCGCCGAGGCACGCAAGGAAAGCCGCGGCTCGCATGCTCGCGAGGACTACACCGAGGGCAAGTTCGGCGGCCGTGACGACGAGAACTGGCGCAAGCATACGCTTGCCTGGGTCAACGAGGCCGGCGATGTGAAGCTCGACTATCGTCCCGTCCACACTGACCTGATCGCCGAAGGCATCGATCCGCACAAGATCGAGCCCAAGGCACGCGTGTACTGATCTGAGAGGAACTGACCATGGTTGAACTCGCTCTCCCCAAGAACTCTCAGATGCGCGAAGGCAAGGTCTGGCCGAAGCCGGTCGGCGCCACGAATACGCGCGAATTCCGCGTTTATCGCTGGAGCCCGGACGACGGCCAGAATCCGAGCATCGATACCTATTACATCGATATCGACGATTGCGGCCCGATGGTGCTCGACGGTCTGCTCTACATCAAGAACAAGATCGACCCGACGCTGACGCTGCGCCGCTCCTGTCGCGAGGGCATCTGCGGCTCCTGCGCGATGAATATCGACGGCACCAACACGCTCGCCTGCACCAAGGGTCTGGACGAGATCAAGGGTACCGTGAAGATCTATCCGCTGCCGCATCTGCCCGTCGTGAAGGATCTCGTGCCGGATCTGACGAATTTCTATGCCCAGCATCGTTCGATCGAACCCTGGCTGAAGACGGTATCGCCCCCGCCGGCCAAGGAATGGAAGCAGAGCCACGAAGACCGCCTGAAACTCGACGGCCTTTACGAATGCATCCTGTGCGCCTGCTGCTCGACCTCCTGTCCGAGCTATTGGTGGAACGGCGACCGCTATCTCGGTCCTGCCGTCCTGCTGCAGGCCTATCGCTGGCTGATCGACTCCAGAGACGAGGCCAAGGGCGAACGTCTCGACAATCTCGAAGATCCATTCCGCCTCTATCGCTGCCATACGATCATGAACTGCGCCCAGACTTGCCCGAAGGGTCTGAACCCGGCCAAGGCAATCGCCGAAATCAAGAAGATGATGGTCGAACGGCGGGTTTGACCGTCGACGATCATTCGCCAATTCGGCGGCGATGAGGATTATGTTCGCATGACGATAGAAGGCTTTGCGCCAGAGGCCGTGGCCGAAATTCGGTTGCGGCTTGCTTCGGTCAAGGCCGAGGGCATTCGCATCGGTCTTGCCATCGAAAGCGGCAGCCGCGCCTGGGGCTTTCCCTCGCCCGATAGCGATTATGATTGCCGCTTCGTCTATATCAGGCAGGAGCGGGATCATCTGACCTTGTTCCCGCATCGCGACGTCATCGAGTTTCCCATCGTTGACGATATCGATACCGGTGGGTGGGATCTGCGCAAGGCGCTGCTTTTGGCACTGAAGGGCAACGCCGTTCTTGTCGAATGGCTGAAATCACCGATCGTCTATGAGGAGGAGCCAGGCTTTCGAGATCGCCTCGGCGCGCTGCTGGATGCGATCATGGTGCCGGAGAAGGTCGCTCAGCACTATGTCGGCTTAATGAAACGGCATCAGCCAGACGATGGAGCCGAGCCTGTTCGCTTGAAGAAGCTGCTCTATTCCATTCGTCCGGCGATAGCGCTCGAATGGATGTGTCAGACGGATTTTGCCAAATTGCCGCCAATGAACATGCTCGAATGTCTCGCAGACATCGACATAGCCAAGGATATTCGGGCAACAATTCTGCAATTGGTGGCGGTCAAGAAAGAGACGCGCGAAATGGGAGAGGGCGTCCCGCCACTGCCCCTCACGCAATTTCTGACGGCCTCGCTCGCACGCTATTCTGACTTCTCAGGCAGGTTCCGCGAAGATCGAGTGCGTGACAAAAGCATGCAGGAGTTTGCCGATCGCTTCTATCTGGAAGAGGTTCGCCGGGTTAGGCCTTGAAACCACCCGATTCTTGTCCAGCTATGGCCGACGGCAATTTGTGGCGGTATCGACTTGATTAACCAAAGTGAAATACGATAATTCCCACGTCATTGAGCATTACTTTGCAAATGTCAGCGGTGGACAATTAATTAGGAGTGTGATGATGCAGTTCAGATATGCAGTGACGGCTGCTGCGATAGGTCTGTCGCTTGCCGGTTGCCAGCGCACAGCATACAACGACAATTATTCGGCCCCGCCATTGCAGGCACAGCCTGTCCCCTCCGTTCAGTCAAGTCAGCTTCCCCCTGTGAACGGCGCCAATGGTTCGCAGTTTCCAGCAGCGCCGACGAACGCGCCGAGCGGTGGCAACCCGCAGCAACAGCAGGCGATGGCCGCTTCCGCCATGGACGTCACCAAGGAATCGATGGTCGGCAGCTGGAAGGTCAGCAACGGCGGATCGAGCTGCGACATGTTCCTGACGCTCACCAACCTCGGCAGCGGCTCGCGTGGCGGCACGCGTGGCTGCTCGGGCGAGCTCACCGCAATGGGATCCTGGGAAGTCTCCGGCAAACAGGTTCTCTTGAAGAACCGCGATGGCAGCACGATCGGAACGCTCTACAAGACGGCCGACGCGCGCTTTGATGGCTCGACCGCTTCCGGTCAGCCTCTCAGCCTCAGCCGATAAGCTTCTCCGATAGGGCCGCGCCTCGGGCGTGTTCCCTTTTGCACAGGCGGGTATTTCCCCATGCAGCCCATGCCCGACTATTCCCACAGCGTCTGCGAGCAGTTGAAGGCGCTGACGGTCTCCGGATCGCTTCAGGTAGATTCGGCGCAGATGAATGTGGCGAAACTGCTGGATCGGGTGCTTGCCGATCTGAAGCGGAAGCGGCCCGCCAGCAAGTCGAGCGCGCTCGGCTGGATGTTTGCCACGCGCAAGAAGTCGGTCGAGACCGTCAAGGGGCTCTATATCCACGGCAGCGTCGGGCGCGGCAAGACGATGTTGATGGATATGTTCTTCGCCATGGCGCCCTGCCAGAAGAAGCGCCGTGCGCATTTTTTCGAGTTCATGACCGATGTGCACAATCGCATCGCGGCGCAGCGGCTGAAGTTCAAGAACGGCGAGACCAAGCAGGCAGACCCCATACCGCCGGTTGCCGCAGATCTCTACGCCGAGGCCGAACTGCTCTGCTTCGATGAATTCACCGTCACCGACATCGCCGATGCGATGATCCTGTCGCGGCTGTTTTCCGAGCTGTTCTCGCTCGGATGCGTGCTGATTGCCACATCGAACGTCGAACCGGACAATCTCTATCGCGATGGGCTCAATCGTGGCCTGTTTCTGCCCTTCATCGATCTCTTGAAGCGCCATGTCGATGTCGTGACACTGGATTCGCCGACCGACTACCGCATGGAGAAGCTGAACAGCCAGCCTGTTTATCTGACCCCGATCGATGACCGCACCGATATGGCGATGGATGCATCCTGGATGCAGGCGCTGCACGGACGCAAGGCGCAGCCGACGGAGATCCCTAGGAAGGGGCGCTCCATCCATGTGCCGCTGGCAGTCGATCGCATGGCGCGCTTCTCCTTCGCCGATCTTTGCGAGGCGCCGCTCGGCCCCGCAGATTTCCTCGCCATAGCGGAGCGGTTCGACACGATCTTCCTCGATCGCGTGCCGAAGCTCGGGCCGGAAAAGCGCAATCAGACGAAACGTTTTATCATTCTGATCGATACGCTCTACGATCATGCCATCCGGCTTTATGTTTCCGCGGCTGCGATGCCGGAGGATCTTCTGGTGGAAAGGCGCGGGACCGAAGGCTTCGAATTCGACCGCACGACATCCCGGCTTTTCGAGATGCGCAGCGCAGACTATCTGGCGCAGACTCGGGCAAAACGCGCGGCCGAGTAACAATTGGGTGACAGAGTGGCTTACGTTTACGTAAGAATTTTACGATCTAACCGATTGAAATTGCTGCTCTCAAAATAATCAATTGCCAATTTGTGCCTTTGGGTCTATGCGATTGGCGGCTATTGTGGATGCCTCGCTCGGCGTCCCGCCACGGATTTTGATCGCAAAGGATACACCGAAATGGCGCGCAACAAGATCGCACTTATTGGTTCTGGCATGATTGGTGGCACGCTGGCACATCTCGCCGGCTTGAAGGAACTGGGCGACATCGTCCTGTTCGACATCGCGGACGGCATTCCCCAGGGCAAGGGTCTCGACATCGCCCAGTCTTCGCCGGTCGAAGGCTTCGACGCCAACCTGACCGGCGCCAGCGACTACTCCGCGATCGAAGGTGCTGACGTCTGCATCGTCACCGCCGGTGTCGCCCGCAAGCCGGGCATGAGCCGTGACGATCTTCTCGGCATCAACCTCAAGGTCATGGAGCAGGTCGGCGCCGGCATCAAGAAGTATGCCCCGAATGCCTTCGTGATCTGCATCACCAATCCGCTCGACGCCATGGTCTGGGCGCTGCAGAAGTTCTCGGGCCTGCCGGCCAACAAGGTCGTCGGCATGGCCGGCGTGCTCGACAGCTCGCGCTTCCGCCTTTTCCTCGCCAAGGAATTCAACGTATCGGTCGAAGACGTCACCGCTTTCGTTCTCGGCGGCCATGGCGATTCGATGGTTCCGCTTGCCCGCTACTCCACCGTTGCCGGCATTCCGCTGACGGACCTCGTCACCATGGGCTGGCTCACCGCTGAGCGCCTGGAAGAAATCATCCAGCGCACCCGTGACGGCGGCGCCGAGATCGTCGGTCTGCTGAAGACCGGCTCGGCCTATTACGCTCCGGCCGCCTCCGCCATCGCAATGGCCGAATCCTACCTCAAGGACAAGAAGCGCGTCCTGCCCAGCGCTGCCCATCTCAATGGTCAGTATGGCGTCAAGGACATGTATGTCGGCGTTCCCACCGTCATCGGCGCCGGCGGTGTCGAGCGCATCATCGAGATCGACCTGAACAAGGCCGAGAAGGAAGCCTTCGACAAGTCGGTCGCGTCCGTCGCCGGCCTTTGCGAAGCCTGCATCGCCATCGCGCCGTCGCTGAAGTAATTTCCGCGCTATAACAGGGATAAGTCCATGAACATTCATGAATATCAGGCCAAGGCTCTGCTGAAGAGCTATGGCGCACCCGTCGCGGACGGCGTTGCCATCTTCTCCGCCGACGAAGCCGCCGCTGCCGCCAAGCAGCTTCCAGGCCCGCTTTACGTCGTCAAGAGCCAGATCCATGCCGGCGGCCGCGGCAAGGGCAAGTTCAAGGAGCTCGGCCCGGACGCCAAGGGCGGCGTTCGCCTCGCCAAGTCTGTCGAGGACGTCGTTGCCAATTCCAAGGAAATGCTCGGCCACACGCTGGTGACCAAGCAGACCGGCCCGGCCGGCAAGCAGGTCAACCGTCTCTACATCGAAGACGGCGCCGATATCGATCGCGAACTCTATCTCTCGATCCTGGTTGACCGCTCGGTCGGTCAGGTCGCTTTCGTCGTATCGACCGAAGGCGGCATGGACATCGAGACCGTCGCGCACGATACGCCGGAAAAGATCATCACCGTTGCCATCGATCCGTCGACGGGCGTCACGGCTGACAATTCGGCTGCCATTTCCGACGCGCTGAAGCTCGAAGGGGCTGCCCGCGAGGACGGTGCCAAGCTGTTCCCGATCCTCTACAAGGCCTTCGTCGAAAAGGACATGGCGCTGCTGGAAGTCAACCCGCTGATCGTCATGACCAACGGCCGCCTGCGCGTCCTCGACGCCAAGGTCTCCTTCGATGGCAACGCACTCTTCCGTCATGAAGACATCCGCGCGCTGCGCGACACGTCTGAAGAAGACGAGAAGGAAATCCAGGCCCACGAATACGACCTCGCCTATGTCGCTCTCGATGGCAACATCGGCTGCATGGTCAACGGCGCCGGTCTCGCAATGGCGACCATGGACATCATCAAGCTCTACGGCGCAGAGCCGGCGAACTTCCTCGATGTCGGCGGCGGCGCCAGCAAGGAAAAGGTTACGGCCGCCTTCAAGATCATCACTGCCGATCCGGCCGTCCAGGGCATTCTGGTCAACATCTTCGGCGGCATCATGAAGTGCGACGTCATTGCCGAAGGCGTGCTCGCAGCCGTCAAGGAAGTCGGTCTGAAGGTTCCGCTCGTCGTGCGCCTCGAAGGCACCAATGTCGAGCTCGGCAAGAAGATCATCAACGAATCCGGTCTCAACGTCATCTCCGCCGATGACCTGGACGATGCCGCCCAGAAGATCGTCAAGGCAGTCAAGGGCTGATCGGGATGGCTGCCTCCTTCGCTCCAACGGCCGCTCATCTTCGCCTCGGTGCCTTTGCCGGCACCTGGGAAGGGGAAGAGCGTGTCGCGGCTTCGGCCTGGACGAAGGAAGGCACGGCAACCGCGCGGCTCACGGCCGAGTGTCTGTTCGGCGGGTTCTTCGTCGAGCAGCGCTACGTGCAGACGCGGGACGGCGATACCTCTTTCGAATCCCGGAACATTCTCGGCTTCGACGGTGCGGATCAGGCTTACAAGCTCTATCAGTTCGACAGCGTGGGCTTCGCGCCCCACTCGCCGGCCTCCGGCGAGTGGGTCGAGGATAGGCTTGTCCTGACGAAAGTCTCGCCGCGCGGTGCGCAGCGCACTCTATTCCAGTTCGAAAATGAAGACTGCTACCGAATGGGCGTCACTTTCTCGCCCGCCGGCAGCGATACATGGCAGGAGGTCGTCAGCGGTGTCTATCGTCGCGTTGCCTCCGCGTCTTCCAACCTCTCGTAGCAAAGGCCTCGCATGTCTATTCTCATCAACAAAGACACCAAGGTTCTGGTTCAGGGCCTGACCGGCAAGACTGGCACCTTCCACACCGAGCAGGCGCTTGCCTATCACGGCACGAAGATGGTCGGCGGTATCCATCCCTCCAAGGGTGGCGAAACCTGGACCGGCAAGGACGGCGAAAAGCTGCCGATCTTCAAGTCGGTCGCCGAAGGCAAGGAAGCGACCGGCGCCAACGCTTCGGTCATCTACGTGCCACCGGCGGGTGCCGCAGCCGCGATCCTCGAAGCGATCGAAGCCGAGGTCCCGCTCATCGTCTGCATCACGGAAGGCATTCCGGTCGCCGACATGGTCAAGGTCAAGGCTCGCCTTCTCAAGTCGAAGTCGCGCCTGATCGGACCGAACTGCCCCGGCGTGCTCACCCCGAACGAATGCAAGATCGGCATCATGCCGGGATCCATCTTCAAGAAGGGCTCGGTCGGCGTTCTCTCGCGTTCGGGTACGCTGACCTATGAAGCCGTATTCCAGACCACCAATGAAGGTCTCGGCCAGACGACCGCCGTCGGCATCGGCGGCGATCCGGTCAAGGGCACGGAATTCATCGACATCCTGGAAATGTTCCTCGCCGACGACGAAACCAAGTCGATCATCATGATCGGCGAAATCGGCGGTTCGGCGGAAGAAGACGCGGCACAGTTCCTCAAGGACGAAGCCAAGAAGGGCCGCAAGAAGCCGATGGTCGGCTTCATCGCCGGCCGCACGGCACCTCCCGGCCGCACCATGGGCCATGCTGGCGCCGTGATCTCCGGCGGCAAGGGCGGCGCGGAAGACAAGATCGCAGCGATGGAAGCGGCGGGCATCCGCGTGTCGCCGTCGCCGGCGCGTCTCGGCAAGACGCTGGTGGAAGTCCTGAAGGGCTGATCTTACCTATAGCAAGACCCGGACGGGGAGCGGCAGCCGCATATCCCGTCCGGCCTTCCAATTTTTGGAAACAGATGTGCGGCCCAATGGGCCGTGGACGAAATACGGTCGCCGGATGTCCATAAGCCGGCAATGCAAACAAGTCGGGAGGCGGACGAGGCTGTCCGCATATCACCATGGCAAGGCAAGAAGCCAACGAGCAATTTCAGATCACCTCGTTCCTGGATGGCGCGAATGCTGCCTATATCGAGCAGCTTTATGCGCGCTACGAGGACGACGCATCGTCGGTTTCCGACGAGTGGCGGTCATTCTTCAAGGCGCTGGAAGACAGTCCTGACGACGTGAAGAGGGCGGCCAAGGGCGCCTCCTGGCAGCGCAAGAACTGGCCGATCCCGGCAAAGGGCGACCTGGTTTCCGCGCTCGACGGCGATTGGGGCATTGTCGAGAAGGTTATCGAGACCAAGATCAAGGCCAAGGCGGAAACCGCCGGCGCGCCGGCCGATACCGCCGACGTCCTGCAGGCGACGCGCGATTCCGTCCGCGCCATCATGATGATCCGCGCCTACCGCATGCGCGGTCACCTGCACGCCAAGCTCGATCCGCTCGGCATCGCCGCTGCGGTCGAGGACTACAAGGAACTGTCGCCGGAAGCCTACGGCTTTACCGAGGCCGACCTCGATCGCAAGATCTTCATCGATAATGTGCTCGGCCTCGAATATGCGACCATTCGCGAGATGATCGAGATCCTCGAGCGCACCTACTGCTCGACGCTCGGCGTCGAATTCATGCACATCTCCAATCCGGAAGAGAAGGCCTGGATCCAGGAGCGCATCGAGGGCGTCGATAAGGGTATTGCTTTCAATCCCGAGCGCAAGAAGGCGATCCTGCAGAAGGTGATCGAAGCCGAAGGCTACGAGCAGTTTCTCGACGTCAAGTTCAAGGGCACGAAGCGCTTCGGTCTCGACGGCGGCGAATCGCTGATCCCGGCGCTGGAGCAGATCCTGAAGAGCGGCAGTCAGCTCGGCCTCAGGGAGGCTCTGTTCGGCATGGCCCATCGCGGCCGCCTGAACGTGCTTTCTCAGGTCATGGGCAAACCGCACCGGGCGATTTTCCACGAATTCAAGGGCGGCTCCTACGCGCCGGATGAAGTCGAAGGCTCCGGTGACGTCAAGTACCATCTGGGCGCGTCCTCCGACCGCGACTTCGATGGCGCCAAGGTGCACGTTTCGCTGACGGCCAATCCGTCGCATCTGGAAATCGTCAATCCGGTCGTCATGGGCAAGGCCCGCGCCAAGCAGGATATGGGCGCCACCCAATGGGATGGCGACATCATTCCGCTGTCCGAACGCGCCAAGGTCGTGCCGCTGCTGATCCACGGTGACGCGGCTTTCGCCGGCCAGGGCGTGGTTGCCGAAATTCTCGGCCTGTCCGGCCTGCGCGGTCATCGCGTTGCCGGCACGATGCACGTCATCATCAACAACCAGATCGGTTTCACCACCAATCCGGCCTTCTCGCGCTCGTCGCCCTATCCGTCCGACGTCGCAAAGATGATCGAAGCGCCGATTTTCCATGTCAACGGCGACGATCCGGAAGCCGTTGTCTATGCGGCCAAGATCGCCACCGAATTCCGCATGAAGTTCCACAAGCCTGTCGTCCTCGACCTGTTCTGCTACCGCCGCTACGGCCACAACGAAGGCGATGAGCCGTCCTTCACGCAGCCGAAGATGTACAAGGTCATCCGCGCCCACAAGACGGTTCTGCAGCTCTATTCCGAGCGGCTGATCGCCGAAGGTGTGCTGACCGAGGGCGAAGTCGAAAAGATGAAGGCTGATTGGCGCGCCCATCTCGAGCAGGAGTTCGAGGCCGGCCAGCACTACAAGCCGAACAAGGCCGACTGGCTGGACGGTGAATGGTCGGGCCTGCATGCGGCTGACAATGCCGACGAGCAGCGCCGCGGCAAGACCGCCGTGCCGATGAAGACGCTGAAGGAGATCGGCCGCAAGCTGTCGGAAATTCCGGCCGGCTTCCACGCGCACCGCACCATTCAACGCTTCATGGAAAACCGCGCCAACATGGTGCAAACAGGCGAAGGCATCGATTGGGCAATGGCGGAAGCGCTCGCTTTCGGCTCGCTTGTTGTCGAGGGCCACAAGATCCGTCTGTCCGGCCAGGATTGCGAACGCGGCACATTTTCGCAGCGTCATTCGGTTCTCTACGATCAGGAAACCGAAGAGCGCTACATCCCGCTCGCCAATCTGTCGCCGACCCAGGCCCGCTATGAAGTCATCAACTCGATGCTTTCGGAAGAGGCTGTTCTCGGTTTCGAATACGGCTATTCGCTGGCCCGCCCGAACGCATTGACGCTCTGGGAAGCCCAGTTCGGCGACTTCGCCAACGGCGCGCAGGTCGTTTTCGACCAGTTCATCTCGTCGGGCGAACGCAAGTGGCTGCGCATGTCCGGCCTCGTCTGCCTGTTGCCGCATGGCTATGAGGGTCAGGGTCCGGAACATTCCTCGGCCCGCCTCGAGCGCTATCTGCAGCTCTGCGCTGAAGACAATATGCAGGTCGCCAACGTCACAACGCCGGCAAACTACTTCCATATCCTGCGCCGCCAGTTGAAGCGTGACTTCCGCAAGCCGCTGATCCTGATGACGCCGAAGTCGTTGCTGCGTCATAAGCGCGCCGTGTCGAGCCTGGCGGAAATGGGGGGGGAAACCTCCTTCCATCGCCTGCTCTGGGACGATGCGGAAGTGATCAAGGACGGCCCGATCAAGCTGCAGAAGGACAACAAGATCCGTCGCGTCGTCATCTGCTCGGGCAAGGTCTATTACGATCTTCTGGAAGAGCGTGAGAAGCGCGGCATCGACGATATCTACCTGCTGCGCATCGAACAGCTCTACCCGTTCCCGGCCAAGGCGCTCATCAATGAGCTCAGCCGCTTCCGCAATGCGGAGATGGTCTGGTGCCAGGAAGAGCCGAAGAACATGGGCGCGTGGTCCTTCATCGATCCCTACCTGGAATGGGTGCTCGCCCATATCGATGCCAAGTACCAGCGCGTTCGCTACACCGGCCGTCCGGCCGCCGCCTCTCCGGCGACGGGCCTGATGTCCAAGCATCTGACGCAGCTTGCGGCGTTCCTTGAGGATGCGCTTGGCGGTTGAAGCATGATCCAGAAAAGTGCGAAGCGGTTTTCTGACAAGGTCATCGAGCAAAGACGATAGGGAGGTGGGACGATGGCTTATTTTCATATGAAACTCGTGCCGCCGCGTCCCAGCTTTCCACATGACGCCACTGGGGAGGAGATGGCGGCCATGCAGCAACATGCCGCCTATTGGCACGGGCATGCGCAAACCGGGGTGGCCATTGTCGTCGGCCCGGTCTTCGCTGCCGCCGGTGCCTTTGGCATGGCGATCATCGAGACAGAAGATGCCGACACCGCGAAGGCGCTCTGCGATGCTGATCCCGTCCTTCTTGCAGGACTCGGCTTCCGCACCGAAATCTCGCCGATGCCATCGATCATTCTCCGGCCGTCTGCTGCCGGATCATCTACTTAACGTATAACGACGAAAAATCAGGATCTGAACAATGGCCACTGAAATCCGCGTTCCTACCCTCGGCGAGTCCGTCAGCGAGGCGACCGTCGGCACCTGGTTCAAGAAGGTCGGCGATGCCATCAAGGCCGATGAGCCGATTCTCGAGCTTGAAACCGACAAGGTGACGATCGAAGTTCCAGCACCTGCGGCTGGCACGCTGTCCGAAATCGTTGCCCAGGCCGGGGAGACCGTAGGCCTCGGCGCGCTGCTCGGCCAGATCAGCGCCGGTAACGGTGCCGCCGCCGCTCCGGCTCAGGCTGCCGCACCCGCCGCTCCGGCCCCCGCCGCTGCCGCGCCGGTTGCTGCGGCCGCCGTTTCCGCTTCGGCTTCGGCTTCCGCCATGCCGCCGGCTCCGGCCGCCGCCAAGCTGCTCGCCGAGAACAATATCTCCGCCGATCAGGTCGATGGCAGCGGCAAGCGCGGTCAGGTCCTGAAGGGCGATGCCATCGCCGCCATCGCCAAGGCTTCCTCGGCGCCTGCCGCCGCGCCGGCTGCTCCGGTCGCCGCGCGCGCGCCGACCGCCGTCGAGGACGTCAGCCGCGAAGAGCGCGTCAAGATGACCCGCCTGCGCCAGACGATCGCCCGCCGCCTCAAGGATGCGCAGAACACCGCCGCCATGCTCACCACCTACAATGAGGTGGACATGAAGGCGGTCATGGACCTGCGCAACAAGTACAAGGACATCTTCGAGAAGAAGCATGGCGTGAAGCTCGGCTTCATGGGCTTCTTCACCAAGGCCGTCACGCACGCCCTGAAGGAACTGCCGGCCGTGAACGCCGAGATCGACGGCACCGACATCATCTACAAGAACTACTGCCACGTCGGCATGGCTGTCGGTACCGACAAGGGCCTCGTCGTTCCTGTCATTCGCGATGCCGACCAGATGTCGATCGCCGAGGTCGAGAAGGAGCTTGGCCGTCTGGCAAAAGCTGCCCGCGACGGCACGCTGTCGATGGCTGACATGCAGGGCGGCACCTTCACCATCACCAATGGCGGCGTCTATGGTTCGCTGATGTCCTCGCCGATCCTGAACGCGCCGCAGTCGGGCATTCTCGGCATGCACAAGATCCAGGAACGTCCGGTCGCCATCGGCGGTCAGGTCGTCATCCGTCCGATGATGTATCTGGCGCTCTCCTACGATCACCGCATGGTCGACGGCAAGGAAGCCGTGACCTTCCTCGTGCGCGTCAAGGAAAGCCTGGAAGATCCGGAACGCCTGGTTCTCGATCTCTAAGGGAGCGTTGGATCATGTCGACATGGCCCATGCGGACGCTGCGCGGATTGTTGTGCGCCGTCGCCGCATGGGTGCCATCATCCGCCGGCGCGGATGAGTTCGACGTTTCCAAGCTCAGCAGCAACCTCGATCTGGCGTCGTTCAGCGACGCCGATCTTGCTGCACGATCGATCACCGTCCTTCGCATCGGTAATGTCGAACTGACGTCCGGCCGCATCGTTGCCAGCGATCCGCTGGTCGGACCGGGCCGTCCGGCGCTGGTCAGGACCGTGCCTCCGGGCGATTATCCAGTGACGCTCTATGAAGCCTTCGGCCGCATCGCCGCCGGCAGCATTCGGTTTGCCGAGGGCAAGCCGGTGCGCTGGGAGCTGGCGCTCATTCCGGGCCAGGATATCAATGCGTTGAAGGGTGAGGAGTTCTTCGGCTATCCGGTGGATGCTGGCCTCGGCTGCTATATGGATGCCGATACCTATGCTCTCATTCAGGAGCGGGAAAAGCAGGTCCGGGCCGAGAAGTCGTCCTCGGATATCAACTACTATGACGATGTCCTGGCGCCCGAGCTCGAGGCGAACAAGGACAAATATACCATGCACCGGCCGGTGGCCGGCGAGCGTGGTAATGTCGCCATCTTCTGGAGCGGCTGGGGCGATGGCTTCTATCCGGTCTTCTGGGGCCTCGATGCCGGCGGGCGGCCGCTGGTTCTGTTCACCGACTTCGGCGTGACGGAGAACGCCGATGGCCGGCGCGAACCGGGAGGGGAATGACGATGTTGACTAACCGCATGATGACGCGGCTGGCTCCGGTGCGCTGGGCGATGATGGCCTTTGCTGTTAATCCGGCACTGGCTCTGGCAGGCGAATGCGTGCAGGAAAAGGCCGTCTACGGCGATATGGATGACGCCTATGAGCTGCGCTTCGAGCCCATGGGGTCGGAATCATCCGTCAGCAACAAGTTCAAGCTTGCCGTGCGCAACACCAACGTCGTGGCCGATGGCGTTGTCATGCGCACCGACGATCAAAAGCGCGCCGATGGCAGGATCATGTTCGAGTGCCCGGAAGGTGATGTGACCGGGGCCGATCTGAGGGCCTGCACCGTCTGGCAGGGCATGGTCTATGCCTCGGACCTGAAGGGCCATATCAGCGCACTTCCGACCGAGGGCGAGAGTGCGGCGGAACGGCTTTTCCTGCCGGCGCTCGGACCCTCGATCCAGAAGTCTTCTCTTTGGGGCGAGGGCAAGGCAACCGTCGCGCCCTGGGACGTCCTCAGCCTGAAAGGATGCTATCAATGAGCGAGAGTGCACCCGTTCTTCTCGTAACCGGCGGCAGCCGCGGCATTGGCGCGGCTGTTTCAGTGGCCGCTGCTCAGCATGGCTGGGCGGTGGCGGTCAACTACGCGTCCAACAAGGAGGCGGCCGAGGCTGTGGTGGCGACGATCCGCGAGGCTGGGGGCGAGGCGATCGCAATACCCGGCGATGTCGGCAAGCCCGAGGACATCAAATCCATCTTTGCCACGATCGACGCGCATTTCGGCCACCTCGATGGCCTCGTCAACAATGCCGGCATCGTTGGTGTGATCCAGCGCCTCGACGAAATGACGCCTGAGCGGATCGACCGCATGTTCCGCGTCAATGTCACCGGCTCGATGTTGGTCGCGGCGAAAGCGGTGCGCCGCATGTCGACTCGGCACGGCGGCAAGGGCGGCGTGATCGTCAACGTTTCTTCTCTCGCCGCCACGCTCGGCGGCGGCGGGCAATATGTCGATTATGCCGCTTCCAAGGGGGCGATCGATACCTTCACGGTCGGTCTGGCGCGCGAGGTGGCGGCCGAAGGCATCCGCGTCAATGCCGTCCGGCCCGGCATCATCGATACGGATATCCACGCCGCCGCCGGCCTGCCGGACCGGGCTCGCGACATCGCTCCGCAATTGCCGATGAAGCGTGCCGGAACGGCCGACGAGGTGGCCGACTCCATCCTCTATCTCCTGGGGCCTCACGCATCCTATATAACGGGTGCCTTGCTCGACGTGAGCGGTGGCCGTTAAGCGGAAGGGTGGCTTTCATGCAATATATTCTCGAATTCCTCGGCCTGATGGCGGTGTTCTCGATCTTCATCGTCATTCCCGGCGCCGATTTTGCCGTCATCCTGCGCCAGAGCATCGTGCATGGCCGCCGTGCCGCCATGATGACCGGGCTCGGCATGGGCTTCTCGCTGCTCTTCCACATCAGCTACACCATTCTCGGCCTCGGCCTGATCGTCTCGCAATCGCTTGTCCTGTTCAGCATGATCAAATGGGCCGGCGTTCTCTATCTCGTCTATCTCGGCCTCAAGTCGTTCCGCGATCCGGGCTTCAAGGTGGCGGAAATCGAGATCACCGATGCCGACCGCAAGCCGGTCTCCGTCTGGCGTTGCCTGGCGACGGGCTTCATCACCAATGCGCTCAACCCGAAGCCGGTGCTGTTTTTCCTGTCGCTGTTTTCGACGCTCGTGCATCACGACACGCCGGCGCTGATCCAGTTCAGCTACGGCATCGGCATGGCGGCGGCTCTGGTCGCCTGGTTTGCCGGCGTCTCCACCTTTTTCACCGTCAAGCCGGTTCGCGATCGCTTCATCGCGTCAGGCAAATGGTTCAACCGCATCACCGGAGCGGCGCTCGTCGGCTTCGGCATCCGCCTCGCCTTGGCGCGGGCGGCCGACTAACAGAGATAGAAAACAAGGAAATTAAACCATGTCCTACGATGTGATCATTATCGGAACCGGCCCGGGCGGCTATGTCTGCGCAGTCAAGGCGGCGCAGCTCGGCCTGAAGGTGGCGGTCGTCGAAAAGCGAGTGACCTTTGGCGGTACCTGCCTCAACATCGGCTGCATTCCCTCCAAGGCGCTGCTGCACGCTTCCGAAGTGTTCCATCAGGCCGGCCATGGCATGGACGCGCTAGGCGTCGAGGTTGCAGCGCCGACGCTGAACCTTGGCAAGATGATGGCCCACAAGGACGCGACGGTTAAGTCGAATGTCGATGGCGTCGCCTTCCTCTTCAAGAAGAACAAGATCGATGCCTTCCAGGGCACCGGCAAGATCGTTTCCGCCGGCAAGGTTGCCGTGACGGCTGACGACGGCAAGGTGACGGAGATCGAGGGCAAGAACATCGTCATCGCCACCGGCTCCGACGTTGCCGGCATTCCGGGCGTGCCGCTCGAAATCGATGAGAAGATCATCATCTCCTCCACCGGCGGCATCGCGCTCGACAAGGTGCCGGGCAAGATGATCGTCGTCGGCGGCGGCGTCATCGGCCTCGAGCTCGGCTCGGTGTGGTCGCGCCTCGGCGCCAAGGTTACCGTCGTCGAATATCTCGACACCATCCTCGGCGGCATGGACGGCGAAGTCTCCAAGCAGTTCCAGCGCATGCTGGCCAAGCAGGGCGTGGAATTCCATCTCGGCGCCAAGGTGGTCGGCGTCGAGAAGTCCGGCGGTGGCGCGAAGGTTACCTTCGAGCCGGTCAAGGGCGGCGACAAGGTCGTGCTCGACGCCGATGTCGTGCTGGTCGCGACTGGCCGCAAGCCCTATACGGCAGGCCTCGGCCTGGAAGAGGCCGGCGTCGTGCTCGACAATCGCGGCCGCGTCGAGATCGACGGCCACTTCAAGACCAACGTCGCCGGCATCTATGCCATCGGCGACGTGGTGAAGGGCCCGATGCTGGCGCACAAGGCGGAAGACGAGGGCGTGGCGCTCGCCGAGATCCTCGCCGGCCAGGCGGGCCATGTGAACTACGACGTCATCCCGAGCGTCGTCTACACCCAGCCGGAAGTCGCCTCCGTCGGTAAGACCGAGGAAGAGCTGAAGGCCGCGGGCGTCGCCTACAAGGTCGGCAAGTTCCCGTTCTCCGCCAACGGCCGCGCCCGCGCCATGCTGGCGACCGATGGTTTCGTCAAGATCCTGGCCGACAAGGAAACGGACCGGGTTCTGGGTGGCCATATCGTCGGCTTCGGCGCCGGTGAGATGATCCACGAGATTACCGTGCTGATGGAATTCGGTGGGTCGTCGGAAGATCTCGGCCGCACCTGCCATGCGCATCCGACCATGTCGGAAGCCGTGAAGGAGGCAGCGCTTGCGACCTTCTTCAAGCCGATCCACATGTAAGAACGGCGTTTAAGCTCGGTCGAATACTGGGATTGCAATGCACATGCGATGATGCGATGAACGGGGCCTCTCGTGCATCGCATCATCGAAGCTCCCCCAATCACCGAAGCAAGCATGTCACGCCAAATCCCAGCTATTGCCGCATCCCTACAACTGTTCATTGTTGTCGCCTTCACGGTCCTAGCGACCGGTGTGCTCCCGGCTCATGCCGAAACGCCTGATGTCGGTTGGCCGCAGGCCGCCAGCGATCTGCCGGCGGAGCCCGATCTCCGTTTCGGCACGCTGCCCAACGGTATGCGTTTCGCCATCATGCATAATGCGACGCCTGCGGGGCAGGTGGCGATCCGGTTTCGCATCGGCACCGGTTCGCTCCAGGAAAAAGACGATCAGCAGGGGCTGGCGCATTTTCTCGAACATATGGCGTTCAAGGGTTCGACCCACGTTCCCGAAGGCGAGATGACCCGAATCCTCCAGCGCCTCGGCCTGGCCTTCGGCGCGGATACGAACGCTTCGACCAGCTACAACGAAACCGTCTATGCGCTCGATCTGCCTGAGGCCGATGCCGAGACGGTTTCCACCGGCCTGATGCTGATGCGCGAGACGGCGAGCGAACTCACGCTGGACGCCGGCGCCTTCGACCGCGAGCGCGGCGTCATCCTCTCGGAGGAGAAGCTGCGCGATACGCCGCAATATCGGGGCGGAACCGGCTTCATGAACCTGCTGCTGCCCGGCCAGCGCGTGCTGCTGCGTCCGCCTATCGGCAAGACTGACATCATCAGCAACGCACCGGTCGATCTGGTGCGGGACTATTATCGCACCAATTATCGGCCGGAACGCGCCACGCTGATCGTGGTCGGCGATATCGATGCGGCGGCCCTCGAAGCCGACATCCGCAGCCGCTTCAGCAATTGGATGTCAAATACACCGGCGCCGGCGGAGCCCGATCTGGGCGCTCTTGAAAAACACGGGGAGCGCGTCGGAACCGTGGTTGTGCCGGGTGGCGCCACCCGCGTGCAGATCGCCTGGACGCGTCCCTATGATGGTTCGCAGGACACGGTTGCCAAGCGTCGTCAGCAGTTGATCGACGGGATAGGGCTGGCTGTTCTCAACCGGCGCATCTCCGTTCTGGCGCAACAGCCCAACCCGCCCTTCGTCAGCGCGCAGGCCGGTTCTCAGGATCTGTTGAAGTCCGCGCACGTCACGATGATTGCCGCCGATAGCGATCCCGACAAGTGGCAGGCGGCGCTTGCCGCCATCGATCAGGAGCAGCGCCGCATTGCCGAGTTCGGTGCTGCGCAAAGCGAGATCGATCGCGAGATTGCCGAATACCGGTCGACACTGCAGGCGGCTGCGGGCGGCGCTGCAACGCGCACGAGCCCGGACATTGCCGGATCTTTGGCCTGGAGTGTCGGCGAAGGCGTGGTCTTCACCTCGCCGGCGGAAGACCTCTCGCTCTTCGATGCTGCGATGAAAGGCTTGACAGCGGCCGAGGTCAACCAGAGTCTCCAGGCTGCCTTTGCGGGCAACGGTCCGCAACTGGTACTGCAGATCCCGCAAATGCCCGAGGGCGGTGTCGCGGCTGTTGAAAAGGCCTATGCGGACTCGCGCGACGTGCCGGTTATTGCGCCGGAGCATACGACAGCGGCCGTCTGGGCGTATACCGATTTCGGGAAGGCCGGAGCCGTCGTCGAACAGCGAGTCGTCGATGATCTCGGCGTGACGATGGTACGCTTTGCCAACGGCGTCCGCCTGACCGTCAAGCCGACAAAGCTCCGCGCCGACGAAGTCCTGGTTCGTGCGAATATCGGTCGCGGCCGGCTCGATCTGCCGCATGACCGCCCGCTGCCAATATGGGCGGCGCCGGCGGTGCCGCTGTCCGGCCTCAAAGCAATCAGCTACGATGACTTGCAGAAGGCGTTCGCCAGCAACGTCGTCGGCAGCGACTTTTCCATCCAGGATGGCTCCTTCAGGTTCGAGGGGGCGACGCGGCCGAGCGACCTGGCGACGCAATTGCAGCTTCTGACGGCCTATGTCTCCGATCCAGCCTACCGTCCTGATGTCTTCAAGCGGGTGCAACAGGCCTATCTGAACAGTCTGACGCAGCTTCAGGCAACGCCAGGGACCGTGGTCGGCCGCGATCTTCCCGGGCTTTTGCATTCTAATGATCCGCGCTGGACTTTTCCGGACCGGACACAGTTGCTCAACACCAAGCCGGAAGATTTCGAGGCACTCTTGCGGCCGTTCCTTTCCAGGGGGCAGATCGAAGTCATCATCGCCGGCGATGTTCAGGTGGATGATGCGATCCGCATGACCGCACAGACCTTCGGTGCGCTGCCGGCCCGGCCCGATGCGCAGGTGCGGACCGACAGCAGCGCGCTTTTTCCGGCACCGACGCCGGAACCGGTCGTGCGGCTTCAGGACGGGCGAAGCGACAATGCCGGCGCGCTTGTTGCCATGCCGATCGGCGATTTTCTCTCCGATTTGCCGCGCGCCGTTGCCGCCAATGTTACAGGAGCGATCTTCCGGAATCGCCTGATCGATCAGTTCCGCATTGCCGAGGGCGCGACTTACAGTCCACAGGGCGACGTCGACCTGTCCAGATCGATCCCGGGCTATGGCTTTGCCTATGTCTACGTCGAGACAGTTCCGGCGAAGGTGGATCATTTCTTCAATCTGGTGGACAAGATCAGCGCCGATTTGCGGGATAGGGACGTTTCGCCGGACGAGCTCACGCGCGCCAAGGCTCCGATCGTGGAGGAGATAAAGCGTTCGCAGCAGACCAACGGCTATTGGCTGGAGAGCTTGCATGGTGCCCAGACGGATGCCCGGCGTCTCGAACGGATTCGCGGCAGCATCAACGGCTACCAGTCCATAACAGCGCAGGATGTCCGCGCAATTGCGACAGCCTATCTGAAGCCGGAGACGTCCTGGCGTATGAAAATATTGCCGGCTAACGGATCGGCTGTGCGCTAGCCGGCCGTCCATCTGCACAATCGTCGCAGCCGGCATTTGTCTGTTCAGGTTGATGTGCTGAGTGTGATAGCTTGCGGGGATGGACGCAACGGGCGAGACGATGTCTGCAAGGCCTCGGATGGTGATACCGTATATGCCGCATCCCGCGCTGCCGGGTGCGGATTGGGCGGATTGCTATGAGCTGCAGGTCGCGAGATCGGATTTTACGGCAATTACGGCTGCGCATGCCATGCTTGGCCGGTTTCCGCTGTGGGTGCGGCTATTGGTGCGGCTGCGCGACGCCGTGACTGGTCTGTTCGGATTGAGATCCAGCCGTAGCCTGGTGGCGGATGAGCTGGAAACGATCGGTTTCTTTCCGGTCGTTAGCAAGTCGGACAATCAAGTCGTTCTGGGGTTCGACGATCGCCACCTCGATTTTCGTGTCGTCATCGACGTGCGGCACGACGATCAGGGGCGTCGGCTGGTCGATGCGACGACATTGGTCAGGCGAAAGATATGGCTCGGGCGGATCTATATAGCGCTGATTACACCATTCCACCGGCTGATCGTCATAACAATGCTCGCCAATTTCGGCAGACGGATGAGCGCGGTCAGTTTACTGCCGTTACCGTGAAGCCCTGCTTGCGCAGCAGCGCTACCAGGCCCTGGTCGCCGGCCAGATGCAGCGCGCCGACGGCGATGAAGGCGTTGCCCTTGTCGAGGATCGGTGCGGAGCGTTCGGCCATCACCTTGTTGCGATCGAGGATGATGCGCTGCTCGAAGGCCGCCGTGTCGTCGTCAGAGATGTTCTGGTCCGGCTCGATTACCTTCAGCATCGGGATCATCGCGCCGATATTGCCGGCACGATAGAGATCGGTCATCGTTTCGTTGACGTCGTTGATCTTGTCGCCGAGTTCGAGCGTCTGGATCAGCGACTTCAGATGCAGCGCGATGGGCAGATCGCTCATGGCCTTGGCCTGCTCGGCCAGCGTCTCCAGGCCCTTGACCTGCTTGCCCTCGGCGGCGGCGTCGCTTGCCAGCTTCTGATCGAGGAATTTCGCGCCGGCGGTCTTGCGGTGGATTTCGCAGCCGGTCATCTCGAAAGAGCTCGAAATCAGCCAGGGTTGCATGCGGGAGACAGCGGCAAGCGCAATGCCGCGCGCCTTCAGTCCCGCTTCGAGCTTGGCGTTATCCTCGGGCGACAGATGCTGGCTGATGGTCGAGCCGTCGGTGAGCATCGTCAGCGACGGATTGGCGAAGAGGGCCGCGGCTGCCCTCTTGTCATCGAGAATTTCGTCGGATTCGACGACGATCGTATCGGCGGCCGCTACGGCCTCCGGCGCGCCCTTCGGCATGGTGAGCACGCGCGAATCCGAGACATGCATGGTGCCGAGCAGCCAGGAAGGCTTCAGGCCTGATTTCTCGATCTTCCAGAAGATGCCCTTGCCGTTTTCCACTTTATCGCCTGCCGCGATGATGGAGGCATATTTGGCAGGATCGGTTTTCTGCAGCTCCGCCATCAGATCCTTGCCGCCGCAGCTGTCGGACACCGTCTCATCGGCGTGCGCCGATTGCAGCGTCAGCATGGTTGCGATCAATATGATCGCCAGCATCAGCGGAAAGGCCGTGGCGAGCCAAAGGAGCATGCCACCGATCGCCGGCGTCGGTGACCGCATCGTCCTGGATCCGAGGGCAGAAATCATCTAAACCTTCCGCTGGCAGAGGACATGACTTCTAAAGCTCGAAAGCGGCTTTCGGGAGGCATGTCGAAACATGTTTCTGCTCTATCCTTGCGAAACGCATATTCCCTTAACGCAAGGGGTTAATCTTTTCTTACGCTCGCGGATGGGCGCGATCGTAGACTTCCAGAAGCCGCGAGGAATCGACGCCGGTATAGACCTGCGTCGTCGACAGGCTGGCATGGCCGAGCAATTCCTGGATGGTGCGCAGGTCCCCTCCGCCCGCCAGCAGATGCGTCGCGAAGGAGTGGCGCAAGGCATGCGGCGTGGCGGTATCGGGCAAGCCGAAGGCGCTGCGCAGTTTCTGCATGCCGTGCTGGATGATGCCCGGCTGCAGCTTGCCGCCGCGCGCGCCGCGAAAGAGGGGGCCGTCCGCGTCGAGATGATAGGGGCAGAGCGCGCGATAGTGATCGACCGCCTCGACGACGATTGATAGTAGCGGCACCAGCCGCGTCTTGTTGCCCTTGCCGGTGATGCGCAGCGCAGTCGCGCCCGGCGGCATATCCTGCGGCTTCAGATCCAGCGCTTCGGAAATGCGCAGGCCGCAGCCGTAGAGCAGGGTCAGCACGGCCGCATCGCGCGCAGCGATCCATGGCTCCTCATGCAACTGTGCCTCATCGCTGACCACCGTGATGGCCTGCGTATCGGAAAGCGGCTTGGGAAGCGATTTCGGCTGTTTCGGCGAGCGCACGGCCGCCGCGCCTGCGGCATTCACCAGGCCTTTCTTTTCGAGATAGCGCAGCAGCGACCGAAGGCCGGCAAGATTGCGCCCGAGCGAACGGGCGCCGGCCCCTTCTTTTCGGCGCGCGGCGAGAAAACCGCGAAAATCGGCGGGGCGCAGCGCGTGAATATCCGCGATCGTTGCCGGGCCGCCGAGATGGCCGGTGAGAAAGGTGAGGAATTGCCGCGTGTCGCGCTCGTAGGCATTCAGCGTGTGGGCGGAGAGCCGCCGCTCCTGACCGAGCGCGTCGAGCCAGCGGCTACGCTCCGCCATCAACCTTGAGTCGGCAATGATCAACAATTCGTTCAGTGGAAAACCCCTTGAAATTCAAATTCCTTCTGCCACTTTGAATTAGGGAAGGTTATGGAATCACTAACTTTCCCGTTGCACTGCTTGCATTTCCGATGTGCTGCGGGAGCAACGGCACTCCAAAAAACTGCATATGGGCCGGTTCCTAAATCCCCGATGATTTGGCGGCTATATGCGAGGCGCTTGTCATGCTTCGATCATATTCGGTTGCAATAGAATATACCCCAACCATTCAGGATACTTCATGGCACGCCGCGGTTCGATAACTGCATTGGGACAGATTGCAGAAGCGATCGCTTTGGTGTCGCAGGGTCAGCCGGGACATATTGTCGATATGCTGATCGCCGAACGTGGCGAAAAGATCGTTCGCAATCCGCTCTGGCCGGTCATGCGCCCCTTTCTCTACACGCTGCTGCGCTACAACAAGGCGATCGAATTCGCCAATGATGTCGCCAAGTTGTCCGGCTTTCAATGCTTCGAATATATGAGCGATCTGCTCCAGCTCGACATCGACGTCACCCACGCCGATCGCATCCCGGCATCCGGCGGGTTCATTCTCGTCAGCAATCATCCCACCGGCATTGCCGACGGCGTCGCCGTTTTCGATCTCCTGAAATCGCGCCGGCCTGACATGATGATCTTTGCCAATCGCGATGCCGTCCGCGTCAATCCGCGTTTCGCCGAGATGATCATTCCGGTAGAATGGCGAGAGGAGCACAAGAGCAAGCCGAAGACGCGCGAGACACTGCAGCTGACCAATCGCGCCGTCGCCGACGGCAAGGTCACCGTGCTTTTTCCGTCCGGCCGCATCGCCTATTGGGCGGACGGCAAGCTGAACGAGCGTCCGTGGAAGACATCCGCCGTGGGTCTGGCCCGCAAATACAATCTGCCGATCCTGCCGGTGCACCTGACGGCGCGCAATTCCGGCCTGTTCTACTGGCTCGCCAGATGGTCGACCGAGCTGCGCGATATGACTGTCTTTCACGAGCTTCTGAACAAGCGCGGCGACCAGTTCGACTTCCTCGTCGGCAATCTCATTCCCGTCGAGCATCTGGACGGCGACGTCAACGAGGTGACGAAAGCGCTGGAGAAACACACGGTCGTCGATCTTGCGGCTGACGGCAATGCGAGGTTCTCGCCGCTCGTTTCGCCCAGGCGGCAGGACGAGGCCTTGGCCGCGCATTCTCTTTAAATCGGGAATCGGCTAGACCGGGGCATGCAACTTCGCTCGATGTTCGCCCAGAATTACCGCTCTTTGCGTTCGATCCGAATGGATCTCGCTGATGTCAACCTGTTCATCGGCGAGAATGGCGTCGGCAAATCCAATCTCTATCGTTCGCTGCAGCTCGTACAGGCGGCGGTCCGTGGGCGGCTGGCGCATGAGATTTCCAGCGAGGGCGGCATGTTCTCGGCCATGTGGTCGGGCAAGCGGCGCTCGCATGAATCAGCCCGCATCCGCTTCGATGTCGAGCTGCTCGACATGGAGCGGGCAGCGACCTTCCGCTATTGGATCGAGGCCGGCATGCGGCCGCCGCTTGCCTCTGCCGGCTTTCCATTGGAGCCGCAAGTCAAGGCTGAGGAATTGTCGATCGAAACGGGCCGGCGGTCGGTAACGATGATGAAGCGCGACGGACCGGGCATTTCCGTTCGTGGCGAGAATGGCCGCATGCAGGCGCATCCCGAGCAGGCGCTGACATCCGAAACGGCGATCGCTCTGCTCGGCGATGCCGGATATTATCCGGAAGTCGGCACGTTCCGACGGGCCGTCGATGCCTGGCGGTTCTACCATGGCTTTCGCACCGATCGCGGCTCGCCGCTGCGTGCGCCATGCCTTGCGGTGACTTCTCCGATGTTGGACGAGGACGGCGCCAATATCGCTGCCGTCTTCGCCACGCTTGTTCACACGCGCGAAGATACCGTTGAACTCGATCGCGTCATTGCCGCCGCCCTTGGTGGGGCGCGTCTCGTCGTGCCGGAACCGCAGGAGACGGCGGATTTCGGCCTGATGCTGCCCGAATTCCCGAGGCGCGTCTTTCAGCCGCGCGAATTGTCCGACGGCCAGATCCGTTTCCTCGGCCTGGCGGCTGCGCTGATGTCCTATCGCCTGCCGCCGCTGATCGCGCTCAACGAGCCGGAGGCGAGCCTGCATCCCGACATGCTGGTGCCGCTTGCCGAGATGATCGCGCAAGCGGCCAAGACCAGCCAAATCTGGATCGTCACCCACTCGGAGGTTCTGGCCGCTGCCGTGCGCGAGCGCTGCGGCGTGCGGCCGCGCCGGGTGATCCGCGAAGATGGTGCCACCTGGATCGACGGCATGCGGCTGACCGGTGTGATCGACGATGAAGACGAATAGTGGCAATCCGGCAATCCGGGTTTTCTTTTGTGCCCGTCCGGGGCATGGTCTGGCGCAATGAATAAAGATTCTTCCGATCTGTTCGGTGCGCTTTTCGAGGCTGCGCCCGCGAAACTTGTGATGAGCCGCACGGTTCCGGTTTTGGTGCCGTTGCCGGCGCCGAAGGCCTATTCCTATGCGGTGCCTGAGGGGATGGCGGTCGAGCCGGGTTCTGTCGTGCAGGTGCCGCTCGGGCCGAGGCAGGTCATCGGCGTCGTCTGGGATGGCGACGAGGATGGCGGCGTCGATCCGAAGAAGCTTCGCCCCATCAGTCGTGTGTTCGATTGCCCGCCGCTCGGCAAGCATATGCGCGATTTCATCGATTGGGTTGCCACCTATACGCTGTCGCCGCCGGGGCTGGTGGCGCGCATGGCCTTGCGCGCGCCGGCCGCCTTCGATCCCGAGCCGATGATCGAGGGGTTGCGCTTCATCGGCGGACAGCCGGAGCGGCTGACGCCGGCGCGCGCCAAGGTCATGGAGACTGCCGCCGACGGGCTGTCATGGACGCGCATTGGCCTGGCGCATGCGGCCGGCGTTTCCACCAGCGTCGTCGATGGGCTGATCTCGCAAGGTATTTTCGAAACCATCTTCCTGCCGCCGCCACCCGTCGTCGCCCGGCCCGATCCGGATTATATCGGCTCGCGGCTGGAGGGGCCGCAGAAGGAGGCGGCCGACGAGATATTGGTCGATGTGCGCAAGGGCGAGTTCTCCGTCTCGCTGATCGACGGCGTTACCGGCTCCGGCAAGACGGAGGTCTATTTCGAGGCGATCGCCGAAACGCTGAGGCGCGGCAAGCAGGTGTTGATCCTACTGCCCGAGATCGCGCTGACGGCAAGTTTCTTGGAGCGCTTCCAGGATCGCTTCGGCGCCAAGCCGGCGGAATGGCACTCGGATCTCGCGCCGCGTACGCGCGAGAAGGTCTGGCGGCAGGCGGTGACGGGCGAGGTCAGGGTCGTGGCCGGGGCGCGCTCGGCGCTGTTCCTGCCCTTCGAGGACCTCGGCCTGATCATCGTCGACGAGGAGCACGATCCGGCCTATAAGCAGGAGGATCGCGTTTATTACAATGCGCGCGACATGGCCGTCGTGCGCGGCCGCATCGGCGATTTTCCCGTCGTGCTGGTTTCCGCCACGCCCTCGGTCGAAAGCCAGGTCAACGGACAGAGCGGGCGCTACACCACCATTCACCTGCCGACGCGCTTCGGCGATGCCGCTCTTCCCGACCTGCATCTGGTCGACATGCGCCGCCACGCGCCGGAACGCGGCGGCTTCCTCTCGCCTGTCTTGCTCCGCGCCATCGGCAAGACGGTTGCCAAGGGCGAGCAGGCGTTGCTGTTCCTCAACAGGCGCGGCTATGCGCCGCTGACGCTTTGCCGCGTTTGCGGCCATCGTTTCCAGTGCCCGCAATGTTCAAGCTGGCTGGTGGAGCACCGGTTTCGCGGCCAGATCCAGTGCCATCAATGCGGCTATGCCGAGCGCACGCCGGAAGCCTGCCCGGAATGCGGCACGCTCGACCACCTCGTTGCCTGCGGGCCCGGCGTCGAGCGCATTGCCGAGGAAGTGGAGCGGCACTTTCCCGAAGCGCGGACGATCATGCTTTCTTCCGACATCATGGGCGGCGTCAAGCGGCTGAGATTGGAGCTCGAAGCCATTGCCAAGGGCGAGGCGGATATCGTCATCGGCACGCAGTTGGTCGCCAAGGGCCACAATTTTCCGCTGATGACGCTGGTCGGCATTGTCGACGCCGATCTCGGCCTTGCCAATGGCGATCCGCGCGCCGCCGAGCGGACATTCCAGCTTTTGTCTCAGGTGACGGGACGCGCCGGCAGAACCGGGCTGAAGAGCCACGGATTGCTGCAGACCTACCAGCCGCAGCACCCCGTCATGCAGGCGATCGTCTCAGGCGATGCCGGCGCCTTCTACGAGCGCGAGATTTCCGAGCGCGAGAGGGCGGTGCTGCCGCCCTTCGGCCGGCTCGCCTCGATCATCGTTTCGGCCGAAACCCGCCAGGATGCGGAGACCCATGCCCGCAGCATGCGCAACGCCGCGCCGCAGGTGCAGGGCATTTCCGTGCTCGGGCCGGCGGAAGCGCCGTTAGCGCTGGTGCGCGGCCGCCACCGGTTCCGGCTGCTCGTGCACGGCCGGCGCAATTCCGACATGCAGGGGTTTCTTCGGGCCATGCTGGCGCAATCGCCCAGGGAGCGCGGCTCGGTGCAGGTGCAGCTCGATATCGATCCACAGAGCTTTCTGTGATTTGACCCGGCTGATATGGCGGCATGCCTTTCCCTGCTCCGCCGGATCATGCCATAAGTCGGCCGTCTCATTCAGGTGATTTGCGCACCGATCGATCTTCTAGGGGCGACCGATGGAATTCTATTTTCCGACCGAATTCGGCGAGCAGCTTGCCTTTTGCTCGGCGGCGTCTACGGCGCTGATCGGTCTCGTCATGATGTTCGCGCCGGGCTACACTTATCGCTTCCTTCGATTGCAGGTGCGCGAGGGGCGATCCGAAGCCTATGCCGAGGCGCGGTCGGCGGGCGGCTTCCTTGCCGGCTTCGGGCTGGTGGCGATTCTGCTGGCTCAGCCTATGATCTATCTGGCGCTTGGCGCCTCCTTCGGCGTTGCGGCGTTCGGCCGTATCCTTTCGATCATGTCGGATCGTGGAAGTGTATTCTTGAATCTTCTCCTTCTGGTTGTGCAGGCGATTCTGGCCGCTCTACCGCTTCTCTACGGAATGGGCTATATTTGAACTGAAATAGGCTCGGCGTGGCCTTATTTCCCTGCGCTATCCCCACGCTTTTCGATTTTTGCCATCATAATTTCACCCGAATGGCGTATTCCGTGGATACGCGTGTTGCGAGTCTCAATATCCTATGTTAGACGAACCCCGAATTTCGGATGAGGTAGGAACGTACTCCTGCTGATTTCTGGGGGAAATCAAAACGAATTCAAGGATATATGGCTTCCGTCACCCGGAAGCCGAGTTCTTGGGTTGAAATCAGGGAAATTTGTGCCCGTGGCAGACACATCCCAGCATATTTCTGGTGTTGCAGAACGATATGCCTCGTCATTGTTCGAATTGGCCCTTGAGGAGGGCGCAGTACCGACAGTGACCGCCGATCTTGATCGGTTCCAAGCCATGCTCGATGACAGCGCCGATCTGAAGCGCTTCGTCCTCAGTCCGGTCTTTTCGTCTGAGGAGCAGGTCGGCGCGATTGAGGCGCTGGCGACTAAAGCTGGCTTCGGCGCCTTCGTTACCAATTTTCTGAAGCTTGTGGCCAAGAACCGGCGCCTCTTTGCGCTGCCGGGCATGATCAAGGCTTTCCGTATCATCGCCGCCCAGCATCGCGGCGAGATTTCCGCCGAGGTCACCTCGGCGCATGCGCTTACCCAAGCGCAGGAAGATGAATTGAAGGCGGCGCTGAAGGGCGTCACCGGCAAGGACGTGGCGATTGCCGTCACGGTCGATCCGTCGATCCTCGGCGGCCTGATCGTCAAGGTTGGTTCGCGTCAGATCGATACGTCCCTTCGCACCAAACTCTCCACCCTTAAGCTTGCATTGAAAGAGGTCGGCTGATGGATATCCGCGCCGCGGAAATTTCCGCAATTCTGAAAGATCAGATCAAAAATTTCGGCAAGGAAGCTGAAGTCTCCGAAGTCGGCCAGGTTCTTTCCGTCGGTGACGGTATCGCCCGCGTCTACGGTCTGGATAACGTCCAGGCCGGCGAAATGGTCGAATTCCCGGGTGGCATCCGCGGCATGGCGCTGAACCTTGAAGCCGACAACGTCGGTGTGGTCATCTTCGGCTCCGACCGCGACATCAAGGAAGGCGACACCGTCAAGCGCACCGGCGCGATCGTCGACGTTCCGGTCGGTCCGGAACTGCTTGGCCGCGTCGTCGACGCGCTCGGCAATCCGATCGACGGCAAAGGCCCGATCAATGCGACCCGCCGTTCGCGCGTCGACGTGAAAGCTCCGGGCATCATTCCGCGCAAGTCGGTTCATGAGCCGATGTCGACCGGCCTCAAGGCCATCGATGCGCTGATCCCTGTGGGACGCGGCCAGCGCGAGCTCGTCATCGGCGACCGCCAGACCGGCAAGACCGCCATTCTTCTCGACACGATCCTGAACCAGAAGGCCATCCACGATGCCGGCCCGGACAGCGAAAAGCTGTACTGCGTCTACGTCGCCGTCGGCCAGAAGCGTTCGACCGTTGCTCAGTTCGTCAAGGTGCTCGAAGAGCGCGGCGCGCTGAAGTATTCGATCATCGTCGCCGCGACGGCGTCCGATCCGGCTCCGATGCAGTTCTTGGCTCCGTTCGCCGGTTGTGCCATGGGCGAATATTTCCGCGACAACGGCATGCATGCGCTGATCGGTTACGACGACCTGTCGAAGCAGGCCGTTTCCTACCGCCAGATGTCGCTGCTGCTGCGCCGCCCGCCGGGCCGCGAAGCCTATCCGGGCGACGTTTTCTACCTGCATTCGCGCCTTCTCGAGCGCGCTGCCAAGATGAACGATGAATTGGGCGCCGGTTCGCTGACCGCTCTGCCCGTCATCGAAACGCAGGGCAACGACGTTTCGGCCTTCATTCCGACCAACGTGATCTCGATCACCGACGGCCAGATCTTCCTTGAAACCGACCTGTTCTATCAGGGCATTCGTCCGGCCGTTAACGTCGGTCTGTCGGTTTCGCGCGTCGGTTCGTCCGCGCAGATCAAGGCGATGAAGCAGGTTGCCGGCTCGATCAAGGGCGAACTCTCGCAGTATCGCGAAATGGCCGCCTTCGCTCAGTTCGGCTCGGACCTCGATGCCGCAACGCAGCGTCTGCTGAACCGCGGTGCCCGCCTGACCGAACTCCTGAAGCAGCCGCAGTTCTCGCCGCTGAAGACGGAAGAGCAGGTTGCGGTGATCTTCGCCGGCGTCAACGGCTACCTCGACAAGGTCGCGGTTCCGCAGGTCGGCAAGTTCGAGCAGGGTCTGCTGTCCTACCTCCGTTCGGAAGGCAAGGAGATCCTCGATACGATCCGGACCGAAAAGGCTATCAGCGACGCGACCAAGGGCAAGCTTACGGCTGCTCTCGACAGCTACGCCAAGTCTTTCGCCTGATCGGACCTCACTTCTAGGACGGATACCGGATGCCTTCACTTAAGGATCTGAAAAACCGGATCGCCTCCGTCAAGGCGACGCAGAAGATCACCAAGGCGATGAAAATGGTCGCCGCGGCGAAGCTTCGGCGTGCCCAGGAGGCAGCGGAGGCCGCGCGGCCGTATTCGCAGCGCATGGGCGCCGTTCTTGCCAACATCACGGCTGCTGTCAGCGAAGCTGACGGCGCGCCTCTGCTGATGACCGGCACCGGCAAGAGCGATGTGCATCTGCTCGTGGTCTGCACGGCTGAACGCGGCCTTTGCGGTGGTTTCAATTCGCAGATCGCGCGCTTTGCCCGCGATCACATTCGCAAGCTGCTTTCCGAAGGCAAGACCGTGAAGATCTTCACGGTCGGCAAGAAGGGTTACGACATCCTGCGTCGTGAGTATTCTTCCCTGATCGTCGAGCGCAAGGAACTGCGCGACGTCAAGCGCATCGGCTACGAGAATGCGGATGCCATCGGCAAGCGCATCATCGAGATGTTTGAAGCCGGCGAGTTCGATGTCTGCACGCTGTTCTACTCCGAGTTCAAGTCGGTGATCAGCCAGGTGCCGACCGGGCTGCAGCTCATCCCGGCTTCGGCTCCCGCCGCCGTCGAAGAAGATGCTGCCCATAAGGGTGCAGTTTATGAATACGAGCCGGATGCGGCTTCGATCCTCGAGGATCTGATCCCGCGCAACCTCTCCGTCCAGGTCTTCCGCGCGCTCCTTGAGAACGTTGCCGGCGAAATGGGCGCCAAGATGAGTGCGATGGACAATGCGACGCGCAATGCTGGTGAGATGATCAACAAGCTGACACTGAGCTACAACCGTCAGCGTCAGGCGCAGATCACCAAGGAATTGATTGAAATCATTTCGGGCGCGGAAGCGCTCTGAGGCTAGGAAAAGAGGGTAAGATTATGGCTGACGCAGCTCAGGCCGCAGTTTCGGTCGGCAAGGTTACGCAGGTTATCGGCGCCGTCGTTGACGTTCATTTCGATGGCGATCTGCCGAAGATCCTGAATGCTCTCGAAACCAGCAACAACGGCAACCGCCTTGTTCTGGAAGTCGCGCAGCACCTCGGCGAAAACTCGGTCCGCACGATCGCCATGGACTCCACCGAAGGTCTGGTTCGCGGCCAGATCGTTTCGGATACCGGTGCGCCGATCTCGGTTCCGGTCGGTCATGAAACGCTCGGTCGTATCATGAACGTCATCGGCGAGCCCGTCGACGAAGCCGGCCCGCTGGTCACGGCCCATAAACGCTCCATCCACCAGGACGCGCCGTCTTACGTCGAGCAGTCGACCGAAGGCCAGATCCTGGTCACCGGCATCAAGGTCGTCGACCTGCTCGCACCTTACGCAAAGGGCGGCAAGATCGGCCTGTTCGGCGGCGCAGGCGTTGGCAAGACCGTTCTCATCATGGAACTGATCAACAACGTTGCCAAGGCGCACGGTGGTTACTCGGTGTTCGCAGGCGTGGGTGAACGCACCCGCGAAGGCAACGACCTTTACCACGAAATGATCGAATCCGGCGTCAACAAGCATGGCGGCGGCGAAGGCTCCAAGGCTGCCCTGGTATACGGCCAGATGAACGAACCGCCGGGCGCCCGCGCCCGCGTCGCTCTGACCGGCCTGACGGTTGCCGAGAACTTCCGCGATGAAGGCCAGGACGTTCTGTTCTTCGTCGACAACATCTTCCGCTTCACCCAGGCAGGCTCGGAAGTGTCGGCTCTGCTCGGCCGTATTCCTTCGGCCGTGGGCTATCAGCCGACGCTCGCCACCGACATGGGTCAGATGCAGGAACGCATCACCACGACGACCAAGGGCTCGATCACCTCGGTTCAGGCCATCTACGTTCCGGCCGACGACTTGACCGACCCGGCGCCGGCCACCTCGTTCGCCCACTTGGACGCGACGACGGTTCTGTCGCGTTCGATCGCTGAAAAGGGCATCTACCCGGCTGTCGACCCGCTCGACTCAACCTCGCGCATGCTCGACCCGATGGTCGTCGGCGAAGAGCACTATGAAATCGCTCGTAAGGTCCAGTCGACCCTGCAGCGTTACAAGGCTCTCCAGGACATCATCGCCATCCTCGGCATGGACGAACTGTCCGAAGAAGACAAACTGGCCGTTGCCCGCGCCCGCAAGATCGAGCGCTTCCTGTCGCAGCCGTTCTTCGTCGCCGAAGCCTTCACCGGTGCGCCGGGCAAGCTCGTTGCGCTCGAAGACACGATCAAGGGCTTCAAGGGCCTGGTCAACGGCGAATACGACCACCTGCCGGAAGCCGCTTTCTACATGGTCGGCTCGATCGAAGAAGCGATCGAGAAGGCCAAGAAGCTGGCTGCCTAAGGCCAATCCATCGGCGCGCGGCATTGCCCGCGCGCCCTTGCCTTGCGAATGAGACAATCGAGAAGTGACGGGTCATGGCTGACAATTTCAATTTCGAACTGGTTTCTCCGGAGCGCCTGCTCCTGTCGGAGCAGGTTATCGATGTCGTCATCCCCGCCTCGGAAGGCGAGATGACTGTCATGGCGCATCACGCGCCGACCATGACCACCATCAAGCCGGGTGTCGTCAAGGTGCACCTGGCCTCGGGCAAGAAGCAGGATTACGTCGTGTTCGGCGGTTTCGCCGACATCCTGCCGACGGGCTGCACTCTGCTGGCCGAATCCGCCGTTACGGTCGAGGACATGAGTCGCGACGAGCTGGAGCGCCGCATCAATGCTGCCAAGGCCGAGCTTGAAGATGCCGAGCATCACGAGCACAAATCGCGCCTTGAGCATTTCATCATGGAACTCTCGCATCTGCGCGGCTCGATCCCGCAGGATTGATGTGATCCGGATGCAATAGTCGAGATGAAAGCGGTCCTCTGGGCCGCTTTTTTTGTCAGAGGGCGTGGGCCATGCTCGCCCTTCGAGGCTTCGCCCCCTCGACAAGCACAGGAGCCTCCGCACCTCAGGGTGAGAATGGAGCGGGCGCCGTAGCATAAGCTAGTTCCAATGGCGTGAGGTTTGTCGAGTATGAGGTCTGGCATAACGGGTTAGCCCTCATGATGAGGTGGCGCGTAAGCGCCCTCGAACCACGAGGGCAGGTGGTGAGCGACCGCAACCCCTTTAAATCTCCGACTTCTCACGGCGAAAGCAGCGGGGATATTCCTCCCGAAATCGCATCAGGCCTGTTGTCCGCGCAGCAGGAACCGGTGCAACTGCAACGCTTCCGGAGAGAGCGAACGGAAGCGTGGTGCGCCGAGATAGTATCCGAAGCCGCTCTCGACACGGTCGGTACCGACGGTGACGAGCGCACCGGATTGCAGATACTCTTCGACAAGGCCGAGACTGCCAAGCGCTATGCCTTCGCCCCTAAGCGCCGCCTCCACAGCCATGATATAGGTCGAAAAGGAAAGGCGCGGCCTCGGCAGCTTGCCTTTCAAGGGGTCGCCGATACGGCCGAACCATTGACGTAGGCTGATCCAGTGGGCGTTGGCACGCTCGTAATCGATAAGATCAAGCGCGGCAATATCAACCGACGTCAATGCCTGCGGGTTCAATCCGCGAATTGCCAGGTAGTCTGGTGATGCGATGGGCACCAGCACCTCTTTCATCAGCGGCGTCAGGCTCCAGCGCGGATGCTCGCCGGTGGAATAGATGATGATGAGATCGTTGTTTTCCGATGCGAGTTCGGAATGGACGTCTGTCGTCAGCAGGCGCACGGAGATCCCGGGGCTTTCCTTGCCGAAATCCCTCAGTCGTTGTCCGAGCCAGAGATGCGAGATGGAGCCGCTTGCTGCAATCGAGATAATCTCGCCCGTGCCGGCCCGGAAGGGCTCCAGGCTCTCTTCGAGATATTCCAGCGTGGCGCGTACACGCTGGAACAGCCGTTCGCCTTCCGGCGTCAGTGCCAGGTTCCGGCCGCGCCGGGTAAACAGCGTCGCGCCGAGGTGGTCCTCCAGTCCCTTGATGCGGCGACTGACGGCGGCCTGGGTGATGTTCAGCTCTCGGCCGGCGCGGGAGAAATTCATCGCGCGGGCGGCGGCGTCGAAGACGCGGAAGGCTTCCAGGGGTATTTTCTCGAGCATGGGCTCTCCATAACTTCAGATCATCAATATTCCTGATAATTGCCCGGATTTGAAGATCTGAAATTGTGATGCAGGATCACGACATCATATCAGCCGCATTTATCAGGGGATCCCTCGTGTCCTTTTCCATTTCCGCCATCCCAGACATTCGTTTCGGCGACGGCGCCCTGTCCGACCTTCCCGCAGCAGTCAAATCCTTCGATGGCGTCGGAGCCGTTCTGCTTGTCATCGACGTTTTCCTGGCGCAGTCGGGCCTTGCCGGCAAGATCGGCGCTGAGCTCGCGGAAGCCGGTGTAAAGACGCAGGTCTTCTCGGACTTTTCCGGCGAGCCGAAACTCGCGCATCTGCAGGCCGCCATTCAGGTCGCCGAGGGCGCGGATATGGTGATCGGCATCGGCGGCGGCTCGGCGCTGGATATCGCCAAGATCGTCGCTTGCTGCGCAGCCTCCGGCAAGGACCCGATGCACTACGCGCTGGCCGCCAACCCGCTGCCGAAGAACCCGCTGAAGAAGATCATGGTGCCCACCACGGCCGGCACGGGTTCGGAGACCTCGGCAACGAACATCTTTGCCGGCCCCGAAGGCAAGAAGCTCTGGATCTGGGGTCCGGAGACGAAGGCGGATCTCGTCATCCTCGATCCGGCGCTGACGAAGACGCTGCCGGCCAACCTGACGGCGTGGTGCGGCCTTGATGCCTTCATCCATGCTTTCGAGGCGGCGACGAACCGCAACACCCATCGCGGCGCCCAATTCTATGCGCATCAGGCGCTGAGGCTGATAACAGGCGCGTTGGAGACGGCGGTCAAGCAGCCAGATGACATCGCCGCCCGTGGCGATGTGCTGCTCGGTTCCTGTTTTGCCGGCATCGCCATCGACAATTGCGGCACGGCGATCGCCCACAATGTCAGCCATGCGCTGGCGGGCCTGGCGCCGGTCCATCATGGTCTTGCGACCGCGCTCGGCTTCGAGGCGACGCTTGGCTGGCTGGTCGAAGCCGATACGCCAGAACTGAATGCGGCGGCAAAGGCTTGCGGCGTGGCCAATGCCGCCGAACTGCCGGCCTTCGTCTCCGACTGGATGGATCGTTGCGGGATCACGCGGTCGCTGCCATCAGCCTTTAAGCCGTTCGATGCCACCGATCTTGCCCGCGAGATGCGCGCGCCGGAAAACCAGCCCATGCGGCGCTCGACCATCCGCGATGTAACGGATGCCGACATCGATCATTTTGCGGCCGCCGTCATGGCGCTGCCGAAAGGAATCTGAGATGACCAAGGAATACACACGCGACTATTGGGAAAATGTTCTCTCCAGCCTGAAGCTCGAGGGGCGCCACTTCATTGACGGCGCCTTTCGCGCTTCCTCTTCCGGCGAGACCTTCACCCGCATCCGCCCGATGGACGGCAAGTCCGGTGCGCAGCTGGCGCGCGGCAATGCCGCCGATATCGACGCCGCCGTCACTTCCGCCCGCGCCGCCTTCGAAAGTGGTGTCTGGCGCAAGAAGGAGCCGCTGGAAAAGAAGAGGATCATGCTGAAATGGGCCGAGCTGATCCGTGCCCATGGCGATGAGCTTGCCATGCTGGAGACGCTTGACGTCGGCAAGCCGGTCATGGCGTCGCTTGGTGTCGACGTGCGCCTCTGCGCCGACGGTATCCAGTTCTACGGCGAGATGATCGACAAGATGTATGACGAGATCGCCCCGACAGGCCCGAATGCCCGCGCACTGGTGCGCAAGGTGCCGATTGGCGTGGTCGGCGCGATCACGCCCTGGAACTATCCGATGATCATCGATTCCTGGAAGCTCGGGCCGTCTATCGCTGCCGGGAATTCCGTGGTGCTGAAGCCGGCCGAGCAATCCTCGCTTTCGGCGATCCGCCTGGCCGAACTTGGCTTCGAGGCGGGCCTGCCTGCCGGCGTCCTCAACGTCGTGACCGGTTACGGCGAGGAGACGGGCAAGCCGCTGGCGCTGCACATGGATGTCGACATGATCGCGTTCACCGGCTCGACCGAGGTCGGCAAGCTGATCATGGGTTATGCTGCGCAATCGAACGTCAAGCGCGTGGCGCTGGAGCTCGGCGGCAAGTCGCCACTCGTCGTCTTCGAGGATGCCGATCTCGATGCGGCCGCGGTCGCTGCCGCCTGGGGTTGCTTCTACAATTCCGGCGAGACCTGCCATGCCTCGACGCGGCTGATCGTGCAGCGCTCGGTGCAGGACAAGTTGATCGAGAAGATCGAGGCGGTGACGCGCTCGGATATTGCGCTGAAGCACCCGCTCGATCCCGGCGCCCAGATCGGCGCGCTGATCGAGGAAGAGCACATGAACAAGGTGCTGGCGATGATTGCGGCCGGGGAGAAGGAAGGCGCGCGCCGCGCCTTCGGAGCCGAGCGTGTTCTGAGCGAGACCGGGGGATACTATGTCTCGCCGGGCGTCTTCGTCGACATGACCAACGACATGAGCCTGGCGCGGCAGGAGATCTTCGGGCCTGTGCTTGCCGCCATTCCCTTCGATACGGAAGAGGAAGCGCTGGGGATCGCCAACGATACGATCTACGGCCTCGCCGGCGCCGTCTTCACCAAGGATATGGATCGGGCGCATCGCCTTTCCGAAGCGATCCATGCTGGCACGGTATGGATCAACACCTATGACATGTCGAACTTCGCCACACCCTTCGGCGGCTTCAAGCAATCTGGTTTTGGGCGCGATCGCTCGGTGCATGCGATCGACAAATATTGCGACTACAAGACCATCTGGCAGCAATTCGGCTAAGACATAAAAATCAACATGGTCTCGAAAGCGGCTTCGGGTGTTTCGGGATCATGCTTGGGGAGAGGGAGCCACCATGAGCAAGATCGTTTCCATAGAGATCACCCATCATCGCCTGCCGCTCGATCCGGCGTTCAAGGCGAGTTGGGACGGCCGCCCGCGCCGGCACTTCGATGCGACCATCGTGCGCGTCAGGGATGACGAGGGCCGCGAAGGCATCGGCTCCGGCGATCTCATGAAGGGCTTCGAGGGCCATGAGGATCTGTTCATAGGGCAGGATCCCCGGCATCTCGAGCGTCACTACGAAGTGCTGTCGCATATCAACTTCCATTATGGCCGCTGCTGGCCGATGGATCTGGCGCTGTGGGATCTTTCCGGCAAGGTCACCGGCGAGCCTGTCTGGCGCATGCTGGGCGGCCGCGCCAGCCGCGTGCGGCTCTATGCATCCTCCGGCGTGCTGCGCGAACCGTCAGCAATGGCCGATCAGGCCGAGCGCTACATCGAGGAAGGCTTTCCGGCGATGAAGGTGCGCTTCTCCTCGTCGGCAGGTGGCCGTGGCGGCTGGCGCGAAGACGTCAAGGCGCTGGAGGCGATCCGCGCCCGCGTCGGCGACAGGCTGGAGCTCATGGTCGATTGCAATCAGGGCTGGCGCATGCCCTGGGATACGACGCTCTCCTGGACGTTCAAGGATGCGTTGACGGTGGCGAGAGAACTGGAACGTCTCGGCGTCTACTGGATGGAAGAGCCGCTGCATCGGTCCGACCGCAAGGGCATGAAGGAGCTAAAGCAGGCGACATCGCTGCGCATCGCCGGCGGCGAGATGACGCGAGAGCTTTATGAGTTCCGCGACATTATCGAGGAGCGCGCCTTCGATGTCGTGCAGCCCGATGTGGCGCTCGTTGGCGGCATCACCGGTTGCCGGCGGCTCGTCTATCAGGCGCGCGAGGCGGGCGTGCAGTTCACCCCGCATTCCTGGACGAACGGCATCGGCGTTCTCGCCAATGCGCATTTGAGCGCAGGGGTCGGCGATGTCGCCTGGCTCGAATATCCCTATGACAATCCGGAATGGAGCGAGGCGCGCCGCGACTATCCGATGGCATCGCCGTTGAAGCACGAAGCGGGCTGGCTGGATCTCGGGGAAGCGCCGGGTCTCGGCATCGTTCTCGATGAGGAGCGTCTGGAGGCGACGCGCGTCTGAGGCGCTTCCGTTCCGCGATGATATTCTCCCCGACCCGTCACGCGGTGGCGGGTCGGGTGGCTCTGTTTTCTCGTGTCCGTGCCCAATCGATGACGGGGCGTTCCAGCAGCATATAGCTTAGCGTGCCGATGGCGAAGATGATGGCGGTTGCGATCAGGCTTGAGACTATCCAACCGCCCAGCACGTCGTCCGAGCCTGAGCCGAAGGACGAGGGGAGGAGCTGTGGCATCAGCGTCAGGACGATATCCTGCCAGATGTAAACACCGAAGGAGACGGTGGCGACATAGCGGCTTAGGCGGTTGTCGAGCACCTTTGCCAGCAACAGCGATTGCGGCAGAGTGCAAAGAGCGATGGCGACCGCCAGCGGAAGCAGCGGGAATTGATAGGGAATGCCGAGCCAGGCATAGCCTTCTCCTGGACCGCCGATCGACTGCGGTAGCTGCCATGCGCCCATGATGATCGCAAGCGCGCCTATGACATCGTATATTGTCGAACGGCGGGCGGGGACGATGGTCTGGATTCCGGCCGCCAGTGCGCCGATCGCAAATATTGCGAAGAAGCCGATGGGGTTGTAGCGCGGCATCCATTCCTTGGCGCCGCCCTGAAAGCCATATTGCCATCCCCGCCCGGCGCTGTCCGTTGGAAGATAGGTAACTATCAGCCAATGGCCGATCAGAGCGGCCGCGATGGTGCCGATCCATAGTAGGCGACTGACGAGAGCGGAGCGCGCTCTGAGCTTCTCATTGAACAGCAGCAGGAAGCCAATCGGCAACAGGACATAGCAGGTCGTCTCGAAGGGGATCGACCACAATGGCCCGTCGCCCTGTACCGGAAAAAAGGTGCGCCAATGCCATTGGCTCATCAGGAAAAAGCCGGCGACATAGCGGCTGACGAGCTCCGCATCGAGCGGAAAGCCATAGATCGTGAAGCTGATCACGAAGCCGACCGTCAGGGCGACCCAGAAGCCCGGAAGGATGCGCGCGGCTCGGCGCATCGCGTAAATCTTCAGAGACGGCAGCGGCTGGGCTTTATCCAGAGCCAGCCAGAAGGGACGTGCGAGAAGAAAGCCGCTAAGCACGAAGAAGACCGAGACGCCGTGATTGCCGAAACGAGCCAATATGAAGGTCAGATCCAGGCTCGGAGGGATCTTGTAGAAATTCATTCGAAGCACGAGATGGTGAACGAGGACCATCAGACATGCGACGGCGCGCATGAAATCCGCTCCTCCCAGGCGCGCGGTCTTATCCATCAGCCTCCCCGCCGAAATCTTCTCCGTAGTGGGTTAAGCCATCGATGCGGTATCGGCAAGTATCGTCGCGATTATGCGCCAACTGTGTCTCGCTCCGGCGAGTGATAGACGTCCGGGTCCGTGGTGGAGGAGGGCCCGGACGTCAAACCAGCCTTTCGCACCTGCCAGAAACGAAAGACCGGATTCGGATATTGTGGATGATGATCAGGCAGCGACCGAGCGATAGGGGCGAGTGACGCGGGCCGGTTTCAGGGCGGCACTCCACCAGTTCAGCCGCGCGATCAATCGGACGAGCGATTGACGCGCCTCGATCGGATTTTCGAGCGAGCCGTCCTCGGCAAACCTGCCCCAGGGGTTGGCGAAGCTCACGGTGTCGCGCACGGTCACGGCATGCAGTTCGGCAAAGACCAGCCGCAACTGCTCGACGGCGCGCAGGCCGCCGGAGATGCCGCCATAGGAAACGAAGGCGACGGGTTTGCCGTGCCATGGCTCGTAGACGAGATCGAGCACGAATTTCAACGAGGCCGTAAAACTGTGGTTGTATTCGGGCGTCACGACAATGAAGGCGTCCGCCCGCGAAAGCCGGGCGGAAAGCGCGGCGACTCCAGCGTGCTCGCGCTCATGTTGGGACGGTAAATCGAATTCGAGGGGATCGATGATGTCGATCTCAATGAGGGGGTAGTGCACCAGTTCCCGGGCGACCCAATTGACCACCCGGTCACATAGGCGGCCCGGACGCGTGCTGCCATAAACGATCGCCAGCCGGGTTGATTCTGTCATGCCTTGCTCCTGCTTTACGCGGTTTGGAGCTCGGGTTATAAGACCTCAAGTAAAGTTGAGGTCAATAGCGTATCATGGAAAAAATCGAGCCCAATCAATTTTCCAGGCTGCTGACGGTCGGCGAGGTGGCGGCGCGGAGCGGCGTGGCGGTTTCGGCGCTGCATTTCTACGAGGCGAAGGGGCTGATCGAAAGCCATCGCAGCCGTGGCAACCAGCGCCGTTATCCCCGCGAGGTGCTGCGCAGGGTCGCCGTCATCAAGGTGGCGCAGCGGGTCGGCATTCCCCTTGCCGACGTTCAGGCGGCGCTCGAGGCACTGCCGCAGGGGCGCACGCCGACGGCGGCCGATTGGAAAGCGCTTTCTGAACTATGGAAGAGTGATCTCGATGCACGGATCAGGCGCCTGCAAGGCCTGCGCGATCAGCTCGACGGCTGCATCGGTTGCGGCTGCCTCTCGCTGGAAAGCTGTCCGCTGCGAAATCCCTGGGACAGGCTTTCCGAAGAGGGGGCGGGGCCGCGCTTGCTCGACCCCGAAGATTGAGGCGAGAGCTTTATGCGTGGACTCGGCTCTCGGCGATGTAACCGTCAAGCGCCACTGCTTCTTCCTTCGAAAGGTAAAGGCCTTTCTTGGAGCGGCGCCAGAGAATATCGGCAGCCGTATAGGCCCATTCATGTTCCATCAGATAGCGCACCTCCGCCTCGTAGAGATCGCTTCCGAAGCAGCGGCCGAGATCGGCGATCGTCTTTGCGCCGGCGAGGATCATGCTGGCGCGGGTGCCGTAACGGCGCACCAGCCGGCGCGCATGCTGATCGGCAAGGAAGGGATAGCGTGACTTCAGCTTGGCGACTTCTGCATCATAGCCGCGGGCCGGGAAGTCGCCGCCCGGCAGCGAGCTCTTGGCCGTCCATGGCGTGCCCTTGAGGCCGATGGCCTCGCCGATCTTCTCCAGCGCATGTTCGCTCAGACGGCGATAGGTGGTGAGCTTGCCGCCGAAGACGTTGAGCAATGGTGCCTGACCTTCCTCGCCTTCGACCTTCAGCACGTAATCGCGCGTCGCCTCCTGCGCCTTCGAGGCGCCGTCGTCGTAAAGCGGGCGCACGGCCGAATAGGTCCAGACGATATCCTCTGCTCGTACCGGCTCCTTGAAATATTCGCTCGCGGCATTGCACAGATAAGTGGTTTCCTCGTCGCTGATCTTCACATCCTTCGGGTCGTCCTTGTAGTCGCGATCCGTGGTGCCGATCAGGGTGAAGTCCTGTTCGTAAGGAATGGCAAAGATGATGCGATTGTCCGGGTTCTGGAAGAAATAGGCGCGGGGATCGGAGAACTTCTTGCGCACGATTATGTGGCTGCCCTGAACCAGGCGAACATTGTGCACCTGGTTCTTGCCGAAGGCGTCGGACAGAACGTGATCGACCCAGGGGCCGGCGGCATTGACCAGCAGGCGCGACCGGAACAGACGCTTCTCGCCGGTGATCGTGTTTTCCGTTTCGACTGTCCAGACCGCGTCTTCACGGCGGGCGGAAATCACCTTCGTTCGCGGCATGATCGTGGCGCCGCGGTCTGCAGCGTCGCGGGCGTTCAGCACCACCATTCGGGCATCATCCACCCAGCCGTCGGAATATTCGAAGGCCTTGGTGAAGAGCGCCTTCAGCGGTTTGCCGGCCGGGTCGGTCTTCATATCGAGCGTCGCCGTCGGCGGCAGCAGCTTTCGGCCGCCGAGATGATCGTAGAGGAAAAGGCCGAGGCGAATGAGCCAGGCCGGACGGATGCCGCCTTTGTGATAGGGCAGGACGAAGCGCATCGGCCAGATGATGTGCGGCGCCATAGCCCAAAGCACTTCGCGCTCCATCAGGGATTCGCGCACGAGACGGAATTCGTAGTGCTCGAGATAACGCAGCCCGCCATGGATGAGCTTGGTGGCGCCGGACGATGTGCCGGAGGCGAAATCATTCATTTCGGCGAGGGCGACCTTGTAGCCGCGTCCGGTCGCATCGCGGGCGATACCGCAACCATTGATGCCGCCGCCAATAACGAAAATGTCGTAGATCTGTTCGCTCACCCGCCCCTCCGCAAAGGTCAGCCCATCTCGTGAAGATGGAAATTCGAAAATCAATCCATCTAAAACGAAATAGATACGAATGTCAAACGAACGTTTTTTGACAGAAAGCGAGCCGGTCAGATCTGTCGGCGGGAGGTTTCCACGAGGCGAACGTCATGCTCCGCCGCGGTCGTCCGCACGGATTCGACGCGACATTCGTCGGTAACGAAAGTGTGCACTTGCGACAGATGGCCGATGCGCACCGGGGCGGTACGTTCGAACTTGGTGCTGTCGGCCACGAGAATGACATGCCGGGCATTGGCGATGATCGCCTGCGCCACTTTCACTTCGCGGAAATCGAAATCCAGAAGCGCGCCATCACCATCGATAGCCGAGGCGCCGATGACGGCGTAGTCGACCTTGAACTGCCTAATGAAGTCGACGGCTGCCTCGCCGACGATCCCGCCATCGGAACCGCGCACGACGCCGCCGGCAATGACGACCTCGATGGATGGGAATATTCGCAACTTATTGGCAACATTGATGTTATTGGTGATGACCATCAGCTCGTGATGGCCGAGCAGCGCCTCTCCGACGGCTTCCGTCGTCGTGCCGATATTGATGAAAAGCGAGCTGTTGTTCGGGATGAGGCCGGCGGCTGCGCGGCCGATCGCCTGTTTTTCGGGCGCGGCGATCGAGCGGCGCGCCTCATATTTCACATTCTCGGTTCCACCGGGAAAGATCGCGCCGCCATGCACGCGTGACAGCACGCGACCGTCGCAGAGATCGTTGAGGTCCTTACGGATGGTTTGCGGCGTCACTGAAAAGCGCAGCGCCAGTTCCTCCACCTGCACGCGCCCCTCCGCCTTGGCGATGTCGAGTATCTCCGTCTGGCGTCCGGATAGAAACATGATCTTCGCTCCCTTTCTTTCGTTTTTTTGTCATCATATGATAAAGTGAAAATTCCGCAATTACCGACGCGCGGATTGTGTGACTGGGGAGATCGTCGTGTTTCATCCGAAGCTGTTCGAAAATCGCAACGTCGTGGTCACCGGCGCCGGTCGCGGCATAGGGCTGGAAGTGGCCAGGCAGTTTCTCGATTGCGGTGCCCATGTTCTCGTCCATATCGGGCGGGGCTCCGCGCGCGACTTGCCCGATTTCCTGATGGAGGCGGAAACCGACCGCCGCGCCTTTCTGATCTCAGGCGATTTCGCCGCCGGCAACGGCACGCGGGATCTCGTCAGCGCCGCCAGCGAGCGATTCGATCGCGTCGATGTGCTGGTCAATAATGCCGGCACCATGGTCGGCCGCTTTCCCGCAGGCGAAGTGACGGACGAGCAATATGAAAGAATCGTCCACCTCAATCAGACCGCTGTCATGGAGGTGACGAGAGGATTGTTGCCGCTGCTCAGGGCCGCAGGGCAAGCCGCGATCGTCAACACCGTATCGATTTCCGCTCTGACCGGCGGCAGCCCCGGCTCTGCCATCTATTCCGCATCGAAGGCTTTCGTTGCCACCTATTCGAAGGCCTTGGCGCGAGAACTCGCGCCCGACGGCATCCGGGTAAATTGCGTCTCGCCCGGCACGATATCAACCGATTTCCATGAGCGTTACTCCTCAAGGGAGAAACTGGAGCAGACGCGCCGCTCGATTCCGCTTCAGCGTTTGGGTACACCGGAAGATTGTGCCCCCGCCTACCTTTTCCTCGCCGCACCGACGCTCTCCGGGTACATCACCGGGCAGGTGATCGAGATCAATGGCGGGCAGCTTATCTGCTGAGAAATCGGACCTTTTTTGGTCTCCGTGTCTTTTGAATGAACTTGCGGATTCATAATATTATAAGCATATCCCTATGTTAGTTCTCACTAGAGGCTGTGTGACATGTCGTCGTCTCCACCGCAAGGCGGTGCCGCAGAGCATAATATCGAGGAAATGACAGGGAAGGCGCGCAGTGCGAGCGTCTTGCTGAAAGCGCTCTCGCATGAGACGAGGCTGGTGATTCTGTTCATGCTCGCCAAGCGCGAAAAAACCGTGATGGAACTCGAGGCGCTTCTTAACTTGCCGCAGGCGGTGGTTTCCCAGCATCTGGCGCGGCTGCGCCTGGAAAAGCTGGTCGATACGCGCCGTGAGGGGCGGCTCATTCACTATGCCGTCGCCCGTTCGGAAATCTGCACCGTGGTCAATTGGCTGCAGGAGGCCTTCTGTCAGAGCGATTGTTGATCGTCTTTGTCGGGCGTGTCGGCTGACGACGGAATGCCGCCGCTTTCCTCCGAACGTCGGGTGCGGCGAATTTTTTGCCCTATAGGCCGAGGTGAACGGCGACAAGAAGCTCGGAAACATTCCAAGCCTCGTTTTGGCCTTCAATTCATCATCGTATCGTCAACTGCACGACACGACAGTGTTATGCGGGAGCGCTAATACGCCTTCATGGCATTGAAGGAGAATAGTCCGTGCAGAATAGTGAAATGACGATGTCGGAAGTTTTGCGGGATCCGGTGATCCGGCAAATGCTTCGTGCCGATCGCGTGTCGTTGAGCGAATTTGCGAAGCTTCTGGAAAAAACGGCCCGCGCAAGAAATGAAGTTTCTCGCGAACGAGGCGCCATAGCGCTCATTGAAGGTTCATCTGCGGGTAGTGAGATGGGTTACTAAGAGTTCCCGGAGAGGCGCTGCCGCAAGCGAAATAGTCTCTCGATTACCTGAACTTGCACCCACCGGTCTGTCGCTCCTATGCAGTTGGGGGATCCTCGTTCAACGCATCGGCAAATTTTCGCATGAGCCTGACAAGCTCGTCGATGTCGTTGATATCCCAAGCTCCAAGGATCGCACTGCCGATCCTGTCACGGGCAGCGTCCACCGCGTCCGTCATCAGTTTTCCCTTTGGTGCAATAACAGCCTCACGCACACGGCGGTCCGCAGCACCGGCCTGCCGCGCAACGAGACCGAGGCTCTCAAGCTTCGCGACCTGGCGACTGACGGTCGTGTAGTCGCGGCCGATGCGATCCGCCAGATCGACGACACCGATCGGACCGAAGCGCTCGATTGAGACCAGCAGGGGAAAAAGCGCCCGCTCGAGCGGAATTCCGGCCTCCTTGATGAGCACTTCGTCGCGCTGCGGTCGGTTTATCACGCTGACGATATCCAGCACTGCTGCGTGGAGCTTCCGGAATTGCTGCTGTATATGTGTATTTTGCACATTATTTCTTGACGCCATCGCTCGTCTCCTTTATGCGTGTATTATGCACATAATATGGATGATCAAAAAGGAAAATATGCGATGAAAGCTGCAATCGTACTGGACGCGGGACGAGTCCCTGTCTTTGGTGATTTCAAGGCGCCTGTCCCATCCGCAGATGAAAAGCTTGTCTCCGTCAGTGCCGCTGCGATCAGCCAGGTCGTGAAGAGCCGGGCGTCGGGAAAGCATTATAGTTCCGGCAATCAATTTCCCTTCATCGTGGGGATCGACGGTGTGGGACGGCTTGACGACGGTCGGCGGGTTTATTTCGTTCTGCCGAACGCACCTTATGGCAGCATGGCTGAGCTTGCCGCGGTGCGATCCGCCCAGTGCGTTGAACTGCCCGAGGAGCTTGATGATGTCACGGCGGCGGCTATCGCCAATCCGGGAATGTCGTCATGGGCGGCCTATCAAGAGCGGGCAAAGCTCAGATCCGGAGAGACCGTTTTGATCAACGGCGCAACCGGGACCTCGGGTCGGTTGGCTGTTCAGATCGCTAGATATCTCGGCGCGAGCAAAGTCATCGCGACAGGCCGGAATGCCGACAGTCTCAAGGATCTGGAAGGGCTTGGCGCTGATGTGACGATTCCGCTCGTCCAGGATAAATCGGTTCTGGAAGATGCATTCAAGGAGCAGTTCGCGTCCGGCGTGGATGTCGTCATCGACTATTTGTGGGGTGAAAGTGCGCAAAGCCTTCTCATCGCGGCAGCCAAGGCAGGCAGGGATGCGGTACCGATCCGCTATGTCCAGGTCGGCTCAATCAGCGGTGCGGAGATAAGCCTGCCAAGCGCCGTGCTGCGGTCGTCGGCCATCACGCTGATGGGCAGCGGCATAGGAAGCATCGCTCTCGACCGCATCATCAACGCGACCGCCGAGCTGCTGCGGGCAACAGTGCCGGGAAACTTCAAGATTGCCTTCAAAACCGTTCCACTTTCCGACATCGAAAATGCCTGGCCTCTTGATGACAGCAATCGGCGCACCGTCTTCGAAATCGACGGCGGCGCGTGATTGCCAGTGGGGTGCGGTGATCCGGCCTATGCCGCACTCCTTTTTCCAATGTTGCGCTGACGGCCCAGCCCATTTAACTGTCTCATTCGGGAGAGTTGAATGATCGACAAGCTGGAATTCTTCATCGCGCTTGCCAACCAGAAGCATTTTGGCCGCGCCGCCGAGGAATGCGGCGTGACGCAGCCGACCTTGTCCGCGGCGATCCGGCAGCTGGAGGATCAGCTCGGCGTCATGCTCGTCAGTCGCGGCTCGCGCTTTCAGGGGCTGACGCCGGAGGGGCAGCGCGTGCTGGAATGGGCAAGGCGCATCGTCGGCGACAGCCGAACCATGCGCGAGGAGATGCGGGCGGCGCGCAAGGGCCTTGCCGGCCATATCCGCATTGCCGCCATTCCGACGGCGCTTGCCATGGTGTCGAAGATCACCACGCCTTTCCAGGAGCGGCACCCCGATGTCACCTTCTCCATCACATCGCGCAACTCGCTGCAGGTTCTGAGCCTGCTCGAAAATCTCGAGATCGATGCCGGCATCACCTATCTGGAGAACGAGCCGCTTGGCCGCGTCACCAGCGTACCGCTCTACGCCGAGCGCTATCACCTGATCACCGCGGCGGGCAGCCCACTTGCCGAGCGTGAGAGCGTGACCTGGAAGGAAGTCGGCAACCTTCGGCTTTGTCTATTGACGGCCGACATGCAGAACCGCCGCATCATCAACCGGCATCTGGCGGAGGCCGGCACCGTGGCGAAGCCGACGCTCGAATCCAATTCGATGATCGTGCTTTTTTCTCATGTCCAGACCGGACGCTGGGCGAGCATCATGCCGAAGAATATCGCCGATTCCTTCGGCTTTCCGGCCGATATCCGCAAGATCCCGGTCACAGAGCCGGATGCCGAACATCTCGTCGGTCTGGTCGCCACGCATCGCGAGCCTTTCACACCGCTCGTCTCGGCCCTGTTGCATGAGGCGAGATTGCTCGCGGAAGGCGATAAGGATCGATAGAAATCTTCTATCGAACGACGGGACTGCCTTATTGATCCTTGGCCTCCTCCCTGCGACTTTTGTCCCAGCGTGCGTCGATCGCGCACCCACGGAGGAAATGCCGCATAAGCGTTTCCGAAAATCGCCAGCGGTTTTCGGGGTTATGCGCAGGAGGATGCTTATGAGTTTGAATTTGGGCGCGGGCGATATCGCGACCCGTGCCGGCGTTATCATCGACACCATGAAGTCGATGGAAGGGCCGCTTTTGCCGATCCTGCATGGGATTCAGGAAGAGTTCGGCTACGTGCCGCAAGACACGCTGCCGCTGATCGCTAGGGCACTCAACCTTTCGCGCGCCGAAGTCCATGGCGTCATGACCTTTTATCACGATTATCGCGACCATCCCGCCGGCCGCCATGTCCTGAAACTCTGTCGTGCCGAGGCCTGTCAGTCGATGGGCGGCGATGCTCTTGCCGAACGCATCAAGCAGCTGCTGGGCATCGATTTTCATCAGACCACGTTGGATGGCGATGTCACGCTCGAGCCGGTCTACTGTCTCGGGCTTTGCGCCTGCGCGCCGGCGGCAATGCTGGATGGCGAGCTTTACGGGCGGCTTGACGACGAGAGCGCCGAAGACCTCGTGAAGGAGGCGCGCCAGTGACCTTGACCATCTATGTTCCCCGCGACGCCGCTGCCCTCTCGCTCGGGGCTGAAAAGGTCGCCGAGGCCATTGCGCAGGAAGTCGCCAAACGCGGCCTCGATGCGCGGATTGTGCGTAACGGCTCGCGCGGCATGTTCTGGCTGGAGCCTTTGGTCGAAGTCGAGATCGGCGGCAAGCGCATCGGCTATGGGCCGATGAAGGCCAGGGATGTTCCCGCACTATTCGATGCCGGGCTCGCCGAAGGCGGCGAGCATCAGCTCTGTCTTGGGGAGGTCGAAAACCTCCCATTCCTGAAAGAGCAGACCCGTCTGACCTTTGCCCGCTGCGGCATTACAGATCCCCTTTCACTGGAAGATTATGAGGCCCATGGCGGCCTTAGGGGTCTGTGCCGCGCCATCGGCATGGCAGCGGCCGACATCGTCAAGGACGTCACGGACTCCGGCCTGCGCGGCCGTGGCGGGGCGGGTTTCCCGACCGGCATCAAATGGAAGACCGTGCTCGATGCGCCGGGCGACCGCAAATATATCGTCTGCAACGCCGACGAGGGCGACAGCGGCACATTCGCCGACCGGATGATCATGGAGGGCGATCCCTTCGTGCTGATCGAGGGCATGGCGATCGCTGGCCTGGCGACCGGCGCGACCAAGGGCTTCGTCTATACGCGTTCGGAATATCCGCATGCGATCGCCGCGATGACCGAAGCGGTCGAAATCGCCCGTAAAGCCGGCATTCTTGGTGCATCCGTGCTTGGTTCCGGCAAGGCGTTCGATATGGAAATCCGCACCGGCGCTGGTGCCTATGTCTGCGGCGAGGAGACGGCGCTGCTCAACAGCCTCGAGGGCAAGCGCGGCATCGTGCGCGCCAAGCCGCCGCTACCAGCCCATAAGGGCCTGTTCAACTGCCCCACGGTCATCAACAACGTCATTTCGCTCGCCTCCGTACCCGTCATCCTGGACAAGGGTGCGGCCTTCTACCGCGATTTCGGCATGGGCCGTTCTCGCGGCACGATCCCGCTGCAGATTGCCGGCAACGTCAAACATGGCGGCCTCTACGAGACGGCCTTCGGCCTCTCGCTCGGCGATATCGTCGACAGGATCGGTGACGGCACCGCGACCGGGCGACCTGTGAAGGCCGTGCAGGTGGGTGGACCGCTCGGCGCCTACTTCCCGCGCGCCTTGTTCGATACGCCCTTCGACTACGAATTCTTCGCCGCCAAGGACGGCCTCATCGGTCATGCCGGCATCGTCGTCTTCGATGATACCGCCGATATGCTGAAACAGGCGCGCTTTGCCATGGAGTTCTGCGCGGTCGAAAGCTGCGGCAAGTGCACGCCCTGCCGCATCGGCTCGACCCGCGGCGTCGAAACAGCCGACAAGATCGCCCGCGGTATCGAGCCCGAGAAGAACAGGGTTCTGCTCGCCGATCTCTGCAACACCATGAAGTTCGGCTCGCTTTGCGCGCTCGGCGGTTTCACGCCCTATCCCGTCATGAGCGCGATGACCCATTTCCCGGAGGATTTCTCTCCGATTCCCTTGATTGAAGCGGCGGAGTAAGACCCATGTCTCTCGTTCCAGAAATCGACTACGGCACACCCGCCTCCCGCTCCGAAACCATGGTGACGCTGACCGTCGACGGTCGCCCGATTACCGTGCCCGAGGGCACATCGATCATGCGCGCCTCGATGGAAGCCGGCATAAAGGTGCCGAAGCTCTGCGCCACCGACATGGTCGATGCCTTTGGTTCCTGCCGCCTCTGTCTCGTCGAGATCGAAGGCCGCAATGGTACGCCTTCGTCCTGCACGACGCCGGTTTCTCCGGGCATGGTGGTGCACACGCAAACCAATCGACTGAAGGATATCCGCCGTGGCGTGATGGAGCTTTATATCTCCGACCATCCGCTCGACTGTCTGACCTGCGCCGCCAATGGCGATTGCGAGCTGCAGGACATGGCCGGTGCGGTCGGCCTGCGCGATGTGCGCTATGGCTATGAGGGCGACAATCACGTCAAGGCGCGCAACAGCGGCGACATCAATCTGAAATGGATGCCGAAGGACGAGTCTAATCCCTATTTCACCTATGATCCTTCGAAGTGCATCGTCTGCTCGCGCTGTGTGCGTGCCTGCGAAGAGGTGCAGGGCACGTTTGCGCTGACCATCGAGGGCCGCGGCTTCGGCTCGCGCGTCTCGCCTGGCATGCATGAGCATTTCATCGACAGCGAGTGTGTCTCCTGCGGCGCTTGCGTGCAGGCTTGCCCGACGGCGACGCTGACCGAAAAATCGGTGATTGCTATCGGCCAGCCGGAGCATTCGGTCGTCACCACCTGCGCCTATTGCGGCGTCGGCTGTTCCTTCAAGGCAGAGATGCGCGGCGAGGAACTGGTGCGAATGGTGCCCTGGAAGGACGGCCAGGCCAATCGCGGCCACTCCTGCGTCAAGGGCCGCTTCGCCTATGGCTATTCGACCCACAAGGACCGCATCCTCAACCCGATGGTGCGCGAAAAGATCAGCGATCCCTGGCGTGAAGTCACCTGGGACGAAGCCTTTGCCCATATAGCCACCGAGTTCAAACGCCTTCAATATCAGTATGGCCGCGAATCCGTCGGCGGCATCACCTCGTCGCGCTGCACCAATGAGGAGACCTTCCTGGTGCAGAAGCTGGTGCGCGCCGGCTTCGGCAACAACAATGTGGATACCTGCGCCCGTGTCTGCCACTCTCCAACAGGCTATGGCCTGGGTCAGGCCTTCGGCACCTCTGCCGGCACGCAGAATTTCGACAGCGTCGAGCATTCCGATGTCGTCCTCGTCATCGGCGCCAACCCGACGGACGGCCATCCGGTCTTCGCTTCGCGCCTGAAGAAGCGCCTGCGCCAGGGTGCCAAGCTCATCGTTATCGATCCGCGCCGCATCGATCTGGTGCGCACGCCGCATGTCGAGGCGAGCTATCACCTGCCGCTGCAGCCCGGCACCAATGTCGCCGTGCTGACGGCGCTCGCCCATGTCATCGTTACCGAGGGCCTGTTCGACGAAAAATTCATCCGCGAACGCTGCGACTGGTCCGAATTCGAGGATTGGGCTGCTTTCGTCGCCGAGCCGCAGCACAGCCCTGAGGAAACGGAAAAATACACCGGCGTTCCCGCCGATCTCGTGCGTGGTGCCGCTCGCCTTTTTGCCAAGGGCGGCAACGGCGCGATCTATTACGGCCTCGGCGTCACCGAACACAGCCAGGGCTCGACGACAGTCATGGCGATCGCCAATCTCGCCATGGTGACGGGCAATATCGGCCGGCCCGGCGTCGGCGTGAACCCGCTGCGCGGCCAGAACAATGTGCAGGGCTCCTGCGACATGGGCTCCTTCCCGCACGAGCTGCCGGGCTATCGCCACGTCTCCGACGATGCGACGCGCGATATCTTCGAGAAGCTCTGGGGCGTGAAGCTCGACAAGGAGCCGGGCCTGCGCATCCCCAATATGCTCGACGCCGCCGTCGACGGCACGTTCAAGGGTCTCTACATCCAGGGCGAGGACATCCTGCAGTCCGATCCGGATACCAAGCATGTCGCCGCCGGCCTTGCCGCGATGGAATGCGTCGTCGTCCATGATCTCTTCCTGAACGAGACGGCCAACTACGCCCATGTCTTCCTGCCCGGCTCGACCTTCCTCGAAAAGGACGGCACCTTCACCAATGCCGAGCGCCGCATCAACCGCGTGCGCAAGGTCATGAGCCCGCGCAACGGCTATGCCGACTGGGAAGTGACGCAGAAGATGGCGCAGGCCATGGGTCTGCGCTGGAGCTACACGCATCCGTCCGAGATCATGGACGAGATCGCTGCGACCACGCCGAGCTTTGCCATGGTTTCCTACGACTATCTGGAAAAAATGGGCTCGGTGCAGTGGCCCTGCAACGAGAAGACGCCGCTTGGTTCGCCGATCATGCATGTCGATGGCTTCGTGCGCGGCAAGGGCAAGTTCATCCGCACGGAATATGTCGCGACCGACGAACGCACCGGCCCGCGCTTCCCGCTGCTGCTGACGACCGGACGCATTCTCAGCCAGTACAATGTCGGCGCGCAGACGCGGCGAACGGAGAATATCGTCTGGCACGCAGAGGACCTTCTGGAGATGCATCCGCACGATGCCGAGCAGCGCGGCATTCGCGACGGCGACTGGATCAAGCTGACGAGCCGCTCCGGCGACACGACGCTCCGGGCGCTGATCACCGACCGCGTCGCCCCGGGCGTCGTCTACACGACCTTCCATCATCCGGACACGCAGGCGAATGTCATCACGACGGACTATTCCGACTGGGCGACGAACTGCCCGGAATACAAGGTGACGGCGGTACAGGTCTCGCCGTCCAACGGCCCGTCGCAGTGGCAGGTCGAATACGATGAGCAGGCCCGGCAGTCTCGCCGTATTGCCGGGAAAATGGAGGCTGCGGAGTGACGATGGATATGCTTTCCCCTTCTCCCCGAGGGGGAGAAGGGGAGACCCGGTAATGACCAAATTCACCCCCACCACCACCGTCCCCGAAACCGCGCGCCGCAACGGCGTCATCAATTCGGGTTCGCGTATCGTCCCCGAAGAGGTACCGATCGCCTTTTCCTATGGCGGCTCTTCGCATGCCGTCATGATGGGAACGCCCGCCGATCTCGAGGATTTTGCTGTCGGCTTCAGCCTGACAGAGGGCATCATTACGAATATCGACCAGATCGCCGCCGTTGAGCCTATCGAGGACGAGCAAGGGATCGATGTGCAGATCACGCTGGTCGATGACGTGGCCGACGCGTTGCGTGTCCGGCGGCGGCATATGGCGGGTCCCGTCGGCTGTGGTCTCTGCGGCATCGAATCGATCGAGCAGGCGGTGCGCAAGGTGCCGGATGTTTCCGGGGTTGCGCTGTCACTGTCGCAAAAGGATATCGTCCGCGCCATCGCTCTCCTCAATGACGCCCAGCCGCTGCACCGCGAGACGCGGGCCGTGCATGGAGCGGGGTTCTATATCCCGGCAGAAGGACTGCTTGCCGTGCGCGAGGATGTCGGCAGGCACAATGCGCTGGACAAGCTCTGCGGTGCCGTCATCCGCTCCGGTCGCAAGGGAGCGGACGGCGTGGTGGCCGTCACCAGCCGGCTATCCGTCGAGATGGTGCAGAAGGCTGCCATATTGGGCAGCTCAGTGCTCGTCGCTATTTCCGCGCCGACGGCGCTTGCCATTCGCACGGCCGACGAGGCCGGCCTGACGCTTGTGGCGCTCGTGCGTGGCGACGACTTCGAGATTTTCACCCATCCGCATCGCATTATTACGGGGAGCATCGCCGATGTCGCCTGACGACAAGCCTCACGGCAAGACCGAAACGAAGCTCATCTATATGGCGAACCAGATCGCGACCTTCTTCAAGACGCAGCCTGCAAGCGAAGCGGTGAACGGTGTCGCCACGCATATCAACAAATTCTGGGAGCCGCGCATGCGGCGTCAGCTTTTCGAGCTCATCGACCATGGCGATAGCGGGTTGAGCCCTCTCGTGCTGGAGGCGGCCCCGCTGATCCACAGGCCGGCGCCGGCCGAAAAAGTAAAACCGGCTTAGCATACAGGTTGACGAGGATAATGGGATGGAGAGGTGAGAATCCGTCCGCGAATACGATTCCCGCTAAGGTGTAAGTGCCGGTCTTTGAAATGAGGAGGAGTTGCGTCAGCGATCTCGGCTGGATCTATACGCTGTTCTTCGTGCTGCTGGGCTCCTCCGCCGCCATCTGGGGCGGTCCGCAGAGACAAGGCTCCTGGTTTTAGGTGTCCCGTTCGTCAATGCGACTTGCGGGACACCCAAATCGTTGCATCAGGTTCCGTAAGACGAAATCGTCTCCGGGTCGATGCCATGGGTGTCGAACCACCATTCGATGGACTTGTCGGGATAGCTGTGACGGAGCCGCTCATACTTCCGAACGAGACGGTTTTGACGCTCCACCTCTTCCTGGAAGAACGGGTGGTCCAACGAGCCGCCGAGGGAGTGGACCCGGCGCAGGAGCTTGCGAAGCACATAGCCCTGCTCCTTGTTCCCCGGACGGTAGCCGCTCTCGATGATCTTTAGAACCGTGCTGCAGAGCGTCTCGAGAGCGTTCTCCGGCGAGGTCCCGTTCGAAAGCATGTCGAGGCGCTCAGCTCCAAAGCCGGCGTCGATACAGGTGCCAAGCGGATTGACGATATTGCCGATCTCGATCCCGTCCTTGTAGAACTCGGTACAGTATCCGCGCTGATGCTGCCGTCGCTCCACATGCATTCCGGATCCACGACGATGGGAATACGACCGCGATAGAGCGGCGTCCATTCGTCGATCCTGTCCGGATGGATCGTGACATGGTCCGGCCACACCCCGGTTCGCGCGAGGAATTCAAGCCAGAACTCGATGGCATCGGACAGCGTCATCTCCCGGAAGGAGAATAGCCCAAGCATTGTGAAGTGGAGGAAGTGTGTGCCGTCGCCAATCTCGTCGAGATCTCCCATCCGCAGGCAAGCCTGACTGTTCGAGAGGGTACCCTTGTGGGAAGGATTGGAGAAGAGCGGCTTGTACTGCTGCATGCCAGCGCTGCAGAAGAGCGTGGTATCGTCGTGCGGCCGTACGGATTGAAAGCATGCGTAGTCGATGCCTTTGGAAAGGCAGTAGTCACGGTAGTCGTGTATCAGGCGTCCCGCGATGTCATAGGCAACCTCCTTTTGGTTCATGTGCCCAAGCGAAAAATAGAGGAGCCTCGCCGGGATTGCAAGGAGAGCGATTTGGCAGGCGTATGTAGCGCATCCGCTTCGCCGGAATGTTTAGATTGTATTTTTACCCTCGCTCCAGAATCGATGGTGGAGCTATCTCAATGCCAAATAAAAAACCGCCACCGAGAAGGTGACGGTTCTCAAAAAGGGACGTTCCGCTAGAACTATGCGGCGAGTTCTTCCGCTTCGCTTTCCTTGAACATCTTGGCGAGGTTCAGGAAGCAGATCATGCCGTTCTCGGTGGCGATGATGCCTTCGCAATAGGCGCGGTCGAAGGATGCGGTGACTTCCGGAACCGGTTGCACCTGGCTCGAGGCGATCGTGAGGATGTCGGAGACGCGATCGACCAGCATGCCGATGACCATGTTGTGGACTTCGGCGACGACGATGGCGCTGCGCTCGTTGGCGACCGTGCTCTGCATGCCGAGCTTGTAGGCAAGATCGATGATCGGGATGACCGAGCCGCGCAGGTTCATGACGCCGATGACATCGGCCGGCGCGTGCGGAATTGGCGTGGACGGCGCCCAGCCGCGGATTTCGCGGATCGTGGTGGTCTTGACGCAGAACTCCTGCTCATGAAGGCGAAAGGCAATGATCTCCAGAGTATCGCCGCTGAAGCTGGTGGAATTGATCGTGGCCATGAACGTTCTTCCCATTTGAAACGTGACGCCAGATTCGGCGTATTAGCGTGACGATAGAGCAAGAACATTGCTTAAACCTAAACCTATACAAGCGGTTTCGACAGTAAGAGGATGAAACGCGCCTGTCCGCCGAAACGGGCATGATCCCGACTATGTTGGTTCGGGATCATGAAAATGCGCGGCTACGCCGCTCTTGTCGGACGATCGAAGATGCGCCGGCCGAAGAGGCTTGCCGCCATTTCCACGAGGACGCGGGCGCTCTTGCCACGGTCGTCGAGAAAGGGATTGAGTTCGACCAGATCGAGCGACGAAACCAGGCTGCTGTCGGAGAGCATTTCCATGATGAGATGGGCCTCGCGATAGGTCGCGCCACCCGGCACGGTCGTTCCGACGCCAGGCGCTATCTCAGGATCAATGAAATCGACGTCGAAGCTGACATGCAACAGGCCGTTGGCGGCGCTGACCGTATCGAGCACCTTGCGTATGATGGCAGCCACGCCCTGTTCGTCGAGCAACCGCATGTCGAAGACGTTGACACCATGCTCGCGGATTTCCTCGCGCTCGTGCGGATCGACGGAGCGGATGCCGACCTGGAAAACCTTCGTCGGATCGACCAGCGGCCTGCCTGCCGGCAGAACGCCTGCTATTTCGGCCTCGCCGCAGAAGAAGGCGACGGGCATGCCGTGAATATTGCCCGATGGCGATGTGGCGGGCGAATTGAAATCGGAATGTGCGTCCAGCCAGAGGACGAAGAGGGGACGACCGACCTCCGCCGCATGGCGCGCCATGCCGGAAACGCTGCCCATGGAGAGGCTGTGGTCGCCGCCGAGGATCAGCGGGAAGCTTCCGGACGATGCGACATCATAGACCTTGGCCTCTAGCGCGCGCGTGAAGGCGCCGACGATCTTCAGGTTATGGGCATGCGGATGCTCCGGCAGGTCGGCGGCGGGAGCGGGACGCAGGTCGCCGCTGTCGGTGACGCGGTGGCCGAGTTCGATCAGCGTCGTTTCGATGCCGGCGATACGGAGCGCCGTCGGGCCCATGCCGGCGCCGCGGCGGCCGGAGCCTTCCTCAAGGGGAACGCCGATCAATGTAATGGGTGTGGATTGCGTATTCATCGGCGTCGCTCCGAGGGGTTAGAGCAATTCCAGGAGAAGCGCGTAGCGGCCTCCGTCCGGAATTACGTGAAGACAATGAGATAAAGCGGTTCAGAGATTCGGTGAAGAGCTGAACCGCTCAGGAGGCTGTCGGGCCGCATTATCGATTGTCTGCGTGACAGCAAAAAGATGGAAAATTGTCGAAAATAGATTAGCTTTCGACAGATTGATCAATGCGATTTACCAGAATGATAAGCATATGGATGACCTTGACCGCGACCTCCTCAGTGCTCTGCGCAACAACGCGCGCATCTCCGTTTCGTCCCTGGCAGCGGCAACCGGCGCTTCGCGCGCCACTGTCGCCGCGCGGATAGAGCGGCTGGTGGAAAACGGCACCATCGCCGCCTTCACCATCCGAACCGGCCACGAAACCCGCGCCGCCGGCGTCAGGGCCATCGTGCTCATCGAGGTGCTCGGCAAGTTGGCGGACAAGGTCGCCGACCAACTTCGCGGCCTGCCGCAGGTGAGGGCGCTGCACAGCACCAACGGCAAATGGGATTTCATAGCCGAACTCGAGGATCGCGACCTCGCTTCCTTCGATGAGACGCTGCGCCGGATACGGCTGATCAATGGCATAAACACAACGGAATCCAATATCTTGCTGAAGACCAGCAAGCTCGGATTCTAGATCCTAATACTCATGCTCGTAGACGATGCCGGCTTCGCCGGCGCCGTCCGAGCCCGCGGCGCCGCGCAGCTTCACACCGCGCCCGACATCGAGATTGATGATCGCCTTGGTTTTGTTGGCGGCGCCCTGCTGCAGCTCGATATAGGTACGCTTGTTCAGATATTTGCCGGCTCCGACCTGCGCCTGGCCGTTCGCATCCGTCGAGATGTCCAGATCGTCGACGCCGAGATGGCTGCGCAGACCTTCGAATAGCGACGTGGAGCGACCGCCGGCCAGCTGGCTTGCGGCATCGGCGAGCTGGGCGATCTGCATGGCCGATAGTTTCGACATGGACTGGCCGAAGATCAGCTGCGCCAACACCTCGTCCTGCGGCAGGGCAGGCGAGGAGGAGAAGCCGATCTGCGGATCGGTGGCGAGACCCGTGACATCGACGGTGATGGTGGTGGAGCTCACCGACGACGTGGCCTCCATGTTGAGCGCCGGGATCAGGTCTCCTCCGAAGGTGATCTTGCTGGTGTCGGTGAAATCCAGCCGGCGGCTGAGGATGGTCAGGCGCCCGCGCCGCATGGTGAAGCCGCCGGATACGACCGGTTCTGACGCGGTGCCGCGGACTGAGATGTTGCCGCCGAGTTCGGCATCGATGCCGCGGCCGCGCACGAAAATCTGCGATGGCGCTTCCAGCTGCAGGTCGATGCCGAGGGTCGTCGATTTGCTCCTCGGCGCTTCCGGCTTCTGGTCCTTGAACTGGGCATTGACCGCAGCCGAAGCATTCTTGTGCTTGATGTTGATCTCGGACAGCGAGGCGGGCAGCTTTTCTGGAATGGTGATCGACGCCTTGTTGATCCTGAGGTTGCCCGTCAGCATCGGGGCTGTCAGCATCGGACCCTTGATGCCGAGCGTGCCGTTGACGGTTGCTGCCACCAGGGTTCCGTCGACATAGGTCGCGTTGTTGAACTTCACCTGAATGTCGGCCGGGAAGCCGCCGTCCGGGGTGATGCCGACCGTACCAGTGCCCGATATGCTGCCGCCGCTGGCGAGATTACCGCTCAGCCGCGAGATGACGGCCTGCTTGCCGTCGAGCGTCACGGTCACGGCGAGGCCGTTGAGGGTCAGGTTTCGGCGGACATCGACGAGCTTGGCCCCGTCGGTGGAAATCGTGCCGGTGACGGCGGGAGCTGCCGTCGTGCCTGCCACCTGCATGTCGATCCTTGCCGTACCGGTCATGACCATGCCTTGGGCGGCAAGCTGGCCGGCAAGGGCATCGAACGGCAGATTGCCGGAAAATTTCAGCGACATTGCCTTGCTACCGGCGATGGCGATGGTGCCGCCGCCATTGAGTGCCAGGCCATTCTGGCCGGTCAGGTTGGTGTTGATCGTGACGACATTGTCGGCGAATTTACCGTCAGCCTTGATGCCGAGCGGCGCAAGGCCGGCGGATTTCGTCTGGCTGGTTGCCGCGCCCGACCAATTGGTCTGGAAGGCGACGACAGGCGATGTGGCCTTGCCAGTAACCGTCACCGTGCCGGATATGACGCCTTCGGCTGAGAGCGTCGGCGCGAAGACATTAGCGAGGCTCGCCGGCAGGTTGGCGATCTTGGCGTTGATGTTCAGGGCCTGACCGGCTGTGCCGTCGACGGTGACCGAGCCGCCGCCTGTCTGGATCGTCAGCCCGTTCAGCGCGGCCGCACCGTCCTTGACGACGATCTTGGTCGGCGAGGCGAGCTTTACCGGTATCGTCCGCGGCGCACCGGCGAAAGTGTCCAGGCTTATTGTGGTCTGGCCACCGGCGGTTTCGACATTGCCTCTCGCGGTCAGAGGCGCGTTGTCATAGGTCGACTTCAGATCGAAATCCGTGCGGCTGCCTTGCTGGGTGAAGGTCAGCCCGAGATCGGCGATGCGGTTGGAGCCGGAGGCAATAGCGGCGGCACGAATGCTGCCATTGGCGGAGAATGCCTTGAGGTCGTCGACGCTGAGCGCCACGGCCGGTTTGCTGATGACGAGATCGTCGCGGCGGATGCCGTTGCCGTTGGCGTTCACCTTCAGTCCGATCTTGCCGTTGGCGCTCGCTATATCGAGCGAGCCCTTGAGGTCGCCCTCGGCCTTCTGCCCGGCGAGCGCCGCGAGCAGGCCGAGATCGGGCAGATCGAATGTCAGCGCGCCTGATGGTTCGAAACTCGGCGACAGATCCAGCTTGCCCTGCAGTTTGTTCGCGCCGATTTCAGCTGATAGCGAGGGAATGCTGGTGCGGCCGTCCTTGGAAACGGCGTCGGCGGTGATGCGGATCGGCTTCCCGTCGATCGCGCCGCTGGCCTGGATGTTTGCCTGCGGAGCCTTGGGGTCGGCGGTCCCGGTCACGTCGATATCGAGCGTATCGAGAAGCCGTCCGGCCAGCTTGACGTTGACGGCCTTTACCGTCGCATCGATGCCGAGCGCGGTGAGCGGCCCCTTGGCCTTGAGGCCGATGTCGGCCTGACCTTCGGCATTCGGGATGAGCTTGGAAAGATCAAGCAGCTTGCCGGAAAGATCCGACGTCAGCGACTGGTCGTTGAGCGCGACATTGCCGCTGATCTCGGCAACGTTGGATTTCACCGCCAGATTGGAGAGCGTCATCTTGGTCGGCACCGTGCCGCCAACCTGGCCCTCCATCGAAATCGTCCCTTCGAACTTGTTCGATACGCTGTCCGGCAGCACGCCGGGCAGGGCGAACAGCTTGAAATTGCCCGTAATCGCCTTCGAGGACAGTGTGTACTTGCCGTTGACGGTGCCGCCGATGCTGGCGCTTTCGAGCGTCGTGTTGTTGAAGCCGATCGTGTCAGGTGAAATCTGCAGCGGTGCGGTCAAGGAGACCGGCGCACGGATCAGCCGATTGAGATCCGGGCTGAGGAAGGCCGTCTGGCCGACGACGAGACGCAGTTGCAGCGGCCCGGACATGGTCGCCAGATTGAAGGCATCGCTTCTGGCGCTGAAGTTCACCTGGCCGATCTGGCCCTGCGGCGCACTGGCGCTGTCGAGCGCCGCCTTGGCATCGATCTTCACCGATTGCGCTGCCCCCGTCAGCGCGATATCGACCCGTGAAATCAAGGCGCGGACCTCGCCGTCCTCCATCGGCCAGCGGAAATCCACGGGGCCTGAGGTGCCGATCAAATTGGCATTGAGGCTGTTGTTGCCGGCGGGATCGAGCGTACCGGAGGCGGCGATGACGACACTGCCGGTGGCAAGATTGCCGGTCTGAATGTCGATCTTGCCCTTGCCGTCGAAGGTTGCCGAGAGGTCGATGGTCGTCTGGCCGGTAAAGAGAGGCCGCATGGTTGGCGGCAGCAGCGAATCCACGTCGCCGCCGCCCTTGACGTCGATATGGTGCAGGCCGTCGGCGGAAAGGCTGTGATGACCGTTGATGGCGACCGTCGGCTTGCCGTCGAGTGCCGCCTGCAGCTTGCCGGCCCAGTTGGAAAGCGGGCCTTCGCCTGAGAGGTCGATATTGATGGCCGGACTGCCGGGAAGGTGCAGGAGACCCGCCAGCATGCCGTCGCGCGGTTCGGAGATTTGCGTCTTCAGCTTCAACTGGTTTTCGGTTGGCGCAAAAGCGATGTCGGCGGAGAGCTTGGCATCGGGCACATCATGCCTGCTGGCATTGAGTGTCAGGCCGATGCTGCTGCTATTGGCCTTGACTTTGCCATCGGCAGCCAGAACGAAATCCTGTCCAGTAACCGCCTGTCCGATGCGGAGGTCGGGCAGAGCGATGGCGCCGATATCGATGGCGATCGGCAGGGAAAAGCCGCTGCTGCTATTGCTCGCAGCTTGAGGTTCCTGTGCGGGTGCGGTCGTCGAGACGGGCAAGCGCTGGAAGTCGACCACGTCTGCCGCAACGCGATCGGCATGGAATGTGCCTGTCAGCAGCGATACCGGCGACCAGTCGACGGCGAGATTCTGGACCTTGGCGAAAACGCCCTTCGTGTCTGCGACCGTGATCGAACCGACTTTCAGATTGCCGCTGAGCAGCCCCGAAGGCGCTGCTATGATTATGGTGCGGTCGGGTGTCGAGGCGAGCTTTGCCACCTGGTCGACGGCATAGCCGGTTGCGGAAGGTACCAGGCCGACAACGAGCACAGCCGCGATCACGAGCAAGAGGATCGCCACGACCGCGTAGGCGATCCAGCGTGCCAATTTCCCGAGAATTCGAATCAATATGCTCATGAAAGCGATAGTAACCTCAGTGTTGTAACCGTGTGCTGAAGCGTCCGCGACAACTGTACGTTCGGTCAGAAGGCCTGGCCGATACCGGCATAGATGCCATAGGCTGTGCCGTTGTTATATTTGTTCAACGGAACGGCGACATCGAGCCTGATCGGACCGAAAGGCGTAGCGTAGCGCAGGCCGACGCCCGCGCCAATGCGCAGATCGGAAAAGTCCGGAAAGGTGCTGTCGGTGACGCTGCCCATGTCGACGAAAGGCACGACGCCGATCGTGTCGGTGATCTTCACGCGGGCTTCAAACGAGGCTGTCGCATAGGAGCGTCCGCCGAGCGCATCGCCGTTGGAGTTGTAGGGCGAGATTTCCTGATAGCCGTAGCCGCGCACCGAGCCGCCGCCGCCTGCATAGAAGCGCCGGGTGGCAGGAATATCCTCGATACTGTTCGCACCCAGCAGCGAGCCGACGGCAAGCTTGCCGGCAAACACGACATTGTTGTTGGCGCCGACACCCTGATAGCCGGTGATGGATCCCTCGAAGGAGCTGAACACCGTGCCGCCCATTGTTTCATAGCTCGGCTTTGCCAGGACCGAGGCACGGTAGCCTTCCGTCGGGTCGAGCTTATTGTCGCGCGTGTCGCGAACGTATTCGAGCGGGATCGCCACCGTCAGATAGTTGTGCTTTCCGAAGGCGTCGGTCGTGTCCGACTCGTAGCTTACCTCGCCGCCGGCGGAGACGGTGTCCCGATCGTTCAATTCGTAGGCAAGACCGGCGCTCGCCGTGACGGTGTTCGCATCATAGGCATCCGGATGCAGGCTCTGCATCTTCAGCCCGGTGGTGAAGGTTGCCGAGGGATAGAAGGTCGCGGGCCTGACGTAGGTGATGCCGGCGGTATAGTCGAGCTGGCCGATATCGGTCGTTTCGCCGAGGCGGGAGACGGATCCTTCGATACGCAGCGAATCCGCGCGTCCCGTCAGATTGCGATGTCCCCAATAGCCCTGCAGGCCGAAGCCATCGATGGTGGAATATTGCGCGCCGACACCGAAATAGCGCTGCTTGCCTTCGGATACCTCGATGGTCGTGGGAATGCTGCCGTCCGGCGCCAGCTTGTCGGCCTCGCGGATGGTGACGCTGGAAAAGACGCCGAGTTTTCTCAGGCGGTCCGAGGCCTTCTTCAGCTCGTCCGGCGAATACGGTTTGCCTTCATTGATGCGGGCGTAGCGCTTGATGAAATCCGGATCGACGGACTTCTGGCCGGTGACGGCAACATTGCCGAAAGGGGCGACGGGGCCGCTATCGATCCTCATCGACACATCGACCGTATTGGTCGCATGATCGGCGACGACGTCGCGCTTGTTCAACCTGGCAAGCGGATGACCTTCATTCTTGAAGTCGGCGACGATCTTGTCTGCGGCTTTCAGGATGGTCAGCGAGCTTGCGTCTCCACCGCGCACCAGCCCATAACGCGATGCGTCCAGACCGGCGGCATCGCCGAGCAAGCTGATGTTGCCGAGCTTGAAGAGCGGACCGGGATCGACGCTGATGGTGACGGCAACGGGCTTTGAGCGATCGAAGGTCGGCGTCGGCGGCAATGCGTCGAGGCTGGTGCCGTTGATGGTAATGGTGACCACGGCGCCATAGCGGGCTTTTTCATAGAGCGTGGCGACGAGCCGGTCCCGGTCGTCGCGTGCCTTGACGACAACGCCGAGGTCGCCGGAGACGGGCTTGTCCTTGTCGGAAATCAGCATCGAGCTACCGCTCAAGGCTTCCTTCAGATCCTTGTCGAGATTGTCCGCCTTCAGATCGACCGTGTAGCGGACGGGGTCGGAAACCTGATCCGCGGTGTCGTCCTTGCCCCATAGCCTTATGCCGAAAATCTTGAAAGCAAAGGCGTTTTCAACGTAAACGGGCCCGAGCGCAAGCGCTGCCGCAACCGCTGCAACGGTTCCTGCTTGCCGATACGCAATACTCTTCCTCGGTCCAGTTCTTTTATGCATACGCCGCTTTACGGTTACATGAGAACTTACTCAGGTTTACGTTTCCCCCAGGTTAACGCGCGGTCACCATAGAGGCAAAAGCCCCTCAGGTGTACCGTTTTGGAGTCAAAAACCTGGAAAAGATGACCGTCGAGGGGCGAACGCCCGGATTTTCGGTGGGGTTCCTGCATGTTTGGGCGAGCTTCGCGGCGACGCGCAAGAGTTGCCGCCGCCATGTCGAAGCCAAGACATTTCGCCTGGCTGGAATCAGAAAGTCCCGGACTTGTGGTCCGGGACTTCGGTATCTCGATCGAGGATCGATCAGTAGCCGCCGTAGCCACCACGATAGCCGCCGCGCGGGCAATCGTCGATGTAGCGACGACCGTACCTGTCGCGATAGTAGCACTGGCCGGGCTGCTCCTGGACGCTGCCGATGACGGCACCGGAAACACCGCCGATGGCCGCGCCGACGGCAGCGCCGCGGACATTGCCGGTAACCGCGCCGCCGATGATGGCGCCGGATGCGGCACCGATGCCAGCGCCCTGTTCAGTCGGGGTGCAGCTTGCGATGGACAAGCCGATCAATGCGAGCATAAGAACTTTTTTCATTTACTCTCTCCAACGTTAGTTAAGCCGAACACGGCAACGTCGTCCCAATTCTTCAGCTCCACCACGATGGGCTGTCTTTGTCAGTCCTGCAACTATGGAAAATATCGTGCAAAATATGATTGTCCATTGGGCGCGAACAGTTTTTTTGTTGCTGAACGAAGGAGGCTTCTTATTCGGACAATAAAACACTCGGTGCGGCGTAGAAAATCTGCCGCGTTTCTAAAGTAGAGGTTGATTGGACTGCAAAAAAGTCAAATGATGCTCTTTGCCTCTGGAGGAGAGGCTAGGAGGAAAATATGGCAAAAGTGACTTTGACGGTGAACGGCCGTGCGGTCAGCGGCGAGTGCGAGGATCGTACGCTGCTTGTCCATTTCATCAGGGAAAAGCTTGGCCTGACGGGAACCCATGTCGGTTGCGACACGACCCAGTGCGGTGCCTGCGTCATTCATATGGACGGCAAGTCGATCAAGAGCTGTTCGATCCTGGCCGTGCAGGCTTCGGGTTCCAAGATCACAACCATCGAGGGTCTGGCCGCCAATGGCGAGCTGCATCCGGTTCAGGCCGCCTTCAAGGAGCATCATGGCCTGCAATGCGGCTTCTGTACCCCGGGCATGGTGATGACGGCCGTCGACATGATCAACCGTCATGGCGGAGCGCTGGACGAGAAGACGGTGCGCAGCGAGCTTGAAGGCAATATCTGTCGATGCACCGGCTACCACAATATCGTCCAGGCGGTGCTGTCAGCCAATGCCGAAATGCACGCCGCCAATCGGGCGGCCGAATAGAATTTCACCGAGATTGTCTGGCGAAGCGCCTGGACTGCTATCTTGGCGTTTGCCGGCCCCGGAACCCCAATGGAGGATGTGATGGGCGTTGAAGGCATTGGTGCGCGGGTTGCGCGCAAGGAAGACAAGCGATTTCTAATGGGCAAGGGGCGCTACACCGACGATATGGTGACGCCGGGCATGAAATATGCCTATTTCGTCCGCAGCCCATATGCGCATGCGAAGATCAAGGGCATCGACACGGCCGCGGCCCTGGCGATGCCGGGCGTGATCGGGGTGCTCGAAGGTAAGCAGTTGCTGGCCGATGGGATCGGCAACCTCATCTGCGGCTGGATGATACACTCCAAGGACGGTTCGCCGATGAAGATGGGCGCGTGGCGGCCGCTGGCGGTCGATACGGTTCGCTATGTCGGCGATGCCGTTGCAATCGTTGTTGCCGACAGTCTTGGCGAAGCACGCGACGCCGCCGAGGCCGTGGTGGTTGACTATGAGGAACTGCCGGTAGTCGTCCAAGCCGTGGACGCGCTGAAAGCCGGTGCGCCGCAGATACACCCGGAAGCCGCAGGCAATCTGATCTTCGATTGGGAGCTTGGCGACGCCGCGGCGACCGACAAGGCGATTGCCGAGGCCGCGCATGTCACCGATATCGAGATCTACAACAACCGGCTTTCGCCGAATGCCATGGAACCGCGCGCCACGCTCGGCATCTACGATTCGTCCGAAGATCACTATACCTGCTATACGACGAGCCAGAACCCGCATGTAGCGCGGCTTGTCATGAGCGCCTTCTACAATGTCGCGCCGGAAAACAAGCTGCGCGTCATAGCGCCCGATGTCGGCGGCGGCTTCGGCTCGAAGATCTACATCTATCCCGAGGAGATCGTCTGCCTCTGGGCGTCGAAGAAGACCGGCGTGCCGGTCAAATGGACGGCCGATCGCACCGAAGCGTTCCTCACCGATGCGCACGGCCGCGACCATGTCTCCAAGGTGAAGATGGCCTTCGATGCGCAGCACCGCATCACGGCGTTGAAGGTCGACACGATCGCCAATCTCGGCGCTTACATGTCGCTCTTCTCCTCATGCGTACCGACCTATCTGTATGCGACGCTGCTGTCGGGCCAATATGCCATCCCCGCGATCCATGCCAACGTCCGTGCCGTCTATACCAACACCGTGCCGGTCGATGCCTATCGCGGCGCCGGGCGTCCGGAAGCGACCTATGTGCTGGAGCGCACGGTCGAAACGGCTGCCCGCGAACTTGGGATTTCGCCGGCGGAACTGCGGCGGATCAACTTCATCCGCTCGTTCCCCCATCAGACGCCTGTTATCATGAATTATGATGCCGGCGATTACGAAGCTTCGCTCAATGCCGCGATGCAACAGGCAGACTGGGACGATTTCCCCGTCCGGAAGGCGGCTGCTGCCCGGCGCGGCATGAAGCGCGGCATCGGCATGAGCTGCTACATCGAGGCATGCGGTCTTGCGCCATCGCAGGCGGTGGGATCGCTCGGCGCCGGTGTCGGCCTGTGGGAATCGGCCGAGGTCCGGGTGAATGCAGTCGGCACCGTGGAAGTGCTTACCGGTTCGCACAGCCACGGCCAGGGGCATGAGACCACCTTTGCGCAGCTCGTCGCCGACCGGTTCGGCGTGCCGATCGACAGTGTCTCCATCGTCCATGGCGATACCGACAAGGTGCAGATGGGCATGGGCACCTATGGCTCCCGCTCCGGCGCGGTCGGCATGTCCGCCGTGGTCAAGGCCCTCGACAAGGTGGAGGCGAAGGCGAAGAAGATCGCCGCGCATCTGATGGAGGCCGACGAAAGCGATATCGTCATCGAGAATGGCGAAGTGAAGGTCGCCGGCACCGACAAGGCGCTTCCCTGGTTTCAGGTGGCGCTCGCCTCCTATACCGCGCACAATCTGCCGGCCGGAATGGAGCCGGGCCTGAAGGAAACCGCCTTCTACGATCCGGCGAATTTCACCTTCCCGGCCGGCTGCTACATCTGCGAGGTCGAGGTCGATCCGGAAACCGGCAAGACCGAGATCATCCAGTTCGTCGCGGCCGACGATTTCGGCAACATCATCAATCCGATGATCGTTGAAGGGCAGGTGCATGGCGGCATCGCGCAGGGTGTCGGCCAGGCGCTGCTGGAGGCCGTGCATTACGACGAGAGCGGCCAGCTCCTGACGGCAAGTTTCATGGATTATACCATGCCGCGTGCAGACGACCTGCCGTCCTTCAAGATCTCGCACCAGAACACGCCATGCCCGAACAATCCACTGGGCATCAAAGGGTGCGGCGAGGCGGGCGCCATCGGTTCGCCGCCGGCGCTGATGAACGCCATCACCGATGCCATAGGTAACAACAAGCTTACCATGCCGGCCACGCCGCTCAGGGTGTGGGAAGCGGCGCAGGCCGTGGCTTGAAGAGAGGAGGAGAAGATCATGTACGCAACGAACTATCACCGCGCCTCCTCGGTCGACGAGGCCGTCAAGCTTCTGTCTGACGCCGACGAGGGCAAATACGTCTCTGGTGGGATGACGCTGATCGCCACCATGAAGCAGCGTCTGGCCTCGCCGAGCGATCTCGTCGATCTCAGGCATATCCCCTCGCTGAAGGGCATTCGTGTCGACGGTCGCAGGGTCACCATCGGGGCGGCGACCACCCATGCCGAGGTTGCTTCTTCGGCTGCGATCCGCTCTGTCTGTCCGGCACTTTGCGAGCTCGCCGGCATGATCGGCGATCCGCATGTCCGCCATATGGGCACGATCGGCGGATCCGTCGCCAACAACGATCCGGCGGCGGATTATCCATCCGCCATGCTGGCGCTCAACGCCACCATCGTCACCGACCGACGGCAGATCGCGGCTGAAGACTTCTTCGAAGGATTGTTCGAGACGGCGTTGAAAGGTGGCGAATTGATCACCGCCGTCACCTTCGAGGCGCCGGAAAAGGCGGGTTACGCCAAATTCCCCAATCCGGCCTCGCGCTACGCCATGACCGGTGTCTTCGTCGCCAGGAGCGAGGCAGGCGTGCGCGTCGCGGTCACGGGTGCCGGCGCGGACGGTGTATTCCGTCAAGCCGACATGGAACGGGAACTTGCGGCGAACTGGTTGCCGGATGCCATCACGAGCGTGACCGTCGATCCCGCGGCTCTGCTGTCCGACCTGCATGCGACGGCGGAATACCGCGCCAATCTGGTCAAGGTCATGGCCAAGCGCGCCGTGGCTGCCGCATAGGTCCGCTATGAAACGTGCCGGAGCGGCGGCTTGAACCGCCGCTCCGGCTCCTTCGTTTCGGTCATGGTTTGGATTGTCAATTTGACGCGATCATTTATTCTTGTCTGGAATTGTTCAAAATTATGGGCCAATTGCCGCAGTGGCGCGCGAAAGCGATACGGAGGGGTTGACGTGCAGACCGGCATTTATGAAAAACGGTTGCATGGTTCTGGAGCAGATTATGGATTTCGAAGCATTTTTTAAGGGTGAGCTGGACGGCCTGCACGATGAAGGCCGCTATCGTGTGTTCGCCGATCTGGAACGCCGCCGGGGCAATTTTCCGCGCGCGACACGCTATACGCCCAATGGCCCGCAGGAAGTGACCGTCTGGTGTTCCAACGACTATCTCGGCATGGGCCAGCATCCGAAAGTGATCGAGGCGATGAAAGAGGCGATTGATCACTGTGGCGCGGGTGCGGGAGGCACCCGGAATATTTCTGGCACCAACCACTACCATGTTCTGCTTGAGCAGGAACTCGCCGATCTGCACGGCAAGGAATCCGCGCTGATCTTCACGTCGGGCTATATTTCCAACTGGGCGACGCTCGGCACGCTCGGCGCGCGCATTCCCGGCCTCATCATCTTCTCCGATGCGCTCAACCATGCGTCGATGATCGAAGGCATTCGCTATGCGAAGTGCGACAAGGTCATCTGGAAGCATAACGACCTGCACGATCTCGAGGCGAAGCTGAAGGCTGCCGATCCGAAGGCGCCGAAGCTGATCGCTTTCGAATCCGTCTATTCCATGGATGGCGATATCGCCCCGATCAAGGAGATCTGTGATCTCGCCGACAAGTATGGCGCCATGACCTATCTCGACGAAGTGCATGCCGTCGGCATGTACGGCCCGCGCGGCGGCGGCATTGCCGAGCGCGAAGGCCTGATGGATCGTCTGACCGTCATCGAGGGTACGCTCGGCAAGGCATTCGGCGTCATGGGCGGCTATATCGCTGCATCAACGGCGCTGTGCGATTTCATCCGCTCGTTTGCCTCGGGCTTCATCTTCACCACCTCGCTGCCGCCGGGGCTTGCCGCTGGCGCCGTCGCCTCCATCCAGCACCTGAAGGTCAGCCAGTTCGAACGCATGCGCCATCAAGATCGTGTGCGCAGGCTGCGCGCCCAGCTCGATGCAGCGGGCATTCCGCACATGCCGAACCCGAGCCATGTCGTGCCGGTCCTGGTCGGCGATGCGTCCAAGTGCAAGTGGATTTCCGACCTGCTGCTCGACAGCGGCGTCTATGTCCAGCCGATCAACTATCCCACAGTGCCGAAGAAGACCGAGCGCCTGCGCATCACGCCGACGCCGCTGCATTCGGATGGCGATATCGAGCATCTGGTCGGCGCGCTGCATGCGCTGTGGTCGCGCTGTGCGTTGGCCCGCGCAGTTGCCTGAAGCGGCTGCTTACGTTTGACCTCAGGAAGGCCGCGGCTTACGCGGCCTTTTCTTTTTGCGCGACAAGCACCGCAGCCCGGCCGCGCGCTTCCTCATCGGCGGCAAAGACGGCATCCATGGTTTCGGCGCTGCCTGTCGCGATCATCTGATCCATGACGGCTTCGGCAATGTCAGCCATCTCCAGGAAGCCGATGCGGCCGTCCACGAAGGCATGGAAGGCAATTTCCTCGGCCGCGTTCATGATCGCCCCCTGCAGGCCGCCGCGCTCGAGAGCGGCGCGGGCAAGACGCAATGCCGGGAAGCGAACCTCGTCCGGTGCCTCAAAATCCAGCCGCGCCAACTTGGCGAAATCCAGCCGATCGACGCTGAGCTTGGTGCGGGCGGGGTAGGTGAGCGCATAGCCGATCGCCGTGCGCATGTCGGGACAGCCGAGCTGCGCCAGCACCGAACCGTCGCTGTAGCCGACCATGGAATGGATGACGGATTGCGGATGAACGACGACTTCGATCTGGTCGGGGCGCACGTTGAACAGGTGCTTGGCCTCGATCATCTCCAGCGCCTTGTTGAACATCGAGGCGCTGCCGATGGAGATCTTGAAGCCCATCGACCAATTGGGATGGGCGCGGGCGATCGTCGGCGTAACATTGGCCATCTGTTCGCGCGACCAGGTGCGGAAGGGGCCGCCGGACGCGGTGATGATGATGCGCTCCACCGCGTGCTGCTGATCGTCCTCCAGCGCCTGGAAAATGGCGCTGTGCTCGCTGTCGACCGGGATCAGCCGGCCGCCGCCTTCGGCCACGGCGCGCACGAAAAGTTCGCCGGCCGAGACAAGACATTCCTTATTGGCAAGAGCGATATCGGCGCCGCGCCGGGCGGCAGCCAGCGTCGGCGCAAGGCCGGCGGTGCCGACGATTGCCGCCATCACCCAGTCCGATGGCATGGAGGCGGCTTCGATCAGCGCATTTCTGCCGGCACCAACAGCGATGCCGGTGCCAAAAAGCGCGTCCTTCAGTGCCTGATAGCGATCCTCATTCGCGGTGACGGCGAAAGCAGCGCCACAGGCTTTGGCCTGCTCGGCCAGAAGGTCGATATTGTCATGCCCGGTGATCGCGGCGATGTCGAAAGCTTCGCGTCCGCCCAACTGCGCAATGACATCAAGCGTATTCTGGCCGATGGAGCCGGTCGAACCCAATATCGTCAGGCGGCGCCGCGCCTTGCTGCCGGTGGTCATTCAGGTATCCGCATATTGCCGAAATTCCCTAAGGCTCTACAGGGGATCGCGGGAAGCGGCAAGTGTGATGCCATGCAACCCCATCCAGCCGCCAATGCGCGTTTAAGGCGAAACCACTGATTTGATGATATTTTCAGCCAATTATTGAACCAAATGCGAAGTGCTGCGTTTTCCGTCCACTCGAATGCGGAGGGTAATGGATGGTTTTCAAAGCGGCGACATTTCACGGCATGGAGCTCGATCTGGAAAATGAGCAGTCCAGACGCTCGGCACTGGAGTCCACAGTTGCCAATGCACTCGCCGTCGCCGGCGGGATCGATGCGTCCGATGTCACGGTGACCGCCGCCGGGCAGGAGATCCGCCTGGACGGCACCGTCGCCACCCAGCAGGAGGTGAAGCGGGCGACTACGGTGGCGGAGTCTATCCCCGGCGTCAGGCTGGTGAGGAACAGGATCGCTGTGGGGTGATATCCTGCTTGTGCCGTTGTCCCCCCGACGCGGGTTCGCGACGCATCTGATGCTTTTAATTATGCGTAGTCGGTAGGTCAAAGAACAGCTTGGTTATGTCCGGGGAATCCGATGGATCGGTGCCTGTGCGCTGGAGCATGCCTCCCGCTTTCTCGATGACCCGCCTTGAGGCGAGATTATTCTCGTTGCAGATGACGGTTATTCTCGCGAGGCCGGTTTTCGCCGCGATTGGCAACAGGAGCAGCAGCGCTTGAGTGGCATATCCTCTGCCCTGCTTCCAGGGAACAATAGAGTAACCCACATGACCCGGCACATGCAGCGGAAATCGAGTTGTTCCGGGCAGATGACGAAGTGTGATGTAACCGCAGAAATCCCCGTCCCAGATCCAGAATGGCTGAATGGCGAGATATTGAGGCGCTCGGTTCGATACCGATGTGGCGATGACTTCACTGGATATAAGGCGGCTCAGGAAACCTGCCCTGTCATGCCTGAGCATCTCGAGTTCGGCTTCAGCGGAGACTTTGTCTTGCTGGCGTCTGGGATCAGGTGACCATCCCCGCGCAAGTGCCTCTTCAAAGCCTTGCAGGTTGAGCAAGCTCGGCTCAATCAGGACCACGGTGTTGGTCGGAGCAGTTGGGGCCTGGTGTTCTGCCATTCCTACTCCCCTTCCGACACTTCGATGCCAGCCATATCCAGACGACAGATAACAATCAGAATTCAGGGGCGAAGTTGCAAGAGCGACATGTGGAGACAGCTATCTGGTTGCCTACCTTGGATTGGCGGCAAACTCGGCAAGCTCTTTTGGTGAGCGAATATGGATGATCCGCGCCCGTCCGCGGTGAATTTCGATCGCAGCAAGCAGTTTTGGGCGCATTTCCCGATGCAGCCACCACATCATTTTGAAGAGACGAATGGTAACCGGAAACATGGGGCATCCGTCAGGTCCGTCCGCGCGGCCAAGGAAGAGCGACTTCACCTGGCGCTTGGCGGCCCACCAGTAGTGAACCCATATCGGGTGATCGACGAAGACAATCGTATCGGCCATATTCATGCGACGTTGAACGGACTCCCACGATCCGTAGCCGTCGATCAGCCATCGGTCTTGCGAAAGCCAGGCGTCATGGGACGCTGCAAATTCGGACTGCGATGCCTCGACCCAGTTCGGCTTCCACTGAATCTTGTCGATTGCGAAATGAGGCAAAGCATGTGCTGAGCTCAACGCCTCGCACATCGTCGACTTTCCGCCGCCTGCATTGCCGATCACCATCACTCGCGTCATGGATGAAAGATAACCTGACTGCGGTATTGACGCAAAGGCTGCTGAGGTCGCGTCAGAGAGAAGATAAGTGAAATGGTGATCTCGACGCGATTCGAACGCGTGACCCCCAGATTAGGAATCTGGTGCTCTATCCTGCTGAGCTACGAGACCACTTGAGATGATCCATACAAAAGCAAAGGCTCGAAGCCAAGCCCTTTTACGTCCTCGGGACAATTCGCTTTTGCTGTGCCGCGCGCCCGGGTAGGCGCACGGGAAATGGTTGATGTGTCTCAGGCGTTGAGGCGCTGTTCGGCGAGCCGTACCCAGTAGGAAATGCCGTGGGCGATGGCTTCGTCGTTGAAGTCGTAGGCCGGGTTGTGGAGGCCGGCCGAATCGCCGTTGCCGACGAAGATGAAGGCGCCGGGGCGGGCGAGCAGCATGTAGGAGAAATCCTCGCCGGCCATCATCGGGTCGATGTCGGGGACGACATTGCCCGCGCCGGCGATTTCCTCGGCGATGGCGATGGCGTGGTCGGTCTCGTCGGCATGGTTGAAGGTGACGGGGTAATTGCGGTGGAACTCGATCGCCACCTCCGCGCCGTGGCTGGCGGCGATGCCGGAGACGACCTGTTTGAAGCGCTGTTCGGCGAGATCGCGCATCTCGTGATCGAGCGTGCGCACCGTGCCGCCAAAGCTCGCCTCGCTCGGGATGACGTTGTGCGCGTTGCCGGCGTTGAAGGTGGTGACGGAGACGACGACCGACTTCAGCGGATTGGCGCTGCGCGAGGCGATGAGCTGCAGGTTGGAGACGATCTGCGCGCCGATGGCGATCGGATCGATCGTCTTGTGCGGCATGGCGGCATGGCCGCCGACGCCCTTGATGGAAACGGTGAATTCGTCGGTTGCCGCCATGATCGGGCCCTTGCGGATGGCGAAGTGGCCGACGGGCAGGCCCGGCAGGTTGTGCATGCCGTAGACTTCGGCGATCTGGAAGCGCTCCATCATGCCATCCTTGACCATGGCGTCGCCGCCGGCGCCGCCTTCTTCGGCCGGCTGAAAGATGACGGCGATATTGCCGTTGAAGTTGCGGGTCTCGGCGAGATATTTCGCGGCACCCAAAAGCATGGCGGTGTGGCCGTCATGGCCGCAGGCATGCATCTTGCCCGGTGTTTCGGAAGCCCAGGGCTTGCCGGTGATCTCGGTGAGAGGCAGGGCGTCCATATCGGCGCGCAGGCCAACCGTGCGTCCTTCGCCCTTGCCGCGGATCAGGCCGACGACGCCGGTGCGGCCGATGCCGGTCACCACTTCGTCGACGCCGAAGGAGCGTAGTTTTTCAGCCACGAAAGCGGCGGTATTTTCAACCGCATAGAGAAGCTCCGGCCGCGTGTGGATATAGCGGCGCCATTCGGTCACTTCGCCCTGGAGTTCTGCGGCTCTGTTCAAGATCGGCATGCTGATGTTCCTGCTGCTCAATATCTGTTCTGGTTCAACTCATCGGTTCGTCGCATAGCCTTGGCCGGCGCAGCGCATCTTCCAATATCACGCACGATCAAAAGGTCGTGATGCCAAAGCGTCTCGCCTACGGGGAAATAAAGTCGTCAATCGCCTTTGCCTTCTCCTAGCCATATAGGTTAAATAGACGAAGCTTTCGAGAAAATTCCGGACCTCTGAAGGATAGATCGTGCCGACGAAGCAGAATCGTTTGTATGCCGCCCTGCGGCTCGTTCCCGTGGCCGCAGCCGCATCCATGCTTTTCCTGTCGACCGCGCAAACGGCCGGAGCAAACCCGCATATTCTCGTCGATGTCAGCACCGGGCGCGTGCTTGACCAGCAGGAGGCGTTTCGCCGCTGGTATCCGGCTTCGCTCACCAAGCTGATGACCAGTTATGTCACCTTCCGCGCCATCCAGTCCGGCCAGATCAATCTCGATACGCCCGTCGTCATGTCGAAGCTCGCCGCCGCGCAGCCGCCGGCGAAGATGTATTTCAAGCCCGGGCAGAAGATGACGCTCGACAATGCCTTGAAGATGATGCTGGTCAAATCGGCAAACGATCTTGCCATGGCGGTCAGCGAGACCGTGGGCGGTTCGCAGCCGGCCTTCGTGGCGCGGATGAACGCGGAGGCAGCTCGCCTCGGCATGCGTGACACGCATTTCATCAATCCGAACGGCCTTCCGGGCAAGGGGCAATATACGACGGCGCGTGACCTTGCCGTTCTCAGCGTCGCGCTGCGCCGCGAGTTTCCGCAATATGCCGGTTATTTCGCGCTGGAAGGCTTTACCAACGGCGTGAAGCAGGTGCCGAACATCAACATGCTCATCGGCCGCTTCGATGGCGCCGACGGCATGAAGACCGGCTTCATCTGTGCTGCCGGTTTCAACCAGATCGCATCGGCGACCCGCAACGGTCGCACGCTGATCTCAGTCGTGCTCGGCACCGACAGCCTAGCGGCGCGCGCCGACGATTCCGCCAATTTTCTGGAGAAGGGTTTCCAGAATCAGCTTTCCGGCAAGGAGACGCTGGCAAGCCTGCGGCCCGACACGCCTCAGTCGGCCGAGGTCGCCGATGTTACCGCCGATATCTGCAGCGCCAAGGGCGCGCAGGCGCGCAGCGAAACGCGCGATCCGTTCGGCCGCACCAAGGTACAGTCGCCCTATATCCATGAAATGGATCACGAGCCGAATTTCATCTATGCCGGCCTGATCGGCGGCCAGGACGTGATGACCGCCAGCAAGGGCGACAAGGACGATGCCACCGCCAAGGGCGACAAAGCCATCAAGGGCGACAAGATTGCCATCTCCGGCCGGGCGGCGGACAATGTGCCGATCCCTATGCCGCGTCCCACTTTCTGATATCGGATTGGAACCATGAGCGTTTCGCAGCAAAGAGTGCCGGTCGCGATCCTGACCGGCTTTCTCGGGGCGGGTAAATCGACCCTGCTCAACCGCATCCTCAAGGATGAGGACATGCGCGATGCGGCGGTCATCATCAACGAGTTCGGCGATGTCGGCATCGACCATCTGCTCGTCGAGAGCTCCGGCGATTCCATCATCGAGCTGTCCGACGGCTGCCTGTGCTGCACGGTGCGCGGTGAGCTGGTGGATACGCTCGCGAACCTCATGGACGCCATGCAGACCGGCCGTATCCGGCCGCTGAAGCGTGTCGTCATCGAAACAACAGGTCTTGCCGATCCCGCTCCTGTCATGCAGTCGATCATGGGCAATCCGATCATCGCGGCCAATTTCGATCTCGATGGTGTCATTACCGTCGTCGATGCCGTCAACGGGCTGCAGACGCTCGACAACCATGAAGAGGCGCGCAAGCAGGTGGCGGTCGCCGACCGCCTGATCGTCTCGAAGACCGGGATTGCCGGCGCAACACCCGAAAACCTGCTGGAAGGCCGGCTGAGGGCGCTCAATCCGCGCGCGCAGATCCTGAACGCCGACAGCGACGAGGCCGGACGCGCCGCCATTCTCATCAACGGTCTCTACGACCCGGCGTCGAAGATCGCCGATGTCGGCCGCTGGCTGCATGACGAGCTGGAGGCCGACGATAACCACCATCACCACGACGACCACGATCATCACCACCATCATCACGGTGAGCACGGCCATCACCATCATGGCCATCGGCATCAGCACGCCCATGACGTGAACCGCCATGACGGATCGATCCGGTCGTTCTCGATCGTTGAGACCCAGCCTATCGATCCGATGGCGCTGGACATGTTCATCGATCTTTTGCGTTCGGCGCATGGCGAAAAGTTGCTGCGCATGAAGGCGATCGTTGCCGTGTCCGACCGGCCGGAGCGTCCGGTCGTGCTGCACGGCGTGCAGAATATCTTCCATCCGCCGGTGCGCCTGCCTGCCTGGCCCGATCCTCAGGACCGGCGGACGCGCATGGTGATCATCACCAAGGATCTGCCGCAGGATTTCGTGAAAGGCCTGTTCGATGCGTTTCTCAGCAAGCCGCAGGTCGATATGCCTGATCGGGCCGCACTTCAGGACAATCCGCTGGCGGTGCCGGGGATGAGGTTCTAGAGCAATTCCAGGAAAAGCGTGCAGCGGTTTTCCATCCGGAATTGCGTAAAAACAATAACATAGAGCGGTTAAGCGATTCCGTGAAACGCGTAGCCGCTCTAGGTGCCAAGCAACCCGCCTCGCCCTTCGAGGGCCCTGCGGGCCACCTCAGGGCGAGGCTGATCCACTCGCGTTGCTGCGAAATTCGTCGTCACCAAAACACGGCCGAACGACCCTCATCCTCATGGTGAGGCGAGAGCGAAGCCATCCTCGCACCGCGAGGATGGCCCAGCGGCGACAATGGATCACCCCTTGCGGATGACGAAGCGATGGCCGCTTTCCGTCTTCTCGCTCGCCAGCAGGGCATGGCCCTTTTCGTTGCAGAGATGCGGAATGTCGATGACGGCGAGGGGATCGGTCGTTTCGACCGTCAATGTGGTGCCGCTCGGCATGCCGCGCAGGCGCTTTTCCGTCTTGATCGCCGGATAGGGGCACTTCAGTCCGCGCAGATCGTAGATCTCGGCGTCGAAACTATTCACTCTTCGCCCAGAACTTCCAGAACGGCGGCTTCTTTGCCGGCTCGGTCTGTGCGGTTTCGACAGCCGGATTTTGCGCATAGGCCAACGGATAGACGACCGGGCTCATCGGATTGGCCATCGGGATCGGGACATTCGCCGGAATGTTGGCCGCAACCAGCGGACCGCCGGTCTGTTGTGCCGCCGCATCGGGAGCTGATGTCGCCAGGCGGATGCTTGCGGTCGTCGTCGGGCTGGCCACGGTGCCGCCGCGTGCGATCTGCTGCGCCGATTGATTGGACATCATCGACTCGAGATCGGCGACCTTCATCATCTTGCCGGCGGCAAGCGCGGTGCCTGTGGGAGCATAGGCAAGATCGTGGCCCTTGCGCTGCTTGGCGACGACGGCCTTGCGCTCGGCTTCGGTCGGATCGTACCAGGCCATGTCGCTATATTTCTTCGTGGCCGCAGCATAATCGGCCTGATATTGCTTGTCGTAGGTGGCAAGCGCCATCTGCAAGGCAGGCGGCGTCGTCATCACGGGGCATTTGCCGCCGGCGTTGAACGGGCCGCTGGCCTGCTGGTTGAAGACGTATTTCTTCTCGCAGACTTCCACTTCCGGCGGCCGCTTGGTGACTTCGAAGTTGTCATAGCCGACCTTCAGCATCTTCCAGAATTCGATATTGGGGCTGAGCCGGTGCTTCCACATGTTTTCCGCCGTCATGCGGAAGGGGAAAGCCTCGAGCTGAATGGCCTTCTGGCCGCCCTTGAAGGCGTCGCGCGCGAAGGCATAGATTTCCAGCACCTGCTGATCGGTCATCGAATAGCAGCCCGACGACGAGCAGGCGCCGTGGATCATCAGATTGGCGCCGGTGCGGCCATTGGCTGCGTCATAACGGTTCGGAAAGCCGGTATTGATGGCGAGATAGTATTTTGAATTCGGATTGAGATTGGCCGGCGTCAGCATGTAGAAGCCTTCCGGCGCTTGCCGGTCGCCTTCCTTGACCTTCGGGCCCAGGCGGCCGGACCAGGCGCAGATATTGTAAGCGGCGATCACTTCGAAACGATTGTTCTGGTTCGCCTTCAGGATCTCCATCGCGCCTTCTTCCTTGAAGATGCGGATCATGATCGGCGAATTGCGGTCCATGCCCTTTTTCGCCATGTCGGCAAGGATATGGCTGGGTAGCGGCTGCTCGACCTTGTTCGTCACCTTCGACAGGTCGATCGACGCGGTATCCAACGCGTCGTTGCAGCCGGCGAGTGCCAGCGTCATCAGGAAGATGTAAGCAAGGTGACGAATGCGCATTCTGACTTGGCCCATAAATGCGAAGAGCGGCAGCTCGACCTGTTTCGCCGCTCCCCTTCGAAGCATGAAACGGAATCATAGATGGCTTATACTTGAAAATTCCTTACCAGCCTATGACGCGCCCGCGAAGCGCCGCAAGCTTTTCTTTGCCATAAAAGCTTCGATAACAGGAATGTGGCCAAGATTTGGCCTCATTCCCGTTTTTCGCGATCACGTTTTCAGAATGCGCTTTAGAGATTGCGACCGATGTTGAGGAATTTCTGGCGGCGGTCGCTGCGCAGCTGCTCGCCCGAACGGCTGGAAAGTTCGCCAAGCGCGTTGGAAATCACGTCTCCCGCAGCGGCGATCACCGTCTGCGGATCACGATGCGCGCCGCCGAGCGGCTCGGGAATGATGCCGTCGATCACGCCGAGGCTTTTCAGGTCTTCGGCGGTGATTTTCATGTTGGTGGCGGCTTCCTTGGCGCGGGTGGAATCGCGCCACAGGATCGAGGCCGCCCCTTCGGGCGAAATCACGCTGTAGATCGAATGCTCGAGCATATAGACGCGGTTGCCGGTGGCGATCGCGATGGCGCCGCCTGAGCCGCCTTCGCCGATGACGACGGAGATGATCGGCACTTTGACGCCAAGACACATTTCAGTGGAGCGGGCGATCGCCTCGGCCTGGCCGCGCTCTTCCGCTCCGACGCCGGGATAGGCGCCTGCGGTATCGACCAGGGTGATGACCGGCAGCTGGAAACGGTCGGCCATTTCAAGGATGCGGATCGCCTTGCGGTAGCCTTCGGGGCGGGCACTGCCGAAATTGTGCTTCAGGCGGCTCTTGGTGTCGTTGCCCTTTTCCTGGCCGATGATGGCGATCGGCTGGCCGCGAAAGCGGGCGAAGCCCGCCTGGATGGCGGCATCCTCGGAGAATTTGCGGTCGCCGGCCAGCGGCGTGAATTCCGTGAAGAGTGCCTCGGCATAGTCGACGAAATGCGGACGCTGCGGATGACGGGCGACCTGCGTCTTCTGCCAGGCATTGAGCTTGGAATAAATGTCGGCCATCGCCTCGCGGACACGGATTTCAAGCCGGCCCACTTCGTCTGACGTGTCGATGCTCTCGTCTTCGCTGGCCAGTTTCTTGAGCTCGTGAATCTTGCCTTCGAGATCCGAGATGGGCTTTTCGAAGTCCAGATAATTGTGCATGAGGTGCGTTTCCGATCCTTTTGCGCGTGACGAGCGACGGCAGGTTTAACCCTTGTGCCGGTCCTATTCCTGTTTTTTGGCCTGTTTGGCAAGGGGGTGATGCGTTTGCACGAGCTGATGAAGGCGTTCTTCCAACACATGCGTATAGATTTGCGTGGTCGAAATGTCCGAATGGCCGAGAAGTTCCTGCACCACGCGCAGGTCCGCGCCGTTGGCGAGGAGGTGGCTTGCAAAGGCATGGCGCATGACGTGCGGCGAGATCATCGAGGGCGTCAGCCCGGCGCGAATGGCGAGATCCTTCAGATCGCGCGCAAAGACCTGGCGCGGCAAGTAGCCCTGCCTGGACGCCGCGGGAAAGAGCCACGGGCTTTCAGGCGCAGGCTGCTTGGCGTTCGCCGCCAGGTCGGCCTGCAGCCGTCCATAGGCCTTCAGCGCTGATATGGCCGACTGCGACAGCGGCACCAGCCGTTCCTTGTTTCCCTTGCCGCGAATGATGAGGAAGCGCCCTTCGTGGTCCAGCACCTTGGCCGGCAATGTAACGAGCTCGCTCACGCGCATGCCAGTGGCGTAAAGCAGTTCCAGCAGCACAAGCATGCGCAGGCGCTGCAGCTGGTCGGGGCCTTCGGCTGCCGCTTCCACTTCTGCCTGGGTCAGAAGACGCGTCACCTGGTCGACGCCCATGGTCTTCGGAAGGGGACGGCCCTTTTTCGGCGCGTCGAGGATGCCTGTGGGGTCGTCCGTGCGCAGGCCTTCCGCATAGAGGAATTTGTAGAATTGGCGCATGGCGGAAAGCCGCCGCGCCTGTGACGAAGGCTTGAAGCCCTGGATCGAGAGGCCGGAGAGATAGGCGCCGAGATCGTTCGGCCCCGCCTCGGTCAGGCGGACGCTGCGCTCGGACAGGAAGCCGTGGAGGTCCTCGAGATCGCGCTCATAGGATTGCAGCGTGTTGACTGCGGCGCCGCGTTCGGCGCTCATCATCTCCAGGAAGGCTTCCAGATGCGCTCGGCTCAGATCTCTCACCCCAGCCCTCGCATTCATGGCTTCAACGAACCGGTGACCGGCGGATTGATGCGCTCCGGCGGAATACGGATCGTCACCTCGCGCGGCTGCGGATCGACGAAGAGCACGAGCGCCCACATTGCCCCATATATCGATCCGCCGATGACCGCGCAGATGACAAGGAAGCGAAACAGGGTTGGCATTCGGAAACTCTCCTCGTCCCAGTCATAAGTCCGGCGACGTAACAATTATACCCACCAAGCGTTAGCTGAAGGATATTGCAGACATGTTTACGCCGCGGCGTCTTGACGCTACAGGCGCATTTGACGATACCGTTTCCAAAGAAATTGTGAATGGGCCGATGAGTGAACAAGTCCTGACCCTTGCAGAGAGCCTCAAAGACAGGGCGCGCGCCGCGCTAGGTCAGCGCAATCTTGTCCTCGTGGGATTGATGGGGGCGGGGAAGTCCTCGATCGGCCGGCTGGTCGCGCAGCAACTCGGCATCCCCTTCGTCGATACCGATGCAGAGATCGAGCGCGTATCGCGCATGACGATCACGGAGCTCTTTGCGGCCTATGGCGAACAGGAGTTCCGGGCGCTGGAAACGCGCGTGATCAAGCGTCTTCTTAAGGGCGGGCCGCGTGTCGTCTCGACCGGCGGCGGCGCCTTCATCAACGAGAGCACGCGGTTTCATGTCAAACGCGGCAGTCTTTCCGTCTGGCTGAAGGCCGATCTCGACGTGCTCTGGGAACGGATCAACAAGCGGGACACGCGTCCCCTGCTCAAAACCGAGAATCCAAAACAGACCCTCGAGGACCTGATGAATGCGCGCTATCCGATCTATGCGGAAGCCGATCTCACGGTTCTGTCCCTTGATGTGGGCAAGGAGACCATGGTCAAGGAAGTCCTTGCCGCCATTGCCGAGGGAAAGAAAGCAGAAAGCAAAACACCATGAATGCGATCACGGCGGCTTCCGCAGAACGCCTCGTGCGCGTGCCTCTCGGCGAGCGCGCCTATGACATCCTGATCGGCCCCGGCCTGATCGCCCGAGCAGGGCGCGAGATCGCCGCACGGCTGAAGGGCCGCAAGGCTGCGATCATCACGGACGAAAACGTCGCGCCGCTCTATCTCGACGCCTTGGTCGCGGGCCTGCAGGCTGAGGGCATCCAGGCATCCAGCCTCGTGTTGCCGGCCGGCGAGAAGACCAAGAGCTTCGAACATCTCATGACGGTCTGCGACGCGGTGCTGACCGCGCGTGTCGAGCGCAACGATGCCGTGATTGCGCTTGGCGGTGGAGTCATCGGCGATCTCGCCGGTTTTGCAGCCGGCATCGTGCGTCGCGGCGTTCGCTTCGTTCAGGTTCCGACCTCGCTTTTGTCGCAGGTGGATTCTTCCGTCGGCGGCAAGACCGGCATCAATACCCATCACGGCAAGAACCTCATCGGCGTCTTCCATCAGCCGGATCTCGTGCTTGCCGATATCGACGTGCTGAATACGCTGAGCGAGCGTGAATTCCGCGCCGGCTATGCCGAAGTCGCAAAATATGGACTGATCGACAAGCCCGACTTCTTCGCCTGGCTCGAGGCCAGCTGGAAGGATGTCTTTGCCGGCGGCGCGGCGCGCATCGAGGCGATCGCCAGGAGTTGCCAGGCGAAATCCGATGTCGTCGTTGCCGACGAGCGCGAAAACGGGCCGCGCGCCCTACTCAATCTCGGTCATACGTTCGGTCACGCGCTGGAAGCCGCTACCGCTTACGACAGCCGTCGGCTGGTGCATGGCGAAGGCGTTGCCATCGGCATGGTGCTGGCGCACGAATTTTCCACGCGTCTCAACCTGGCGAGCGCCGACGACGCGAAACGCGTCGAAGCGCATCTGAAGGCCGTGGGCCTGCCGACCCGGATGGGCGATATCCCGGGCGGGCTGCCGCCGGCGGAAACGCTGATGGATGCGATCGCACAGGACAAGAAGGTCAAGAGCGGCAAGCTGACGTTCATTTTGACCCATGGCATCGGCCAGTCCTTTGTCGCCGACGACGTGCCGTCCTCCGAAGTCCTGAGTTTCCTGAAGGAAAAGCATCCCTGATGACGGTCGAGGGCACGCTGGCTGTACTGTTCGAATATTGGCCCGAGATCATCTCGATCCTCGTGCTTGTGCTGCTGTCGGCCTTCTTCTCCGGTTCGGAAACGGCGCTTACCGCCGTCTCGCGCAGCCGCATTCATACGCTGGAGGCAAACGGCGACGAGGACGCCGGGATCGTGCGTCGGCTGATCGAGCGCCGGGACCGGCTCATCGGCGCGCTGCTCATCGGCAACAATCTTGCCAACATCCTGTCGTCGTCGCTGGCGACCAGCGTCTTCCTAGGCCTGTTCGGCAACTCGGGCGTGGCGCTCGCGACGGTCGCCATGACCGTCATCCTCGTCATATTCGCCGAAGTGCTGCCGAAAAGCTGGGCCATTTCGACGCCGGATCGCTTTGCGCTCAATGTCGCCGGCACGGTGCGGCTCTTCGTCGCCGTCGTCGGTCCGGTATCGAGCTTCGTCAATGCCATCGTCCGATGGATCCTTGGCATTTTCGGCATCAACCTTTCGAAGGAGGTGTCGATGCTGTCGGCGCATGACGAGCTGCGCGGCGCGGTGGATCTGCTGCACCGGGAAGGGTCGGTGGTCAAGGCCGACCGCGACCGCCTGGGCGGGGTGCTCGACCTCGGCGAACTCGAACTCTCCGATATCATGGTGCACCGCACGGCGATGCGCGCCATCAATGCCGACGACCCGTCCGAAGTCGTGGTGCGCGCCATCCTCGACAGCCCGTACACGCGCATGCCGCTCTGGCGCGGCACGATCGACAACATCATCGGCGTCATTCACGCCAAGGATCTGCTGAGGGCGCTGGCCGAGCGGAATGTCGAGCCGGAGAACCTCGATGTCGTCAAGATCGCGCAGAAACCCTGGTTCGTGCCCGACAGCACCAATCTGGAGGATCAGCTCAACGCCTTCCTGCGCCGCAAGCAGCATTTCGCTGTCGTCGTCGACGAATATGGCGAGGTGCAGGGCATCGTGACGCTGGAGGATATTCTGGAGGAGATCGTCGGCGATATCGCCGACGAGCACGATATCGACATCCAGGGTGTGCGGCAGGAGGCCGACGGCTCGATTGTGGTCGATGGCGTCGTGCCTATCCGCGACCTCAACCGCGCGCTTGACTGGAATCTGCCTGACGAGGAAGCAACGACGATTGCCGGCCTCGTCATCCATGAATCGATGACCATTCCCGAAGAGCGGCAAGCCTTCACCTTCTACGGAAAACGCTTCATCGTCATGAAGCGGGAAAAAAACCGCATCACCAAGCTGCGCATTCGCCCCGCGGAGATGGAAGAGAACAAGCCCGAATAAGAGCCATCTCCTGCGGGATTACCAGCGCACCGCCTCTCCGGGTGCAGCCGGCTCCACGGCAAGCGCATGCAATCCGGCATCCAGTTCCGGCTTCAGAAGATCGTTGATCGCCCTGTGGCGTGCGAGGCGCGGCATGCCCGCGAACTTGGCGGAGACGATGCGAACTCTTATATGGGTCTCGCCGGTTCCGGTCATGTCGGGCTGGTGGCCCGCGTGCAGGTGGCTTTCGTTGATGACGACGAGGCGCTCTGGCGCGAAGGCTTCGTTGAGTTTCTTCTCAATGCGGGATTGCAGTGTCGTTTCCATGTTCCCGCTTCGTCCTTCTTCGCGAAAAAGGTTCCCACAAAGCCTGCAACATTCCCATTTGTCAATTCTTGTTGTGGGCTAATCCAGGCCCCATAATTAGGGCACTATGGGACTTGATTCAAAATACTTCGATCGCATTCGAACCCGCCGCAAACGCCCGCAGGAACCCGAGCAGGGCCCGCCGACGTGCCAATGGGACGGCTGTGACAAGCACGGCACGCATCGCGCACCCGTCGGGCGCAATGCGGAAGGGCAGTTCTTTTTGTTCTGCTTCGAGCACGTCAAGGAATACAACAAGGGCTACAATTATTTCTCCGGCCTCTCGGACGGGGAGATCGCGCGCTATCAGAAGGAAGCCGTTACCGGCCATCGTCCGACCTGGACCGTCGGCGTCAACAAGGCGGCGAAGCACAGCCCCCTGCAGTCGGAAGTCCGCTCTGGCGCCTATACCCGGGTTCGTGATCCCTTTGGTTTCGTCAAAGATGGCGATGGCCGCGGCAGCGGTCCGCGTTTCCCGGAGCAGCGCAAGCTGAAAACGCTGGAGGCGAAAGCATTCGATACGATGGGGCTCGGCGCCAATGCGTCTGCGCCCGACATCAAGCGCCGGTACAAGGAGCTGGTGAAAATGCACCACCCGGATGCCAATGGCGGCGACCGTGGCTCCGAGGAGCGTTTCCGCGCGGTCATACAGGCCTATCAATTATTGAAACAGAACGGTTTTTGTTAATTCCTGTCCTTGCTCTCCGCCTTCAATCAGGTATGGTCCAAATCGGCTGAAGCCGTGGGCAACCGCGGCAGGGTGCGCATTTGGCTGGCTGCACCTCGGCCAACTTTCCGGACGCGGCGTTTCTTGTCCGGGACTCTGTTCAAGGATGCTCGCAAACGATCATTTCATCGTGCCGAGATTTTGCTTTAGTCCCGGAGAAGTATCGCCGCTGTTCCGACCGAACGGATGCGAGCAATAAAGCTGCGGCGTTTCGGATAAAGCGGCTGAGATTGATATGGCTGGGTGAGAGCCACCCGCCCTGGAGACATGATGAGCAAGATTGACCTTGATATTTCCGAGATTCCCGACACCACCGTTTCGGTCCGTGACGTTTTCGGCATTGATTCCGACATTCGCGTTCCCGCCTACAGCAAGGGCGGCGCCTATGTGCCCGATCTGGATACGGATTACCTCTTCGACCGTGAGACCACGCTCGCCATCCTCGCCGGTTTCGCCCATAACCGCCGCGTGATGATCTCGGGCTACCACGGCACCGGCAAATCCTCGCACATCGAGCAGGTTGCCGCGCGTCTCAACTGGCCTTGCGTGCGTATCAACCTCGACAGCCATGTCAGCCGTATCGACCTCGTCGGCAAAGACGCGATCGTCGTCAAGGACGGGCTGCAGATCACCGAATTCAAGGACGGCATCCTGCCCTGGGCCTATCAGCACAACGTCGCCCTCGTCTTCGACGAATATGATGCCGGCCGCCCGGACGTGATGTTCGTCATCCAGCGCGTGCTGGAATCGTCGGGCCGCCTGACGCTGCTCGACCAGAGCCGCGTCATTCGTCCTCATCCGGCCTTCCGCCTGTTCGCGACCGCCAACACCATCGGTCTCGGCGATACGACCGGCCTCTATCACGGCACGCAGCAGATCAACCAGGCGCAGATGGACCGCTGGTCGATCGTAACGACGCTGAACTATCTGCCGCACAACAACGAAGTCGCCATCGTGCTCGCGAAGGTGAAGTCCTTCCGCACCGACAAGGGCCGCGACACGGTCTCCAAGATGGTGCGCGTCGCCGACCTCACGCGTGCGGCCTTCATGAACGGCGATCTGTCGACCGTCATGAGCCCGCGTACCGTTATCACCTGGGCTGAGAATGCGGAGATCTTCGGCGATGTCGCCTTTGCCTTCCGTGTCACCTTCCTCAACAAGTGCGATGAGCTGGAGCGGCCGTTGGTCGCCGAGCATTATCAGCGCGCCTTCGGCATCGAGCTGAAGGAAAGTGCTGCCAACATCGTGCTCGAAGCCTAGGGAAGAACCCACACATCATGTCAGGTCGCGGAGACAATTCCAAAGCGAAGCCGGGTGCCCCGGTGGACATGGAGCCGTTGCGCCGTGCGATCACCGGCTGCGTACGCTCGATCGCCGGCGATGCCGAAGTCGAGGTGGCATTCGCCAACGAACGCCCGGGGATGACCGGCGAGCGCATCCGCCTGCCGGAGCTCTCGAAGCGGCCGACGATGCATGAGCTGGCGGTGACGCGTGGCCTCGGCGATTCGATGGCGCTGCGGCTGGCCTGTCACGACGCGCGCGTCCACGCCGTCATGGCGCCGCAGGGTGCCGATGCGCGCGCTATCTTCGATGCCGTGGAGCAGGCGCGCGTCGAATCGATCGGTTCGCTGCGAATGAGCGGTGTCGCGGCCAACATCGGCTCGATGAATTCGGAGAAATACGCCAAGGCGAATTTCTCGGGTATCGAGCGGCGCGAGGATGCGCCGATCGGCGAAGCCATGGCGATGATCGTGCGCGAGAAGCTGACCGGCCAGAAGCCGCCGGAGAGCGCCGGCAAGGTGCTCGACCTCTGGCGCTCCTTCATCGAGGACAAGACCGGCGGCGAGCTCGACAATCTGCTTTCGACCATCAACGACCAGCAAAGCTTTGCCCGCGTCGTCCGCAATATTCTGACGGCCATGGAAATGGCCGAGGAATATGGCGACGAACAGTCGGAGCCGGACAGCGACGAGCAGCAGAGCGAAGAGGACAAGCCGAACGGCGAAGACCAGGATAACGACGACGTCAAGGAAGACGAAGGCTCGGACGCGGCTCCGGCCGAGGACAGCGAAGCCTCCGACGAGCAGATGGACGACGGCGCCACCGAGGACGGCGGTGAGATCTCCGACGACGACATGAGCGAGGAAGGCGAGGAGGATTCGGAAACGCCGGGCGAGACCCGTCGTCCGAACACGCCCTTCGCCGACTTCAACGAGAAAGTCGACTATCACGTCTACACGGAAGAGTTCGATGAGACCACGACGGCGCAGGAGCTCTGCGACGTGGCCGAGCTCGAGCGCCTGCGCGCCTTCCTCGACAAGCAGCTTGCTCATCTGCAGGGCGCGGTCGGGCGGCTTGCCAACCGTTTGCAGCGCCGTCTGATGGCGCAGCAGAACCGCTCCTGGGACTTCGACCTGGAAGAAGGGTATCTGGATCCGGCACGCCTGACGCGCCTGATCATCGACCCGATGCAGGCGCTGTCCTTCAAGATGGAGCGCGACACGCAATTCCGCGATACTGTCGTGACGCTGCTGATCGACAATTCCGGCTCCATGCGCGGGCGGCCGATCACGGTTGCCGCCTCCTGCGCCGACATTCTGGCGCGCACGCTGGAGCGCTGCGGCGTCAAGGTCGAGATCCTCGGCTTCACCACCAAGGCCTGGAAGGGCGGACAGGCGCGTGAGAAATGGCTGGCCGGCGGCAAGCCGCAGACGCCGGGCCGACTGAACGACCTGCGCCACATCATCTATAAGTCGGCGGACGAACCCTATCGGCGCTCACGCGCCAATCTCGGCCTGATGATGCGCGAAGGCCTGCTCAAGGAGAATATCGACGGCGAGGCGCTGATCTGGGCGCATAACCGCCTTCTCGGCCGCCGCGAGCAGCGTCGTATCCTGATGATGATCTCGGACGGCGCGCCGGTCGACGATTCGACACTGTCGGTCAATCCGGGCAATTATCTGGAGCGGCATCTGCGCGCGGTCATCGACCAGATCGAGACGCGCTCGCCCGTGGAGTTGCTGGCGATCGGTATCGGTCACGACGTGACGCGCTACTATCGCCGCGCCGTCACCATCGTCGATGCCGACGAACTGGCTGGTGCCATGACCGAGCAGCTCGCATCGCTGTTCGAGGATAAGACAAGCATGCCGCGGTCGCGCATGCGCCGCGCAAGCTGAGCCCGCTCAGGCTTTCTGTCGCATCGGCCTCGCGGCCGATGCCCTTTCCTTTCAACAATACCGATTCCAAGGGCCGGCCGGTCGCAATGAGATGCGTCGGCCTGATAGCCATGCTGGCGCTGCTCGTCGGCTGCAGCTCCGGCGACGAGGGCGCTCCGGCCGATATTCGCGCCACTGTCATCTCCACCTTGAGGCCGGGTTCGCAGGAAACGCAGTTCGGGGCGCTGGAATTCGTCGGCGGTCTTGAACTCAGTTCGGACAATGCGCTCCTCGGTGCCATCTCAGCCATCCGCTTTCGTCCCGATCAACGTCATTTCATCTCGGTACTGGATACCGGCCACTGGCTGACCGGCGCCATCGAGCGCGACGACAAGGGCCGACTGAAGGGTATCACCGAGGCGCGCATCATGCCGATGATCGACCGCTATGGGGACACCGACGCCGGCAAGGGGGCGATGGATGCCGAGGGGCTGGCCTTGCGCGGCGACCATGTCCTCGTGAGCTACGAGCAGCATCATCGCGTCGATACCTATCCCGACCCGGGTTTCGAGACCTCGCCGCCGGACGACACCATCCCCATCCTCATTCCGAGGCGCCAGCTGCGCGCCAATCGCAGCCTCGAAGCCCTGATGATCGCGCCACAGTCGAGCCCGCTTGCCGGAGCAGCCGTCATCGTTGCGGAGGATAGCCTGGATGATCAGGGCAACATGCTTGCGGCCATCCTTGACGGACCGCTGCAGGGCCGCTTCACCGTGCGGCATTACGATAGCTTCGATGTCAGCGACGGCGTGTTTCTGCCCGACGGGGATTTGCTGCTGCTGGAGCGGCGCTTCGGACTGGCCCATGGTCTCGGCATGCGCATCCGCCGTATTGCCGGCGCGGATATCAGGCCGGATGCGGTCGTGGACGGCAAGGTGATTTTCGAGGCCAATTCCAGAGAACAGATCGACAATATGGAAGGGATCGACGTGTTCCGCGCGGCCGATGGCACCCTGCACCTTATTCTGGTTTCGGACGACAATCACTCGATCCTGCAGCGCAGCCTGATGCTGGAATTCCGCCTGAGCGACGAAAGCGTCGTCAGCCAGAACTAGAAGCGGTTCGGACGTGAATTATCGCCCGTTCACGCGGTCGGGGCTTGCGGCATCGGCTTCAGCATGTTCATCAGCGCTCCATAGGGCAGCAGCATGACGAGGCCAACAGTTACCTTGACCGAGAAATCGCCGATCGCCCAGGAAATCCAGCGCGGCGCCGAGGTGGAGAACGCGCCGAGGATCGGCGCCCATTCGATCGCGAAGGGATCGTTCGGTCCGAAGAAGACGAAGAAGGGCGCGAAGGCAAAGGAGAAGAATATCAGCGTGTCCAGCATCGAGCCGATCAGCGAGCCGAACAGGGGCGCGCGCCACCAGGCCATGCGGCGCAGGCGATTGAAGACCGAGATGTCGAGAAGCTGGCCGGCGAGATAGGCTGAGCCTGAGGCGATCGCGATGCGGGGCTGTGCGGTGAAGAACGACAGGGCGACGCCGACGACGAAACCGGCGAACACTACCTTGCGTGCGGCCTTCGGGCCGAACTGGCGGTTGGTCAGATCGGTGATGAGAAAGGCGACGGGATAGGTGAAGGCGCCCCAGGTGAGGATATCCGCAAGGTTGATGCCGGCAAGCTGAGCCTGCAGCGGATACTGCACAAGGATATTGGAGGCGACGACGACCAGCGTCATCAGCAGAACGTAGATAAGGGTATGACGTGCCGTCAGCATTTTTTTATCCTGGGAGATGCCACCAGTTGAAGAAAACCGGACATGGAAAAAGGCTTGTCCGGATGTGATCCGTGCAAGCCTTTTAGCCCGTATGAAATCTCGAAGCGCTAGAGCTTAGGCAGCGACTGCGGCTTCAGCGGTCTTCTTGATGATCTGGCGACGCAGCAGGCGGGCGCGCATGCTGAGTTCATTTTCGTTTGCCTTCAGAAGGAAAGCATCAAGGCCGCCACGGTGCTCGACCGAGCGAAGCCCTGCAGCGGAAACGCGCAGACGGTAACGCTGGCCAAGAACGTCAGAAATCAGTGTGACCTGGCAAAGGTTCGGCAGGAACCGACGCTTGGTCTTGTTGTTGGCGTGGCTGACATTGTTGCCCACGAGGACGGCCTTGCCGGTCAATTCGCACATGCGGGACATGAAACACCTACTTTTGTTTTTCTTGGCCATCGGATAGTCGTTCCGGGCAAAACCCGACGCGCAATCCAACAGGCCATAATTGGAAAGTTGCGTTTCTATAGTCAGAGCGACCGGCCGCGTCAAGCCAAACCTTGTGTTTTCCCGCAATTCCGTCAAAAAGCTGCTGTTCTCTTGCGGTCGCACCAAGCAGGTAAAGTATCTATATATCCTGCTTGATCCTCGTTGAAGGCCCTGATCATGGTTCAAATTCTGAAGTGCCTTATTATTTCGGCCGTCGTCGCGTCGATGCCATCCCTGGCGTCGGCCGATATGCTACGGCATGAAACACAGTATCGCGTTTCACTCGCCGGCCTGCCGATTGCCAGGGCGGATTTCAAGACCGAAGTTACAGGCAACCAATTCACGATCCGCGGCGATATCACATCCGCGGGCCTCGCGGATCTCGTTACCTCGATCGATGCGAAGACTGATGTAGCCGGCGTCGTCAGCGATAATAAATTGCAGGCCACGCATTACTCGCTCTTCTACAAAAACGGCAAAAAAGAACGCACCTATGATGTCGCCTACACCAACGGCAATGTGACATCGAATACGATCGTGCCGGAGCCGAAGCGGTCGGACAGCTGGATCCCGCTGAGTGTGAGCGATCTGAAGTCGGTGCTCGATCCCATTTCCGGCATGATCTTTCCGATCACGCCCAGCCTCAATCTCTGCAACCAGACCCTGGCCGTCTTCGATGGTGAGATGCGCATGGATCTGAAATTGTCGCCGAAGGGATCGCACCCGTTCTCGACCGACGGATTCAAGGGCAAGACCATCGCCTGCGGTGTCCGCTTCACGCCGAAGAGCGGCTACAAGAGCACCCGCAAAGACTATCTCTATCTTGCCAAGAGCGACAATATGGAGATCTGGTTTGCCAAGGCCGATACCATGAATGTATATGCTCCGGTCTACGTCCGCATCCCGACGCAATACGGGACGGTGACGATAACCGCCGTGAAATACGGTAGCTGAGGTCGTCAAACGCTTCACAGAATCGCTTGACCGCCTCAGCCGTTATTTCTACGCAATTCCGGACGGAAAACCGCTGCGCACTTTTCCTGGTATTGCTCTAGCGGGCCTGGGGACGTCGGTGGCACCAGGCTGGGGGCAGAGTTGAAATTTCGTGCGACATTGACAGGTTTCTCGGCCATCGTGATGTGGTCGTTTCTGGCGCTGCTGACGGTGGCATCTGGCAAGATGCAGCCGTTTCAGCTGCTTGCCATCTGCTTCGCCATCGGCAGCACTCCCGGCATCGTCGTCTTGGCGCTGAGGCCCGAGCGCCTGCAGCTGCTGCGTCAGCCGGCCAAAGTCTGGATAACAGGCATCGTAGGGCTGTTCGGCTATCACTTCCTCTATTTCACTGCGCTGCGTCATGCGCCAGCGGTGGAAGCGGGCCTCATTGCCTATCTCTGGCCGCTGCTGATCGTCGTCGGTTCGGCGCTGCTGCCAGGTGAGCGGCTGCGCTGGTATCACATCCTCGGCGCGCTGATGGGGTTGGCGGGTACGGTTCTGATCGTCGGCCGCAACGGCTTTCATTTCGAAGGCGCCTATGCAATCGGTTACGGCGCGGCTTTGCTCTGTGCCTTCACATGGTCCGGCTATTCCCTGATCACCCGCCGTTTCGAGGCGGTGTCGACCGATGTCGTCACCATATTCTGCCTCGTGACATCAATTCTCTCGTTCCTCTGCCACCTCGGCCTGGAAGAGACGCTCTGGCCCGAGAGCCCGACGCAATGGATCGCCGTGCTCGGCCTCGGCCTCTTTCCGGTCGGTGCGGCATTCTATGCCTGGGATTTCGGCATCAAGAACGGTGACATCCAGATTCTCGGCGCGGCAAGCTATGCCGCGCCATTGCTGTCGACGCTGATCCTCACCCTTTTCGGCTTCGCGGAACCGAGCTGGGGCATCGCATTTGCCTGCCTGCTCGTGACCGGCGGGGCTGTGCTCGCGGCGCACCGCATGATCCTGCGCCGAGACAATGCCGGTTCGGCGCAGGCGGAAGCAGCGGAGTAATTTTCGCCGCAACCGGTGTCGGCTATTTCTTGAAGACCTTCTCCAGGAACGCGGCGAGCGACGGACGCCAGACGTCCATCTCATGCTGGAGATCCGGATACTCATGGTATTCGTGGGCGATCTTCTTTTCCTCGAGCGTCGCCTTGAGGCCGGCGACATCCTTGCCGACGACCTGATCCTTGCTTCCAACCGTTACTGTGAAATTGCGCAGCGCCTTGTTGATCTTGGCCGGTTCGTTCAGCGCGGCATCGACGGCCTTGTTCGGCACGGTCGTCGTGCTGACGCCGCTGAAGGTCGCGACCCAGCCGAAAGTGCCGAGATGCGACAGGCCGGAGACGAGCGCCTGGTATCCGCCCTGCGACAGACCCACCACGGCGCGGCCGTCCGCATCGCTGCGCACCCGGTAGTGATTTTTCATGTAGGGAATGAGATCTTCGACAAGCTCCCGATCGGCCGCTTCAGCGTTGGCGGGATAGAAATCCTTACGACGGTCGGCTCCGGGGAAATTCTCGGCAATCGCTTCGGGCACGTCGGTTTCCGTGTCAGGAATGACCACGATCATCGGCTCGATTTTCTTTTCGGCAAGAAGGTTATCGAGGATCTGCGGAGCGCGGCCTTGCGCCACCCAGGATCCCACCGTGTCGCCGAAGCCGTGATAGAGATAGAGCACCGGCAGCGGTTTCGATGAATCGGTGTAGCCGGGCGGCGTATAGACATACATCTGCCGCTCCGACTTGAGTGCCTTGGAATGCAGGGTCACCAGCCGCAGGTCGCCATGCGGCACATTGCGGGTATCGAGAATGCTGCCGGGCACCAGAATGAGGCTGGTATTGACCTGCCGCTGCGGCTTGGGTGCATTGGTGCCCGTGTCGATGCTGCGGAAGCCGTCGATATTGAAATAATACTCATAGAGATCGGGTTTCAGTACCTCGGTCTTCACGCTCCAAGTGCCATCGTCGCCCCGTTGCATGGCCATCGGATCGTACGATCCAAGGACGACGGAGACCGCTTTTGCCGCCGGCGCATAGAGGCGGAAGGTGATTGATCCATCCTTTTCGACCGAGGTGACGAAGTTTTTCAGCGGGCGATCGGCCGGCGGTGAGGCGGGCGCGTCAAGGGCAAGGGCGGGAACGCTCATGACGCAACCCGCCACGATGAATAAAGGGAACAACAAACGCACGAAAAAGCCTCCTCCAGATGAAACAATATTCTCTCTCCCCGTGTAAAGCTGACGCAGCGTGACGCTTTTTCAAGACGGTCGGCATCGCACCGGCGCTTTGGGCCTGCGCGATGCCAACGAATGGTAAAGGGTTTTCAGGCGGAGGCGGGCTTCCAGTCGGGCGCAGCCATCTCGAAGCTCGAAAATTCGAAACCAGGAGCAACCGTGCAACCTACGAGCGTGAATTCGCCCAGGCTTTCGGCAGATTGCCACCAGTTGGCGGGAATGATCGCCTGCGGACGCTCGCCTCTTGCCAGATCGGTGCCGAGCACCAGCGTTTCGCTCGCCTCGCCATCGGCGGATCGATGCAAAGCGAGCGGCGCACCGGCATAATAGTGCCAGACCTCGGCGGCATCGCGGACCCGGTGCCAATGCGAGCGGTCGCCCGCCTCCAGCAGATAGTAGATTGCGGTGGAGTGGCCGCGCACGCCGCCTTGTTCGTCACGGAAGGTCTGCACGTACCAACCGCCCTCCGGATGCCGCTGCATGGAAAGCGTTTCGATGATCGCTGTCACCTGCATCAAAAATTGTCCTTGCGCTTGCGGATCTCCGCGAAAACCTCTTCGTTGCTGCGGCTTTCCATCAGCAGGTGACGGCGGATCGAGGGATCGGCGGCGCGCAGGAAGGGGTTGGTTTCCTTCTCCAGAGCTAAAGTTGTCGGAATGGTGAACTTGCCCGCAGCTCTCAGCGCTTCAATATCGGCAGCCCGCGCCTTCAGCCGCTCGTTGTCGGGATCGATGGTGAGCGCGAAGCGGGCGTTGGAAAGCGTATATTCGTGGCCGAAATAGATTGCGGTCTCATCCGGCAATACGGCAAGCTTTTGCAGCGAGGCCCACATGTCGGCCGCTATGCGCTCGAACAGCCGACCGCAGCCGAGCGCAAACAGCGTGTCGGCGGCAAAAAGCAGCTTGTCGTCCACGAAGTGATAGCAGACATGGCCGGCCGTGTGGCCCGGTGTCTCGATGACGTTGACCGTGTGACCGGCGAATTCGAACGTATCGCCATCGCCCACGGCCCGGTCGAGGCCGGGAATGGCGACGGCCTCGTTGATCGGGCCGATGATCTCGCAGCCGAATTGCTCCTTCAGCGCCAGATTGCCCTCGACGTGATCGGTATGATGATGGGTTGTCAGGATGTGGCTGATCGTCCAGCCGCGACGATCTGCCGCCTTCAGAATGGGATCCGCCTCCGGGGCGTCGATCGATGCCGTCAATCCGGTTTCAGGGTCATGGACCAACACGCCAAAATTGTCGGACCGGCAGATAAATACCTCTAATTCCAATGGTTTCATGATCGAAATCGTCCTCGTCTTTTCCGTTGAGACAGAATGTAAGCTGTTCGGCCTTGAAGTCCAACGCTCGGCTGATAACATTTGTTTCGATGCACGCCGATATTGTCGATCTCCGTCAGTTCTATCATTCCGAGCTCGGACGCTTGGCGGAGCAGTCGATTGCCATGGCGCTTTCCTCCATCTGGGCGCGCATGCCGGAGGAGCGCCTCGTCGGCCTGGGCTATGCCGTTCCCTATCTTGATCGCTTCCGCACCGATACCGAGCGCACCTTCGCCTTCATGCCGGCGGGGCAGGGCGCGGTGAACTGGCCGATGGGCTCCGCATCGTCGACGGCATTGATCTTCGATGAAGAGCTGCCGCTGCCTGACAGTTCGATCGATCGCGTGCTGATGGTGCATTCGCTTGAATTCGCCGAGAGCCCGCGCGAGACGCTGAAGGAACTGTGGCGGGTATTGGCGCCCGGTGGACGGCTTGTGATCGCCGTGCCGAACCGCCGGGGCGTCTGGGCGCGCATGGAGCACACGCCGTTTGGTTCCGGCCGGCCCTATTCGCGCGGCCAGCTCACCTCGCTGCTGCGGGAAACCAACTTTACGCCGGGAGCGACGGCCGAAGCGCTGCTCTTCCCGCCCTCCAAGCTGCGCACGGTGCTGCGGCTGCGCCGCGCGTTCGAAAGGGTAGGGCGCACGCTGTGGCCCGCTTTCTCCGGCGTCATCATCGTCGAGGCGCAGAAGCGGCTTTATCAGGGCCTGCCTGTCGCCGTCCGCGCCTCGCGCCGCGTCTTCGTGCCCGTTCTTGCGCCGCGCGGCATACCGACGACGCGCGACGGCGCCTGACAGGACCGCCGGCGGCGCAAACACTCGACAAATTTGTCAATCCGCATTAATGCGACGGGGTGTCTAAAGCCGGACGTTTCCGGCCCTTCCCAAGGTCGAACCCATGAGCATGGAAATGAGCAAGCCTGTCCCGCGTTCCGGCATTCTCGATATCGCCGCCTATGTGCCGGGCAAGGAGCATGCACCGGGCGTTGCGCGCGTGTTCAAGCTTTCCTCGAACGAGACGCCGCTCGGCGCCAGCCCGAAGGCCATCGAGGCCTTCCGCGGCGCGGCCGAGCATCTGGAGCGCTATCCGGACGGGCAGGCCAAGGAATTGCGTCAGGCAATCGCCGATGTGCATGGGCTGAACGTCGCCAATATTCTCTGCGGCAACGGTTCCGACGAGCTGCTCAGCCTGCTCTGCCATACCTATCTCGGTACCGGCGACGAAGGCATCATCACCGAGCATGGTTTCCTAGTCTACAAGATCCAGATCATGGCTGCCGGCGCGACGCCGGTTACGGTCAGGGAAAAGGATTGCACCGTCGATGTCGACGCCATTCTCGCCGCCGTCACCGAGAAGACAAAGATGGTCTTCATCGCCAATCCCGGCAATCCCACCGGTACCTATGTTGCGGTCAGCGAAATTCGCCGCCTGCATGCGCGTCTGCCGAAGCATGTGATCCTCGTGCTGGATGCTGCCTACGCCGAATATGTTCGCCGCAACGATTACGAGGCCGGTCTCGAGCTCGTCTCGGCCAACCAGAATGTCGTGATGACTCGAACGTTCTCGAAGATCTATGGTCTGGCGGCGCTTCGCATCGGCTGGATGTACGCGCCGGTCGATATCGTCGATGCGGTCAACCGTGTGCGCAGCCCGTTCAACATGAACAGCGGTGCCATCGCCGCAGGCGCTGCGGCCATTCGCGATCAGGCCTTCACCGAGAAGGCAGTCGCGTACAACACGCTCTGGATCGAGAAGATGACGGCTGCGCTCGAGGCCATCGGCCTCAAGGTGACGCCGTCGGTCGCGAATTTCATTCTCGTTCATTTCCCCGACAGCGAGGGCAAGCGCGCCGCCGAGGCCGATGATTTCCTCACCAGCCGCGGCTATATCGTCCGGGCCGTGCGCGCCTATGGCTTCCCGAATTCGCTGCGCATGAGCATCGGCACCGAAGAGGCCAATCTCGGCCTCATCGACACGCTGACCGAATTCATGGGGCGCAAGGCATGAGCGGCGTTCAGTTCGACCGTATCGCCCTGATCGGCATCGGCCTAATCGGCTCTTCCATCGCCCATGACATCAAGCGGCTGGGCCTTGCCAAGGAAATTGTGATCTCGACGCGCAGCGCCGAGACGCTGAAGCGCGCCGAGGAGCTGAAACTCGGCGGTCGCTACACGCCGTCCTCGGCCGAGGCGGTCAAGGACGCCGATCTCGTCATCGTCTCCGTGCCTGTGGGAGCCTCGGAAAGCGTCGCCAAGGAAATCTCGGCGCATCTGAAGCCGGGCGCCATCGTCACCGACGTCGGTTCGACCAAGGCTTCCGTCATCGCGCAGATGCAGCCGCACATGCCCGCCAACGTGCATTTCATTCCCGGCCATCCGTTGGCGGGGACAGAGAAGTCCGGGCCGGATGCGGGCTTTGCCGGGCTATTCGAAGGGCGCTGGTGCATCTTCACGCCGATCCCGGGCACCGACGAGGCAGCCATCTGGAAACTCCGGCATTTCTGGGAGACGCTCGGTTCGCGCGTCGACGAAATGGATCCTGAGCATCACGACAAGGTGCTGGCGATCGTCTCGCACCTGCCGCATCTCATCGCCTACAACATCGTCGGCACCGCCGACGATCTGGAGACGGTGACCGAATCGGAAGTCATCAAATATTCCGCTTCCGGCTTCCGCGACTTTACCCGCCTTGCCGCGTCTGATCCTACCATGTGGCGCGATGTCTGCCTGCACAATCGCGATGCGATCCTGGAGATGCTGTCGCGCTTCTCGGAAGATCTCGCCTCCCTGCAGCGGGCGATCCGCTGGGGCGAGGGAGACAAGATCTTCGAACTTTTCACCCGCACCCGCGCCATCCGCCGCTCGATCGTCGAGGCGGGCCAGGACGTCGACGCACCGGATTTCGGGCGTCATGCTCTGGATGCGAAGAAGTAGCGGCTTTTCCTTCTCCCCTTGGGGAGAAGGTGTTGATCCTCAGATCGGCGGGATCTTCCCGAGCGGGATGAAGCCGCTGAGCGCGAGGCGGCCGCGATCGGCCGTCAGGTCGACGGAAACCTTGTCGGCGCCGTTTGCAAGCGCCTTCAGCAGCTTAGTGGCGGTCTTGATGACATTCTTGGCTGCCGGCAGCGTTGCCGTCAGACTATCGCCCCATGGCCCGATCTGATTGATCTCCAGCTTGAACTGGCCGGATAGAAGTCCCTGATCGTCGAAATTGAAAGGGCCTGACAGCGTCATGACGCGGCCGTCGCCAATATCGATGACGGCCTGATGCAGCACGCCTGCGGCACCACGAAGGCCTTCCCGGTCGGTGCCATCGAGCAGGCCGGCCTTGCCGGTCAGCGTCACATTGGCGCTTGTCGAGGCGGTCGGCAGCGTCTGCGGGAAATCCTTGATGACGGCATTGGCATTCTCGATGCCGATCGCGAAATCCAGGTCGCTGCCGTTCTGGCTGGCGTGCATCTCGGTGCGGGCGGCGGTCACATCGGCGCTCTGGCCGGTGGCGGAGGAGACGATGGCTGCCTTCAGACCTTCGATAACTGTCTGGCTCTGCGCGACGCCACGCCCCTTGGCAACGAGGTTCGATTGCAGGTCCGTCCATTCGGCCGATACCGCCAGCCCTTCGGCGGTGCGCAACTCGGCCGGTGATTTCAGGTTCCAGCTGACATGGTTCGGCTGATAGACCGGCGCCGAGGCATTGAGGGTTTGGAAATTGGCCGAGACACCTCGGGTCTGATTGTCGACGGTCACCGTGTCGCAGGTCAATCCCATGGAGAAGGGGAAGCCGCTGAAGGCCATGTTTGTGCATTTGCCGGCAATGCCGGCGCTGTTCTGCTGGCCGAGCGCCTTCAGCACATTGGTTTTGACAATATTGGTCGCGTAATACCACCCGCCGGTATAGAGCCCGGCCAGGACCACCAACAGTCCTATCAGGATGAGCGATAGACGTTTACCTCGACCGGTCGCTACGCTCTGGCTTGACGCTGCCATGTTGTTCTCCAATGGTTGGACTGAAGTTTCACACTGATTTGGCGTTGGATATGGACGAATTTTGGGTGTTTGGCTACGGATCGCTCATGTGGAATCCGGGCTTCGACTATGAGGAAAAGGCGGAGGCCATTATTTTCGGCTACCGCCGCTCGCTTTGCGTTCATTCCTGGGTCCATCGCGGCACAGAGGCCAGTCCCGGCCTGGTCCTCGGTCTCGATCGTGGCGGCTCCTGCCGCGGCATGGCGTTTCGCGTCTCGACGGCTGCGTGGGACGAGGTATTGGCCTATCTGCGCGAGCGTGAACTGGTCACCAATGTCTATCTGGAAAGGATAGCGCCGATCCGGCTCGCCGATGGCCGGCGCGTGATCTCTGTCGCCTATGTCGTCGACCGCGATCACAGGCAATATGCCGGCGCGCTGGACGCCATAGAGGCCGCTCATATCGTCGAATCCGCCAGCGGCCAGTCCGGCCCGAACGATGCCTATGTCTTCAACACGCTGACGCATTTGCGCGAGATGGGGATTCGCGATCAGTGGCTCGAGCATGTCGCCGGTGAAATCGAGCGTATGCGGGAAGCGTCCTGACAGGCCGTTCTTCAACGTGATGCGGCCGCCTTCGGTTCAAACCGCCGCAGTGGTCACTTTTGCCTTGCCGATTTCCGCCAGACGCTGTGCTGCGGTCGGCTGGACGGGGAGATGCGGATTGTTGGCGATCGTTTCGACCAGCAGTTCGTCGCTCGCCTTTTCCGTCTCCTCCATCAGCCGCGCAAAGAAGGCGTCGGGATCCATGCCGGGCTGGATCGGCGGCAGGATGCGCACCTTGAGGTGGCCTGGATATTTGCGGAAGGTGCGGCGCGGCCAGAACAGGCCGGGATGCATGGCGACGGCGACGACTGGGATTCCGAGATCGCGATACATGCGGGCGATGCCGTATTTATAGACCGGTTCGGCGCCCGGCGGGCGGCGGGTGCCCTCGGGGTAGATGATAAGCTGGCGGCCGGTGGCGAGTTCTTCACGCGTGCGCTTCAATACGTCGAACATCACCTTGCCGCGGGCGCCTCGGTCCACCGGGATCATGCGCTGCTTCCCCGCATACCAGCCGAACAACGGAATCCACATCAGCTCGCGCTTCAGGATATAGACCGGATCGTCGAGATAGGGCAGCAGCGCGAACGTGTCCCAGAAGGACTGATGCTTGGGCGCGAAGATGTAGCTGCCCTTGGGGATATTCTCGAGGCCCTCGATCTCGAAGGTGGTGCCAACGATCTTTTCCATCAGCCAGGTGCTGGATTTCGCCCATGCCTTGGGGATTGCATATGCGGCCTTGCGCGGCATCAGAAAATAGATCGGTGACAGCACGATCATGCGAATGATCAGATTGGCATAGAAGACTGTGTTAAACAGGATCGAACGCAAGATAATCATCAAGGCTTTCCCAATGCACCGGCTTGCGCCGGCATCCTAAGGCTTGCCTACACGATTACGGCGTCAATAAAAAGTCGGTGTGTGTGCGGCCGGAGATCTCAGTCCGGATCGTCGCTCTGTTCCTGCGAGCGCAGACCGACCGGACGCCCCAGGCCAGTCAGATTGCGGGCGCCGGTGAGGAGAACCTTGGCATATTCGGAGATCATCGTGCGCAGCGCATTCGGGTCGGTGAACCAGTTCTTGGTCTTCAAATCGGAATTGACAACCGGATAGGGAATGAAATCCGTCGCGGGATCGACATATTTCAGTTCCGCGAGGCTGCGGGGCATGTGGTAGTTGTTCGTCACCACCAGGACGCTCTTATAGCCCTTGGCGTGGATCCACTTTGCCGCTTCGCGTGCATTGCCGATCGTATCGATGGCGTCATAGCCGATGTCGACGCAGCAATTGAAGAGACCGACCGAGCTCTGCGTCAGCCTGCGGATCTGCGACGGCGTCGTGGTCGGATGTGCGCCAGATATCAGCAGCCGGTGGCCTGCGCCGGAGCGCAGCAATTCGACGGCCTGGTCGATCCGCTGATAGCCGCCCGTCAACACGACGATGGCGTCTGCCTTGGGCTCGAGCGGTGGCTTCAGCGTGGTGATCGAATCGGCAAAATGCAGGAAGCCGCCGAAAATGATGGCGGCGAGGAAGATGAAGGCGAAGCCGCCCCAACGCAGGAGACGCCGGAACAAGCTGCGACGCACAGGTCTATCGCTGCGGGATTGCTCCCGCATCGACTGCGAACTCACGGTCTTGCGAGTCGACAGATCCATGCTCATGATTCGGTACTATACGACAATTGCGGCAAGGAACGGGCTGACGGACAGCAAAAAATACTCACCGCGGCGTCAATTCTGCACACCGTCGGCCCTGCCGGGATCGGAACGGATCAGATCGATCTCGTAGATCGTGCGCATGACGGTGAAGCGCGCCGTGAGAGTCGTGAGCAGGGCGATGACGATCATGGTTGCGAGAATGCCGACATAGCCGAGCGCGCCTACGGAAAAAGTACCGAAAAGGGCGGTTGCCTGGTCGGTCTGCGGCGTGGCGATCGTGCGGCTCTGCAGGATGCCGGCGCTTGCGAAGAACAGGGCGGCAAGGCCGCTGCCGGCTGCCGACCCCTTCAGGCTGATCTTCAGGAAGTGCTTTTGAAATTCGGTTGCGACGAAGGTGCTCTCGGCACCGACGAAGTGCAATACCTCGACGATGTGGCGATTGCCCGAGAGCGCGCCGCGGGTGGCGAAGACCACGGTCAGCACCATGGCCGTGAAGACCAGCAGCAGCACGCCGGTGCCGATGAGGACTGTTGTGTGCGCCATCGACACCAGCCGATCGACCCAGGTGCGGTGGTCGTCCAGCGTCGCTTGCGAGATCTGCGCCTTGAGCAGGGCGCGCATCGCCTCGAAATCCGGCGGGTGCGTCTCGTCGATGGTGATGATGACGAGGCGGGGGACGGGCAATTCCTTAATGTCCAGGCCGGCGCCGAGCCATGGCTCGAGAAGACGCGCAGTTGCCGCCTCGTCGACGATCTGGCCGGACTTGGTGCCGACGAAGCTCAGCGCGATGTCGCGGGCGCTGACCAGTGCCTTCTCCATGTCGAGATTGTCGTCCGGCTTGATCTGGATGGTGATCTCGCGGGAAATCTGGCTCTCCCAGCTTGCCGCCGTCGCGCGCACCATGCTGACGGCGCCGAGCGTGAGGCAGGCGAGGAAGGCCATGATGGCGATGACGACGATCAGCGCGTTGCCCTGAATATTGGAGGACGGCACGATCGGCCCGGTGGGGCGCACGCGCATTTCCGGCCGCTTCCGCTCCGGCGGAGGAGCGGGGGGTGTTTGCTGCGACTGCGCAGCTTTGGCATTCGAGGCTTTCCTGCGGGGCGCGGGCTCAGTCATAGATATCGAGATGTCCTCCCGACAGAATCATGCGCCTAGCCTCGATCTGGTCCATCAGGCCGAGGTCGTGCGTGGCGATGACGACCGCAGTGCCGAGGCGATTGAGCTCCAGGAACAGGTTGAGCAGCCGTCGTGCCATCGGCGGATCGACATTGCCTGTCGGCTCGTCGGCGAGCAGGATTTCCGGGCGGTCGATGAGGGCGCGCGCAATGGCGGCGCGTTGCTTTTCGCCGCCTGACAGAACCGGCGGCAGTACGTTGATGCGCTCGCCGAGGCCGACCCATTTCAGCAGTTCCAGCACATCGGTACGATAGGAACTTTCATCCTTGCCGCGCACACGCAGCGGAAGGGCGACATTCTCGTAGGTCGTCAGATGGTCGAGCAGCCGGAAATCCTGAAAGACGATGCCGACGCGCCGGCGCAGGAGCGGCAGCTCGTTGCGCGGGATCGAGGAAATCTCCCGATCGAACATGCGGATCAGCCCACGGGTCGGCTGCAGCGACATGAAGAGCAGCCGCAGCAGAGTCGTCTTACCGGCGCCGGAAGGTCCGGTCAGGAACTGGAACGATTTTCTCGGAATGTCGAAGCTCAGGTCGCGGAGGATTTCCGGACCCATGCCGTAGCGCAAACCGACGTTCTCAAAGTGAATCAACGGGCAGTCCAGTCTTCCGCAGGGTTCAATCAGGCGACTTGTTAACCAATGGCATTAACAGCCGGTAAATTTTTCTGGAAAGGCGCCCCATTCATGGCGATCTTTGCGAAGCATTAACCATTAAAATTTACGACTGGGCAGGATTCGTTTCAATGCCCAGATTAGCAATGGGCGTCGAAACCATGTGGATCACCGCAAAGGGAGGTCATCATGGGCGCTTTTCGCCACCGGCAGCAGCAGGCGGGGCTGGTTTATGACCTCATTCCGCCCGAACCTGGGTCCGGTTCGGGTCAGTCGCGCCGTTTCGTGCCGAAGCAGGATATCATCGATGCCGAATTCGTGACCGTCATTGGCGGCCGCGGCAGGAGTGCTTCGGTCGTCAACATGCGCCACGACGGTCCCTCCGGATCGAAAGCGCCGTCACGGCCGAAGCGCGGGAATGTCCTCTCGCGAATCCTATCCGCTTTGCGTTTTGCCGAAGGCGTTTTGCAGCAGGCGTCGCGGCGCTGCTTCGTGGCGCTCATCGTCGCCCTTGCCGTGCTCGTCTTCGGACTTGCCGGCGGATTTTCCGGATTGTCCAGCGCACCGAACGAGGCGGCGGGCGAACCGCTGCAATTCTCGCATGTGACGCTGACACCGCGCGACGAGAACGGCATGCGCGTCCTGACACTGAATGGCATCATCGAGAATGCGAGCGGCGCCACCCTGTCGATACCATCGATGCGCGCCGATCTCTTTGCCGGCGACCAGCTGGTGCGAAGCGTCGTCGTCAATGCGCCGATGAACCGTCTCGGGCCGCATGAAAGCCGCGGATTTTCCACACGATTGCAGCATCCTGGTGGAAAAACGCCGGATGTTCGTCTTTCCTTCATGCCCTAGGGAGTGATGCCGAAAAGTGTAAGCTGTTTTCGGGCGACATCATGCTCTACCTGTTTGATTCGAGAGCGGATTCAGATTTTAGGTCGATTCGACCTAAAATCATCCGGCTCTAGGGGGTGTGTCAGGCTTGCCGATTGTGCTACGGGCTTGTGCTTGATCGGCGGCCGAGCGCCGCAGCAGCCATGGAGCATGCCAATCAATGCCTGTCGTACGCGGGAAGAACATCGAGCCGCTTTTCACTGCCGAGCAGATTGCCGAGCGCAATCATGCCATGGCGAAGGAAATCGCCAGCGGACCGACGAAGGATCTCCTCGTCATCGCCATCCTCAAGGGTTCGTTCATTTTTGCCGCCGACCTGTTGCGCGCGCTGCACGAGACGGGGCTGGCGCCGGAGGTCGAGTTCATCACCCTTTCGAGCTATGGCGCGGGCACGGTCTCCCAGGGCGTGCGCATCGTCAAGGACATCGACAGCGATGTGAGGGATCGCGACGTGCTGCTGATCGACGATATTCTGGAATCGGGCCGTACGCTGCGTTTTGCCAAGGAACTGCTCTATGAGCGCGGCGCCCGCAATGTGACGCTCGCCGTCCTGCTGGACAAGAGCGTCAAGCGCCAGGAGGAGCTGGAGGCCGATTATGTCGGCTTCGAATGCCCCGACTATTTCGTTGTCGGCTACGGTATGGACGTTGCCTATGCCTTCCGCGAACTGCCCTTCGTCGGCGTGGTCCTGGGCGACGCCACCCCGTAATCTACGTTAATGGGGGCAGTCGGCCCGGCTGTCCCATTCTGCTCCGGCGATGACGACTCATTAACCACGGAGCCTAATCGTCCCCCCGTCGTTTACCTATCGCAAACGGAATTCTGGTGATTTCTGTCGCGGAACATGATGGACCACGGAGCACAGACCATGGCAAAAATTCTGATTACGGAAGACGAGGACTCTCTTCGCACCTTTGTCGCCCGCGCCTTGCGCTTGGACGGCCACGAGACCGAAGAAGCGGCCGACGGCGCCGAAGGTCTGGAAAAGCTCAAGCAGGGCGGTTTCGACCTGCTTCTCTCGGATATCCGCATGCCGGTCATGGACGGCATCGAGCTCGCGCATCAGGCGCATTCGACCTGGCCTGGAATGAAGATCCTGCTGATGACCGGTTATGCCGAGCAGCGCGAGCGCGCCGACGACCTTATGGAAAAGATCGTCGATGTCGTGGCCAAGCCCTTTGCGCTGCCGGATATCCGCAAGGCCGTCGCCCGCGCATTGGCTGCTTGATCTGCGCTGCCTGTCTTATTGCCCCAGATTCAGCAAACGCTCCAGATAACGCCGTTCCTCGCTTAGCGAAGGATTGTTGCTCAGCCGCTCGCGAATGGCATCGAGGATTTCGCGGGCGCGTTGGGCGTCGATAATCTTCGGCACCATGTCTCCGTCCGGATTGTCCATAAAGTTGCCGTCGTTGTTGCGCGATCGGCCAAGCGGATCGCGGCCGTTCTGATTACCCTGGCCCGGTTGCCCCTGCAATTGGCCTTGGCCCTGCCCCTGCTGCTGCATCTGCGCCATAAGCTGGTTCATCATGTCACGGGTGCCCTTGCGCAAGGCGTCCAGCGCACGGGCTTGGCCCTGTACGGCGCCTTCGCCGTTGCCTTCGGTCAGCTGGCCGGATGCGCCCTTCATCTCCTGCTGAGCCTTGCCATAATTCTGGTTCGGCTTCATCCCCATTGAACCCAAGTTTTTCTGGAGTTCGCCGAGTTGCTTGGCGAGATCGTCCTGCTGCTGGCGCAGCTGCTTCAAGGCATCGCGCAGTTGGTCGGCCGTCATGCCGTCGGTGGGGTCGCTGTCCTTCTTGCCTTGCTGGTTCTGGCCCTGTTGCTGATCCTGATTTCGCTGCCCCATGTCCGGGCGCATCTGGTCACCGAGATTGGGCAGTGGCTGGTCCATCAGGCCATCGCCGTCCTCGTTGGAGTCGCCGCGCTGCATGCGGTCGCGCATAGCCTGATCGAACTTGAAGGTCTGATCCATCAGCTTCTGTTGATCGCGCATGATGCGGCCGAGCTTGTCCATCTGCTCTCGCATCTTGTCATTTGCTTGGTTCTGTTGCTGCTGCCCAGGTTGCGGCTTGCCGGCCTGGAGGCTGTTCATCAGCTGCTGCAGCTCGGATAGCATCTGCTGCGCTGCCTGGCGATTGCCGGAGCGGGCGAGGTTTTCGATCTGGTCCATCATGCGCTGCAGGTCCTGCTGGCGCAGAATATTGGCTGAACGCTGGTTGGGCTGGGCGGGCATGTTGCGCATGCGTTCGGCCAGTTCCTTCATGTAGGCGTCCATCGCCTTGCGCAGCTCGGCCGTCAGCTTCTTGATCTCGTCATCGGAGGCATTGCGCTGCAAGGCGTCGGAGAGCTTCTGCTGGGCATCCCGCAGCGCTTTTTCCGCATCGGTCAGCTGCGCGTCTTCCATGCCGAGCGCGATCTGCCAGAGATAGTCGGCCGTATCCTTCAGCGAGGCTTCGCTGCTGGCGAGCTTCATGCGCGTCAGGGCCGATCTGATCGCCAGATAGTTGCCGAGATCGGAAATGGTTTCTTCCGGCCGGACGGTCAGCGATTTATTGAGCTCGATCGCCTCCGGCATCTTGCGGGTATCGAGCGCGAAGACCTGGCGTTCCTCGGCGACGGCAGCGGCAAGCGGCTGGCTGAAATTGCGCGGCGGCAGCACCATCTCATAGGGCGCGCTGCGCCCGGTCTGCCCGGCGCCGTCCTTGGCGACCAGGGCGATGCGAACACGCTTGCCGGCAAGGGGATCCTGCGTCAGATCGTGGCTCGCCAGACCCTTGCCGTTGCGGCGGTCTCGGCGCGGAATGTCCAGCTTGAATTCCGGCAGGTCATAGAGCGGCGTCGCTGAGGGATCGGAATCGACGGGCAGGATCTCCGCATGGGCTTCCTCGACGCCGTAATCGTCCTTGACCCTGAAGCCGAGTTCCAACGCGCCGTTGGCGGTCGCGTGCGGAATGCCGTCAAACGTGATTTCCGGCGGCTTGTCGGAGATCACCTTGAACGACCAGGACTTGCCGTTGACCGTCAGTTCGCCACCCTTTTCGAGCTTGAGAACATGGGTGCGCGCAATCATTGCATCGGTGCTGGACGCGTTGGCGGCGTTATTGACCACCGGCTGCGCGACGGGCGGGGCCGCCGGTCCGCTACCGGCAGGGGCTTGATTGCCGGCATCGGCGACCTGTTCCGGAACCTCGGTGCCCTTGTCGGCGCCAGTTGCCTGGAACAACACTTTTTCATCCGTGGAGGCGCCCGTAACCCGCACCGTGAGTTCGGAGAATTGCGGCACGTTGAGATTGTCACTGGCATTGGCGACGTTGCCTGTGAGATAGATCGGCGCCTGGCCGGTGTAATAGGGCGGAGTGACCCAGGCGTCGACGCGGACATCCGGATTGCTTGATGCGGAGGCCGATGCCGTGAAGGCATCGCTCAGCGAGCCGCCGCCATTGGATCCGGAAAAGCTGAAGGCGGTCACCAGCAGCAAGGCCGGAATGGCACGCAGTGCGAAGCGGTCGTAACGCGCGATATCCGGCCTCGGCAGGCCCGCATCCAATGCGGCGATACGCTGCGCCATGCGGGTCTGATGCTCGCGCCAAAGTGCGCGGGCAAAGGGCGTGTCGAAAGCCGGCTCGTCCTCCTGCACGGCGACCGGCTGGTGCGCCAGACCATTGCGTTCCTCCAGCAGGCGGTCGGCCTCTCTGACACTCGGCCAGCGCAGACGGCGCAGCGGATAGAGGGAGATGGCGAAACCGACGGCGAAGACGGCGAGCAGCAGAAAGCGCAGGACATCGGGCGCGATGCGGAAAATGCCGAACCAGGCGGCTGAAAGGAAGAGAGCAATAATGGACGCCGGCAGCAGCAGCCCCGGCAGCAGCTGCTCGGAAACCAGCACGAGCCGAGCAAACAGACGCTTGACCGCAACCATGCGCGCCAGCGCCGGGCGGGTGGCGAAAGCGCCCTTCTTAGGGTTGCTGGGGCTGGTCATCGGTCCGGTTTTCTCCCGATCTGACGTTGATGGCTAGTTGCCCGTTGGAAATGGCCGGGCATCCCACACGCCCGCGCTCGCGGCGCCCGGCGAGACGCCATTCGAACAAAGATAACATTCTTTGTGGCGAAGACGAGGGCAAGGGGTGCCAAAGGCTGCTTTTTCATCGGACTTCGCTGAAACGTGATCGATCGGACAGGGACGGATGGGTCTGCCCTTGCTGCCCGAAATCCGCGAGCAAAGCCGATTATCCCTCGAGCCAGGCCGGGATGGAATCCAGCCCGATCAGCTCCTCATAGGTGCCGCGCGGGCGGACGATATGGAATTCGCCGCCCTTGACCAGCACTTCGGGAACCAGAAGCCGGCTGTTGTAGGTGCCGGCCTGCACGGCGCCATAGGCACCGCCGGAGCTGACGGCGAGGAGATCGCCGGGCTTCGGCATCGCCATTTCGCGGTCGAGCGCCAGATAGTCGCCCGTCTCGCAGACCGGGCCGACGACATCGGCCTTGATGCGTGGAGCATTGGCAGCGGTGATCGCGACCGGCCGGATCTCGTGATAGGCCTCGTAAAGCGTCGGGCGGATCAGATCGTTCATCGCGCCGTCGACGATGACGAAGCTCTTGTTGCCGCCATCCTTCACATAGATGACTTCCGTCACCAGAATGCCGGCATTACCGACGATCAGGCGGCCAGGCTCGGTGATGATCTTGCAGTTGAGGCCGCGCAGCTGGTTCTTGACGATCTGCGCATAGGCATCGGGCAAAGGCGGCGGATCGTTGTCGTCGCGATAGGGGATGCCGAGGCCGCCGCCGATGTCGACATGATGGATATCGTGGCCGTCGCCGCGCAGCGTTTCCACAAGATCGCGCAGCAGCTTGAAGGCATCGTCGAAAGGCTGCAGCTCGGTGATCTGGCTGCCGATATGCATGTCGATGCCGGTGGCATTGATGCCGGGCAGGCTGGCGGCTCGGGCATAGACGGCGCGGGCGCGCTCCCAGGAGATGCCGAACTTGTTTTCCTTCTTGCCGGTCGAGATCTTCGCATGCGTGCGGGCATCGACATCCGGGTTGATACGGAAGGAAACGGGCGCGATCTTGCCGGCGCGGACGGCGCGCTGGTTCAAAACTTCCAGCTCGGGCTCGGATTCGACGTTGAAGCAGTAGATGCCGGCTTCGAGCGCGACGTCCATTTCCTGCGCCGTCTTGCCGACGCCGGAGAACATGATGCGGTTTGCCGGGATTCCCGCAGCCAGGGCGCGGCGCAGCTCGCCGACGGAGACGACGTCAACACCGGCGCCGAGGCGGCCGAGCGTCTTCAGCACCGCCTGGTTGGAATTGGCCTTCATGGCGTAGCACACCATGGCATCGACATCGCTGAAGGCTTCGGAGAAGACGCGATAGTGGCGCTCGAGCGTCGCCGTCGAATAGACATAGAAAGGGGTGCCGACCGCCTTGGCGATCTCGGGAACCGGAACATCCTCGGCATAGAGGATGCCGTCGCGATACTGAAAATGGTTCACGATCGATGCCTATTTAGAGAAGCGGATCAAGGAAGAACTTCTTGTCCGGGCTGGGCTCTTTGGTCGGCTTGGAGACGTCGCCGCCCTTGGTCGCGTGAGCACTGGGCGGGTCGAGATCGCCTTTGCGGCCACATCCGACGACGGCAAGGCCGACGACCGAAAGCACGACGGTCAGGCGGATGATATGCGGCATGTTGATCTGCATCGAAATCCTCTTGGGCGACAAACGCGAAAGTCACCCTTCTTAGCGAAGTTTCCCGCGTTTGTGCACCCTGATTGTTTGGGTGCGTTTTCGTCAGTCTTTTCAGTTGCGGGCACGCCAGAAGGCGATCTGCTTGCGCACTTCCGAAGGCGCCGTGCCGCCGAAGCTCTTGCGGCTGGCAACCGAGGCTTCGACCGTCAGCACGTCGAAGATCTTGTCGGTGATCGAGGGATGGATTCCTTGCAGTTCTTCCAGCGACAGTTCGGCGAGCTCGCAGGACTTGCTTTCGGCAAGCGCCACGGCGCGTCCCGTCACATGATGGGCATCGCGGAAAGGCAGGCCTGCTTCGCGCACCAGCCAATCGGCAAGGTCGGTCGCGGTCGAATAGCCGGAGCCGGCGGCAGCCTTCATGCGGGCGGTGTTGATCGTCAGGTCGCGCACCATGCCGGTCATGGCGGCGATCGCCAGTTCCAGGCTTTCGGCGGCGTCGAAGACCTGTTCCTTATCTTCCTGCATGTCCTTGGAATAGGCGAGCGGCAGACCCTTCATGATGGTGAGCAGCGCTACCAGCGAGCCGTTGATGCGGCCGGTCTTGGCGCGCACCAGCTCCGCCGCATCCGGGTTCTTCTTCTGCGGCATGATGGAGGAGCCGGTGGAGAAGGCGTCGGACAGGCGCACGAAGCCGAATTGCGGCGTCGACCAGATGACGATTTCCTCGGCAAGGCGCGATAGGTGCATGCCTGATATGGCGGCGATCGACAGGAATTCGATGGCGAAATCGCGGTCGGAGACGGTGTCGATCGAGTTGCGGGTGGGCTCGCGGAAGCCGAGCGCCTTGGCCGTCATGTGGCGATCGATCGGGAAGCCGGTGCCGGCAAGCGCTGCGGCGCCGATCGGCGATTCGTCCATGTGTTCGATGGCGTGGCGCACGCGCGAGCGGTCGCGGCCGAACATTTCCACATAGGCCATGCAGTGATGGCCGAAGGTGACGGGCTGCGCCGTCTGCAGATGCGTGAAGCCGGGCATGACACTATCGGCATGTTCTTCGGCGCGGTCGAGGAAGGCTGCGATCAAACCAGTCAGCGCCTGCTCGCACTTCTGCAGCTCTTCCTTCACCCAGAGGCGGAAATCGAGCGCCACCTGGTCGTTGCGCGAACGGGCCGTGTGCAGCCGGCCGGCAGCCGGGCCGATCAAGGTGGCAAGCCGTGCCTCGACGTTCATGTGGATGTCTTCGAGGCGGCGGGAGAATTCGAAATTGCCGCTTTCAATCTCTGACAGGATCGTGTTCAGACCGTGAACGATCTTGTCTTTATCCTCGGTGGAAATGATGCCTTGATGGGCGAGCATGCCGGCATGCGCGATTGAGCCGCGGATATCCTGTGCAAACAGCTTCTTGTCGAAACCGATCGAGGCATTTATCTCCTCCATGATCGCCGCGGGGCCGGAGGCGAAACGCCCGCCCCACATCTGGTTGGAGGATTTGGTGTCCGTGCCGTCAGTCATGAGATGCCCACCTGGAGAATGAAATGACAGCAAAGAAGCCGTTCGGTCTGCCGTCCATGAAACTCGTTATGCTTGCCGCCGTCGCTGGGGTTATCGCCGGTGCGGCAGCGGTATACGTGAAGGAGGCAGGGTATGGCAATGGCATTGGTGAAACGGCCGCAGCCGATCAATGCGGGACTGCCAAGGATCGCGCCGCCGCTCTGACGCCCTTCACCAGGGGGCAGGTTGCCGCCATGAGCGTGCCGCCGGCGCCGATCTCGCTGAAGGATGTGTCCTTCAAGGGTTCCGACGGGCAGCCGCTTTCGATCGGCAGTTTTGCCGGCAAGACCGTGCTGTTGAACGTGTGGGCGACCTGGTGCGTGCCGTGCCGCGAGGAGATGCCGGCGCTGAATGCGCTAGAGAAGAGCGTCGGCAACGACAAGTTCGAGGTGGTCGCCGTCAACATCGACACGGGCGATGAGGAAAAGCCGAAAGCGTTCCGCACGGAATATACCATCGACAAGCTCGGCTATTACCGTGACAACACGATGGGCGTGTTCAATGTGCTGAAGAAGCAGGGATTGGCCTTCGGCCTGCCGGTGACGCTGCTGATCGACGACAAGGGCTGCCTGCTATCGGCGATGAACGGGCCGGCGGTATGGGATAGCGACGATGCGAAGAAGCTGGTGAAGGCGGCGGCCGGAATTTGATATTTCCCCCCTTCTCCCCTCGGGGAGAAGGTTCCCGTAAAGGCGGATGAGGGCCGTGCGTCGCATTCATATTCATCTACTGGGGGAACCGTGGCATTCCCGGTAATCCCCCTCACTCCGCGCTGTCGCGCGACCCTCTCCCCGTTGGGGCGAGGGTGTTTTACCGCGTCGGAACCGGCACTTCGCCGCGATAGTCGTAGAAGCCGCGGCCGGATTTGCGCCCGAGCCAGCCGGCTTCGACATATTTCACCAGCAGCGGGCAGGGGCGGTATTTCGAATCGGCGAGACCGTCGTGCAGCACCTGCATGATCGACAGGCAGGTGTCGAGGCCGATGAAGTCGGCGAGCTGCAACGGCCCCATCGGGTGATTGGCGCCGAGCCGCATGGCGGTGTCGATGGCATCGACGGTGCCGACGCCTTCATAGAGCGTGTAGATCGCCTCGTTGATCATCGGCAGCAGGATGCGGTTGACGATGAAGGCCGGGAAGTCCTCGGCGACGGTGATCGTTTTTTCCAGCGAGGTGACATATTCCCTGGCGGCGGAGAACGTCGATTCATCGGTGGCGATACCGCGCACCAATTCCACCAGCTTCATCACCGGAACCGGGTTCATGAAGTGAATGCCCATGAAGCGTTCGGGCCGGTCGGTGGCGGAGGCGAGGCGTGTGATCGACAGCGACGAGGTGTTGGTGGCGAGGAGTGCCTCGGGCTTCAGGATTGGGCAGATCTGCGCGTAGATCTTGCGCTTGACGCTTTCGTCCTCGGTCGCGGCCTCTATGGCGAGATCGACCTGGGCGAGATCGTTGAGGTCGTTCGATCCGGTGATGCGGGCAAGTGCGGCCTTTCGGTCCTCATCGCTGGTCTTGCCGGAGGTGACCTGTCGGGCAAGATTGCCGTTGATGGTGGCAAGCCCGCTTTCGATGCGATCCTGCGACAGATCGTAAATATGGACCTTGTAGCCGGCCATGGCGGATACGTGGGCGATGCCGCAACCCATCTGGCCGGCGCCGATAATACCGATCGTCTTCAGCGAACTCATTGCCAACTCCCCGGCGGCGCGCTCTTGGCGGTGCGCTATGTTTTACATCACAAATTTGCCGGGCTATTTCTAGCCCGGCAAGATTGATAGACCTATAAGAGACGATTTTCCAGTCTCTCGCAACTGCGAGAAGATCGATAGGCGCGTTCAAAGCGCCTTTTCGAGTTCCGGCAGTGCTTCGAAGAGGTCGGCGACGAGGCCGTAGTCGGCGATCTGGAAGATCGGGGCTTCCTCGTCCTTGTTGATGGCGACGATGACCTTCGAGTCCTTCATGCCGGCCAGATGCTGGATGGCGCCGGAAATGCCGCAGGCGATGTAGAGCTGCGGCGCAACCACCTTGCCCGTCTGGCCCACCTGCCAGTCGTTCGGCGCGTAGCCGGCATCGACGGCGGCGCGCGATGCGCCGACGGCGGCACCGAGCTTGTCGGCAACCGGCAGGATGACTTCGCGGAACTTCTCGGCCGAGCCGAGCGCGCGGCCGCCGGAGATGATGATCTTGGCAGACGTCAGCTCCGGACGGTCGGAACTCGACAGCGCATCGCCGACGAAGCTGGAAAGACCGGGGTTTGCAGCTGCCGAAATGCTTTCGATCGCGGCATTGCCGCTTGCGTCAGCTGCGGCAAAGGAGGCCGTGCGCACGGTGATCACCTTCTTCGCGTCGGTCGACTGCACGGTCTGGATGGCATTGCCGGCATAGATCGGCCGCTTGAAGGTATCGGAAGAGACCACTTCGATGATCTCGGAGACCTGGGCGACATCAAGCAGGGCGGCAACGCGCGGCAGGACGTTCTTGCCGACCGAGGTGGCCGCACCGATGATGGTGTCGTAGGAACCGGCCAGCGAAACGATCAGCGCTGCCAGAGGTTCGGCGAGATTGTTGGCAAGCGACGCATCCTCGGCAACCAGCACCTTGGAGACGCCTGAAAGCTTGGCAGCCTGCTCGCCGGCAGCCTTGGCGCCCGAGCCGGCGACGAGCACGTGGACGTCACCGCCGATCTTGGTCGCTGCCGTCAGTGTCTTGGCGGTCTGGTCGGAGAGGTGTGCATTGTCGTGATCAGCCAGAAGAAGAATGGCCATGATGTCTAACTCCTCGTTCGGACTGGTTTACAGGACGCCGGCTTCGGTCTTGAGCTTCTCGACGAGCTCGGCGACCGACTTGACCTTGACGCCCGCCTTGCGGCCACCAGGTTCTTCCGTCTTCAGGACCTTCAGGCGCGGCTCGGTCGACACGCCGAAATCGGCCGGCGTCTTCTTGTCGAGCGGCTTTTTCTTGGCCTTCATGATGTTCGGCAGCGAGGCATAGCGCGGCTCATTGAGGCGCAGGTCCGTGGTGACAACAGCCGGAAGCTTGATCTCGATGGTCTGCAGGCCGCCATCGACTTCGCGGGTGACCTGGGCCTTGCCGTCGCCGATCTCGATCTTCGAGGCGAAGGTTGCCTGCGCCGTGCCGAGAAGGGCAGCCAGCATCTGGCCGGTCTGGTTCGAATCGTCATCGATCGCCTGCTTGCCGACGATGATCAGGCCGGGCTGCTCCGCATCCGCGACACCTTTCAGGATCTTGGCAACGGCGAGCGGCTCGACGGCATCGTCGGTCTCGACCAGGATGGCGCGGTCGGCACCCATGGCAAGCGCCGTGCGCAGCGTCTCTTCAGCCTTGGCAGGCCCGATCGACACGACCACCACTTCTTCGGCCTTGCCGGCTTCCTTCAGCCGCAGCGCTTCCTCAACCGATATCTCGTCGAACGGGTTCATCGACATCTTGACGTTGGCAAGCTCAACGCCCGAACCATCCGGCTTCACGCGGATCTTGACGTTGTAATCAACTACCCGCTTCACGGGGACGAGAATCTTCATGAGGTCCTTCCTTCAACACTGCGCTCCAGACCATGGCCTGTTCAGCGCCGCTCCGTTTGTCGAATGGCGACATGGATACGCGTTTTTTTCCCAATTACAACGCTTCCATGCCGCAGACAGGCAAATTGCTTTAGGGGTGTAAATAACGTTTACGTTAACGTCAATAAAAATGCGCCCCGAGTGTGGGAAACGTCCCGCTACCGATTCTTGCCGGGAACCCAGAGCACATCGGCCCGCCCATGGTCGTTGGCATGACGCGCGGCAACGAAGAGGAAATCGGACAGCCGGTTGACATATTTCAGCGCCGCCGGGCTGACGCGCTCGCCCTCGCTGCGGGACAGCGCCACCATGAGGCGTTCGGCGCGCCGCGCGATTGTCCGGGCGAGGTGCAGATGGGCGGACGCAGGGCGGCCGGCGGGGAGAACGAAGGACTTCAGCGGCTCGAGATCGGCGTTGAGTGCATCTATGTCGTGTTCGAGGCGTTCGACCTGATGATCGACAATGCGCAGCGGTTCGTAGGCCGGCGGCTCATCCGTTTCCGGCGTCGAAAGATCGGCGCCGAGATCGAAGAGATCGTTCTGGATGCGCATCAGCATGGCGTCGAGATCGGGCATATCGGCCGTGTGCAGCCGGGCGACGCCGATCGCGGAATTGGTTTCGTCGACGGTGCCGTAGCTTTCGACGCGCAGATCGTGCTTCAGCCGCCTCGGGCCGGCGACGAGGCCAGTCGTGCCGTCATCGCCGGTCTTGGTGTAGATCTTGTTGAGCTTGACCATCGTCTTCCTGTTGTCAGGCGGGGCGCCCGCCGCCCGTCAGCCAGAGCGTGAGCATGATCAGAATGACTGCGATCGCCTGCAGCAGGACGCGCAGCTGCATCAGCCGGTTCGAACGGTTGGGATTATCGCCTTTCATCATGTTCAGCAGGCCGCGAACGAGAACGATCGCGACGAGACCCATGACGATGACGGCGGCGATATAAGTAACGGTCGACATGGCTCCTCCATCCTTGTCTTCAGAGCAGTTCAGCCTTTCCTGGGCTCTCCGATCCGCTCTTTCTCATTATTCTTCCGCAATCCCAGGAAAACCGCTCAGCGCTTTTCCTGGGATTGCTCTAATCCAGCCGGCGCATCAGACGATAGAAAAGGTTAGCCGGCAATAGCCTTTTCAAGAGGACGCCCTGCTTGGCAGGGGTGGTTACAAGATAATGTGGACGCGGATTTTTCACATTCAAAGCCAATTTTAACACATCGTAGACCGCTTCGGGCCCCAATTTATGTTTACTGATCGGACCCGAGCCATCAAGCCGCCGCAGCTGCCGGCGGTATTCAGCGGCATGAGCCGAGCCTTCGAGGTCGATATGCTCGCGGATCTTTGCGAGCGCATTGGCGGTGAAGCGCGTCGCGATCGGGCCGGGTTCGATCAGGCTGACATGGATGCCGCTGTCCTGCAGCTCCATCCGGAGCGTGATCGTCAGACCTTCCAGCGCGAATTTCGAGGCCGTGTAGGCACCACGGAAGCGATAGGGAATGAGCCCGAGAATGGACGAGCAGTTGACGATGCGGCCATGCCCCTGCCTGCGCATCAGCGGAATGATCTGGCGCGTCAGTTCGTGCCAGCCGAAGAAGTTGGTCTCGAACTGCTCGCGCAGAACTTCGGTTGTGAGATCCTCGACGGCCCCTGGCTGACCGTAGGCGCCGTTGTTGAAGAGAGCGTCGATGCGGTCGCCCGTCCGTTCACGCAGCGTTGCCACGACGGACGAAATCGTCTCGGGTCGCGTATAATCCATGAGCAGCGCTTCAATGCCGTCGGCTTCGAGCGGGCCGAGGTCTTCCTCTCTGCGCACGGTTGCAAAAACGCGCCATCCGTCCGTCTGCAACGCCCGGGCACAGTGAGCGCCGATTCCGGACGAGCAACCAGTTAGCAGGATAATGCGTTGTTCTGTCATAGGATGTTTCCTGTACAAACAGAAACTCGTTTCCCATATTTGGGGGGCCGACACAATCGACAACCGGCGGGTGAATGCCGAGGTCAAGTGGAGATGGAATGCCGACAGTCCTGCGGACGGTTTACAAGGTGGTTTACGATGCGGTGTTTCATTTCGTCGAGGATGACGGCTTCGCCATGGCAAGCCATGTGGCGCTTTCGACGCTGCTGGCGGTTTTCCCCTTTCTGATCTTCGGCACGGCGCTGGCAAGCTTTCTCGGCGCGAGCCAGTTTTCGTCCACGGCCGTGCATCTCATCTTCGATACCTGGCCGGAGGCGATCGCCAAGCCCGTGGCGGATCAGGTGGTGCAGGTGCTGACGATCCCGCGCGGCGGCCTTTTGACGATCTCGGTGCTTGCGGCTGCCTATTTCGCCTCGAACGGCGTCGAGGCGCTGCGCATATCCCTTAACCGTGCCTACCGCGTGCTGGAGACGCGACCCTGGTATTTCAATCGTCTTGCCAGTCTTGGCTATGTGCTGATCGCGGTGCTGATCTTTGCGATCCTGAGCATCCTGCTCGTCGCCGTGCCGCTGGCGGTCAACTATGCCAGGCAATGGGTGCCGGCGCTGGCCGATATCCTTGATATCGTCTTCAGCTGGCGAATCTACGGCACCATTTTCCTGCTGCTGGCCGGGTTGCTGATCTTGCATCTGTGGCTGGCGGCCGGTCGGCGCCGCCTGCTCGACGTCATCCCCGGCGTGGTGCTGACGATGGTTTTCTGGTCGATCGGCGCGTTGCTCTTTGCCTATTATCTTTCGACCTTCGCCAATTATACCGCCACCTATGCCGGTCTGGCATCTGTCATGATCGTGCTGATCTTCCTCTATATGCTTGCCGTGATCTTCATCATGGGGGCGGAGATCAACGCCGCGCTGATGAAGTTCCGGGTGCGGCGCCTGCTCTTCGGCAAGGCGGCAGCAAGCCGCGCAGCGGAAAAGGCGTCGTCAGAGGCCGATGCGGCGGCGAAGCTCCGCCGGTGACAGGCCCTGCCTGCGCCATTCGGCAATGCCGGTATCGCCCATGCTCTTGGAAAGCTTCCGGCCGTCGCTGTCGAGGACCAGGCGATGATGATGATAGAGCGGTTCGGGCAGGCCGAGCAGGGTCTGCAACAGGCGGTGGATCGAGGTGGCGTGGAAAAGGTCGAGGCCACGCACGACATGGGTAATGCCCTGCACGGCGTCATCGACGACAACGGAAAGATGGTAGCTCGACGGCGCGTCGGAACGTGACAACACGACGTCGCCCCAGGCGGCCGGATCGGCTGCTATATCGCCTCTCTCGCCATCGCCGCTTTCCCGCCAGTGGAGCGGCCCATTCGTCGCCGCCATGGCCTTTTCCATATCGAGACGCCAGGCATGCCTGAGGCCGGCCTCCAGCAGGCGCTGCCGCTCCGCATCGTCACGCTCGCGATCGTCAGGGGGATAGAGCGGCGTGCCGTCCGGATCGCGGGGCCAAGGCCTGCCGCCCGCCTCGAAGGCTGTCACCCTGGCCTTGACTTCGCCGCGCGTCAGAAAGGCGGGATAGACGAGGCCGCGCTCGATGAGCGCCTGCAGGGCCTCCTGGTAAGCCGGAAAATGTTCGGACTGCCGGCGCACCGGCTCCTGCCAGCGAAGACCGAGCCAGGCGAGATCGGTGAGGATGCCGGCTTCGAAATCGAGTGTGCAGCGGGCCTGATCTATGTCTTCGATACGCAGCAGGAAATCGCCGCCGGCCTTGGCCGCCATCTCGTGATTGAGGATGGCCGACAGCGCATGGCCGAGGTGCAGCGGGCCGTTCGGGCTCGGGGCAAAGCGGAATTTCGGCTTTTGACGGGATATCTCGATCATGCTTTCTTCTGCCACGAATTTAAACCGGAGACTACGAGACGCCATGCAGATCATTCGCGACGATGGCGATATCGAACGGGGATTGGCCGCCCTGCTGGAGCTCGATCCGCGCCTGCGGCCCGTTGCCGCAGAGGCGGGCGCGGTGCCGCTGCGGCTGCGCGAGCCGGGCTTCGAGGGGCTTGCCCATATCATCGTCTCGCAGGTCGTGTCGCGCGCCAGCGCCGATGCGATCTGGGGGCGGATGACGGCACGGCTGGGAAGCGTGACCGCCGATGGCTATGCCGGCCTTGAGCCGGACGCCTGGCGAGCCTTCGGCCTGTCGCGAATCAAGCATGATACCTTGGCGCGCGTGGCCGATGCCGTCGTTGGAGGCGGCCTCGATCTGCATGCGCTCTGCGACGAATCACCTGAAAAGGCGCTCTCCGAGCTGATGGCCATCAAGGGAATCGGCCCCTGGACGGCCGGGGTCTACCTGATGTTTTGTGCTGGTCACGCAGATGTGTTTCCGGTCGGCGATGTGGCGCTGCAGGCCGCCGTCGGCATGGCTTTCGGCTATGAAGAACGGCCGCCGGCCAAGGCTCTGGCCCGGGAAGCGGCGGTTTGGGCGCCCTGGCGCTCGGTCGCGGCCCGGCTTTTCTGGGCCTATTACGCCGCGAAAACCCGGCGGGATGCGCTGCCTATCGTTTAACCAGCGTTTCCTTGGTTTTGCCTTTATGCACTGAATTTATTGGACTTCACAATCCTGTAACAACCGGCCTAATATACAGGTGCAGATGCCGAATCGATCAGGAGGGTTCCTTGACGATTGCAGTCTCCCCGCAGTCCTTACCGGCGCTCGTCCTGAACGCTGACTATAGGCCGCTGAGTTATTACCCCTTGTCGCTCTGGTCCTGGCAGGACGCGATCAAGGCGGTTTTCCTTGACCGTGTGAATATCATTGCTGAATACGACCACTGCGTATCGTCGCCGAGCTTCTCGATGCGGGTGCCGAGCGTCGTCTGCCTCAAGACATACGTGCAGCCATCCCGCAATCCCGCCTTCACCCGGTTCAACGTTTTCCTGCGTGACCGGTTCGAATGTCAGTATTGCGGCTCGCATGACGACCTGACCTTCGATCACGTCATCCCGCGCGCCCATGGCGGCGAGACGACCTGGGAGAACGTGGTGGCCGCCTGCTCGCCGTGCAATCTGCGCAAGGGCAGCAAGCTGCCGAAGCAGGCCGGCATGTTCCCGGCGCAGAAGCCCTATCAGCCGACCGTGCAGGACCTGCACAACAACGGCCGCCTGTTCCCGCCGAACTACCTGCACGACAGCTGGCTCGACTATCTCTACTGGGATTCGGAACTGCAGCCGTAAGGGATGGCGCCTCTTTCGCGGCCGTTTTCGCGGAGCGCGTCACCCCCTTTGTCACGACAGTGACAGAGGGGGTATCGGAGGAGCGGCATACGAAAGATGCTGCCGATTGGCCAGATCAGGCCGCCTTCTTCACGCCGACAAAGGCGATTGCGGCGAGGATGATGCTGGCGATCACATTCCATCCGGCCATCGACAGGCCGAGGATGCGCAGGGCGGCTTCCGTGCAGGAAGGCCCCTTGATGGTGCTGAGCTCGTTCAAGAGGTCGCCGGCATTCTGCGTCATGCTGCTGGCCGTCGTCGAGCAGGTCGTCGGTCCTGCCCAGAAATGCCATTCGACGCCCGCGTGATAGACGCCGATACCGCCGCCGACAATCATCATCAGGCCGGCGATGGCCAGCAGCCCCCGCGTGATCCAGGAGGGCATGCCGGCGACGGCCGACAGCGCGGCGGCGATGGCGACCGGAATGCCATAGTAATAGGGCTGGCGCTGATCCAGGCAGAGGGCGCAGGGAATGTAGCCGCCGATATGCTGGAAGCCGAGGGCCGAACCGATGACGACGATCATGCCGAGCGTCAGCAGCACGCTATAGCTAAGGCCGGCGCGTCGGGAAGGCGAGGTCGTGGACATGCGTGGGGGCTCCTTGGTCAGCGCGCCAGGGCATAATGGAAGATGAGGTAGAGGATGATCAGCACGGCAGCTGCGGCCATGGTGATCTGACCGAGGCGCTTCTCGATGAAATGGCGGATGGATTCGCCATAGCGGCGCAGCAGGAAGGCCAGGAAGAAGAAGCGGGCGCCGCGGGCAACGATCGCCGAGACGATGAACAGGCCGAGATCGATATGGGCGACGCCGGACAGGATGGTCACCACCTTGATCGGCGGCAGATGCGCAAGGCCAGAGGTGATCAGCAGCAGCACCACCCATCCATAGGTGACGCCGGCGCTCATCTGGTTGAAGGCGTCGAGCTTCCCGTAGAATTCCAGGATCGGCTTGGCGATGGCCTCGAAGGCAAAATAGCCGAGCGCCCAGCCGGCAATGCCGCCGAGTACCGAGGCGACCGTTGCCGTCAGCGCATAGCGCCAGGCGCGCTCGGGCTTGGCGAGCGACATCGGCAGGAACAGCACGTCCGCAGGAACGAGAAAGATGGAGCTCTCGACGAAGGCGATAACAGCCAACCAGATTTCCGCCGATTTGCGGCCGGCGAGCGACATGGTCCAGTCGTAAAGTCTTCGAAGCATGAGGTCCCCTGTTGCTGCGTTGCAAACCTTTAGGGGGCAGGATTATGGCTGTAAATGGTCGCCGGGTGACGGAAGCCGCACAAAATCAAAATTTTTCGTGATGGTGGGGAGTTTGGCGTTCAAAGATACCGCCATCTTGCTTTCGTGGGAAGACTGCGCGAATCTCCCGTTTTGCGTGTTTTAGAACAATGAATAGAAACCTCAGGTCAAGAATCTCGGGAGGTATCAGTACGCGCAATTTATATCGTAATTATGGGGGCGATCTTCGCCGGATGCAACGGCAGCGCATCTAATGGTTGGCACCGCGTTTCATCTACAGAGCAAGGGCAAATTGAGCGGGCAAAAGCAATCTGTAGTGGTCGAGCTTCCGACACGCAGGTAATTGCCGGCAGGTACTGGATTGCCGGTGCTTTTGCCTCAAACGAGACATTTAAAGGATGCATGGCCGAACAAGGGTCGTGCAGTAATCTGGGCAGCCGAACGGGAGTTTTTGTTGAAGCGCTGCGCGTGTACCAGTGTGAAGGCAGCTTGCATTGCCTGAAAGATGGTGCCCCATGCCGGAGTCGAACCAGCACTTCTTTCGAAACTCGATTTTGAGTCGAGCGCGTCTACCAATTCCGCCAATGGGGCAACGGATCCTGACGAGGCGGCTGTCTAGCATGTGATCGGCGGGGCGCGCAAGCCGGGTGGGGCAGATATTGCGAGTGTTTCCGCAGGGTTGCGGTTTGGCCCATGGCGTGGGTGGACGCCATGGGCTTTTGCGTTGCGGAGCCTAGTGGGCCAGGGCCGGGCCCTTCGTGGCGGAGCCGGACTTTTGCAGCGTGATCGCGAGGATCGCGGCGAGCAGGCAGAAGGCGCCGGCGACGAAGAAGGCCGGCAGGTAGGTGTTGAGTTCGGTGCGGGTGAGGCCGGCGCCATAGGCGGCGGTTGCGGCACCGAGCTGGTGGCCGGTAAAGACCCAGCCGAAGACGAGGCCGGCCTTTTCGCGGCCGAAGCGATCGGCGGCGATCTTGACGGTCGGCGGCACGGTGGCGATCCAGTCGAGGCCATAGAAGACGGCGAAGATCGACAGTCCGTAGAAGGTGAAGTTGCTGAAGGGCAGATAGACCAGCGACAGGCCGCGCAACCCGTAATACCAGAAGAGCAGCCAGCGATTGTCGAAGCGGTCGGACAGCCAGCCCGAGCCGATCGTGCCGAAGAAATCGAAAATGCCCATGACGGCGAGCATGCTGGCTGCTGCGACCGGGACGATGCCGAAATCGCCGCAGAGCGTGACGAAATGCGTCTGGATCAGGCCGTTGGTCGACAGGCCGCAGATGAAGAAGGTGGCGAACAGGATCCAGAAGGTGGAGGTCGTGGATACCTCCCTCAGGACCGACAGGGGCGAGGCGAGTGCGGCCTTCAGGTTCTTGGTGGCGGGCGGCGCAGGCGTGACGTGGATCTCGCCGACCAGCGGCAGATTGACGTCCGAGGGGCGGTCACGCATCAAAAGCAGTACGATGAAGGCGGCAACGACGATCATGCCGCAGACGAAGATCACGGTCGCGCGCCAGCCGTAGCGCGTCGTCAGCTCGGCCATCAGCGGCAGGAAGACGAGCTGTCCCGTGGCGGAGCTCGCCGACAGCATGCCGATGACCAGGCCGCGATGCTTGGTGAACCAGCGGGTCGAGACGGTCGCCGCCAACACCATGGCGGTCAGCCCGGTGCCGAAGCCGACGATGATGCCCCAGCAGAGCAGCAGCTGCCAGACCTGCGTCATGAACAGCGAGCCGATGAAGCCGACGCTGATGGTCGCAAGCGCGAAAACGATGACCTTGCGAACGCCGAAATAATTCATGAAGGCGGCGGCGAAAGGCCCCATCAGGCCGAACAGCAACAGCCGGACGGCGAGCGCCGAGGAGATCGACGACGTGCTCCAGCCGAACTCGTCCTGCAGCGGCTTGATGAGCACGCCGGGCGCGCCCATGGCGCCGGCCGTGACGAGCATGGTGAGGAAGGTGGCGCCGACGACCACCCATCCATAATGGATGTTGCGCCGGGCGAGCGTCGAAGCAAGAGCGGTGGAGACCATGAGTGCGTTCCAATAAAGTTTCGTGTCTTGGCGTCAGGTTGGGCGAGCGGTGGAAGCGCTTTTCCGCGAAAGACCGGGGGGCCGTTTTCGCTTGTAGCGCCATGCCGCTCTCCCGGCTTGAACGTTCGTGTAAAGGCATTTACATGATTGCAATCATATTTGTTGCGTATTGATGATGGCCATCATATAAATTGTCAATTCATATTTATTGAAGCTCTGATGGAGTTTTTTGATGAGAGTGAGCCGGGAAAAATTCGCCGAGAACCGCGAGAAGATTCTTGCGGTCGCGGGAGAGCTTTTTCGCGAAAAGGGCTTTGACGGCATCGGTGTCGCCGAGATCATGAAGGCCGCCGGCCTGACGCATGGCGGCTTCTACGGTCATTTCGAATCGAAGGACGAGCTGGCCTGCGAGGCGAGCAAGGCGCTGGTGTCGCGCTCGCTCGAGCGCTGGAAGGAAGTGGCGGCAAGCTCGCCGGAGCAGCCGCTCGAAGCGCTGCTTGCCCATTACCTCTCGCATCGCAACGTCGTCGAGCATGCGACCGGCTGTGTCTTCGCGGCACTGACGCAGGAGGTCAGCCGTCATGGCCCCGAAATGCAATCGACCTTTACCGGCGGCCTGATGGGACTGGTTGATGTCCTCGAGCAGATTGTTCCCGGCGAAGCGCCGGAGGACCGTCGCCGCAAGGCCTTTGCCAGCCTTTCGGCCATGGTCGGCGCCGTCATCCTGGCGCGGGCGATGGACGATCCGGCGCTGTCGCAGGAATTCCTGTCGGCAACCCGGCAGGAGCTGACGCCTCCGCCGGGTAAAGACGAGGGCTGACTATAGCGAGCGTTTTTACGCAATTCCGGACGGAAAACCGCTACGCACTTTTCCCGGAATTGCTCTAGTCGCGGAAGGCGAGCAGCCCGTTCGCCTCGACGATCTCCTTGAACTTGCCGTCGGGTGCGGCCGCAAGCAGTTCCGCGCGGAGCGCCGCTTCGAATTCCGCCGCCTTGTCGCCCAGCGCCTGCGGCGAGGTAGACGACATCGAGAAGACGCGGCCGACGATGTCTTCGATATCCCGAGTATATTCCGTGACGATGCCGATGCGTTCGAGATTGCGGAAGGGCGAGGCCAGCAGCATGGCTTCATGCGGCGCCCAGGCCTTGCTCTTGCGCAGCAGGCGGTCGGCGTTGCGTTCGGGCGAATAGGCTTCCGCCAGCGGCTCGACGATCCCGCGCCAGTCCGGTTCCGCGAGGATGCTTTTATCGTGGAAGAGGACGACCGCACCATCAGGCTCGATCAGCTTGTCCAGCGCGGCAAGCGTTGCCGGCCTGTCCATCCAGTGGAAGGAGCGGCCCATGACGCAGAGATGCAGCTTGCCGATATCAGGTCCGAGATCGTAGGAGGAGCCCTGGCGTACGGTGATTTCGACGCCGGCATCCTGAGCGCCGGCTTCGGCGGCGGCGAGCATTTCCGGCTCGGGATCCATTGCGGTGACAGCGGCGCCCTGCAGCCGCGCGAAAGCGATGCCGAGTTGGCCGGGGCCGCAGCCGAGGTCGAGCACATGGTCGCCGGGCTTCAGGCCGCTGCGCTCGGCGACGCGGTCAATCAGCCTGTCGGGATAGGGGATGCGATAGCGCAGGTAGTAGGCCGCGGTCGATTGAAAGCGCCGCGCTATGAAGGGAACTGTGGTCATGAGCGGTCCTCGGGGGGCAAGGGGAACCTCATCCCGTTATGACTCAACTGTGACCGGCGCGTGAAATAACTTTTGCGCGATTTGCCGCGGGCTCAACGGTACCGTTGCGGCGGAACCCCTTCTCCCCGAGGGGAGAAGGAGCTTGCTGCACCAGCATGCCCGTAGGCGATTGCGCGCATATGCGGGCGCAGGGGCCAGGCAAGTCCGATGCTGCACCGGTGCATGCGCCTGGCCAGCTCCAAAATCTCCGGTCACTTAAACCCGGCAACACCATGCGGGATATAGGGCGATTCCAGTGCCTCGATCTCTTCCGGCGTCAATTTGACGGCCAGCGAAGCGACGGCGTCCGTGATGTGGCCGGGCTTGGAAGCGCCGATGATCGGCGCGGTGACGGCGCTCTTCTGCAGGATCCAGGCGGTGGCGACCTGCGCGCGGGCGATGCCGCGAGCCTTGGCGATGGCGCCGACGGCGTCGACGATCTTGTGATCGGCGTCGACAGCCTGGGTGTAGAGCGTCTTGCCGAATTCGTCCGATTCCGTGCGTGCCGTCGCTTCGTCCCAATCGCGGGTAAGGCGGCCGCGGGCAAGCGGGCTCCAGGGGACGACGGCGATCTTCTGGTCCTCGCAAAAGGGCAGCATCTCGCGCTCCTCCTCGCGATAGAGCAGGTTCAGATGGTTCTGCATGCTGACGAATTCGGTCCAGCCGTTGAGGCGCGAGGTGTAGATCGCCTTGGCGAATTGCCAGGAATACATGGAGGAGGCGCCGATATAGCGAGCCTTGCCGGCCTTGACGACGTCGTGCAGCGCTTCCAGCGTTTCCTCGATCGGCGTCGTATAGTCCCAGCGATGGATCTGGTAGAGGTCGACATAGTCGGTGCCGAGGCGGCGCAGGCTGTTGTCGATCTCGTCGAAGATCGCCTTGCGTGAAAGGCCGGCGCCGTTCGGACCCGGGCGCATGCGGTTGAAGACCTTGGTGGCGAGCACGATGTCGTCGCGGCGCGCGAAATCCTTGATGGCGCGGCCGACGATTTCCTCGGACGAGCCGTTGGAATAGGTGTTGGCCGTATCGAGGAAATTGATGCCGGCCTCGATCGCCTGCCGCAGCAGCGGACGGCTGTGTTCCTCGTTCAGGGACCAGGCGTGCGTGCCCTTGTCGGGATCGCCATAGGTCATGCAACCCAGGCAGATGCGCGAGACTTCGAGACCGGTCCTGCCAAGCTTTACGTATTCCATCGATATTCTCCGTCCGTTCAAGTATCCGGCGCAACAACGCTCTGCCGCCGAGGGGCAGGCAAAGTGGATGCGTCACCAAGGGTAAGCCAGCGGAGCAAAGCCGCCGATCAGTGTATCTGTTCGTGAAGAGCTTCGAAATATTACTCAATAAATAAGGCGATTCGCGCGGCGGGGAAGACGGGAATTTCAAATGTTTCCTTGAACCCCTGGGGGGACAGGTGTTAGCTGCACCGCACCATATTTCGGAATTCCGCATGAAATTGCCCCCGCGTGATACTTATGAAGCCCTCTATCGCGATTTTCGTTGGGAAATTCCGGCGAAGTTCAACATTGGGCACGCCGTTTGCGATGCCTGGGCCGAAGGCGAGCCGGATCGGATCTGCCTGCAGCATTTCGATCCGGATGGCGATCATCTCTCCATGACCTATGGCGCGTTGCGGGATCGCTCCGCCGCGTTCGCCAATGCGCTTTCGGCACTCGGGGTCCGCGCCGGCGACCGGGTGGCGCTGCTCTTGCCGCAAAGTTTCGAGACCGTCGTGGCGCATGTGGCGATCTACAAGATGGGGGCGATCGCCCTGCCGCTGGCGCTGCTGTTCGGTGCCGAGGCGCTGGAATATCGGCTGAAGGTCTCGGGTGCATCCGCGATCGTCACCAACCAATTCGGCCTCGAGCGGCTACGGCCGATCCGCGACCGGCTGCCGGAGCTGGTTCAGGTGATCAGCATCGACGGTGCGGAGAAAGATGTCGCAGGCTTTGCCGATCTGGTGGCCGCATATCCGCCGCTCTTCGAGCTGGCCGATACGGGTCCGGACGATCCGGCATTGATGATCTTCACGTCAGGCACGACCGGGCCGCCGAAGGGCGCGCTGCACGGCCATCGCGTCCTGCCGGGGCATATTCCCGGCATGCAGTTCGCTCATGAGGGCTTTCCGCAAGCCGGCGACAAGCTCTGGACGCCATCCGACTGGGCCTGGGCCGGCGGCCTGTTGAACGCCCTGCTGCCGAGCCTGATGCTCGGCGTGCCCGTCGTCTCCTCTCCGGCTCAGAAGTTCGACCCGCACACGGCTTTCCGCATCATGGTCGAAATGGGCGTGCGCAACGCCTTCATCCCGCCGACGGCGCTAAGACTGCTGAAAGCCGTCGATGATCCCCGGGCGCATTACGATCTCAAGCTGCGCACCATCGGCTCGGCCGGCGAGGCGCTCGGCCGCGAGACCTTCGAATGGGCGCGCTCGGCGCTCGGCATCAGCGTCAACGAGTTCTTCGGCCAGACGGAGTGCAATTTCGTGCTGTCGTCCAGTGCGGCCTTCGGTGTCAGCCGCCCCGGCGCGACGGGAAAGCCGGTGCCCGGACATCGGGTTGCGGTCGTCGATGCCGATGGCGTCGAGGTCGCCTTGGGCGAAAGCGGGCAGATCGCGATAAGGCGACCTGATCCGGTGATGTTTCTTGGCTATTGGCGGGATGAGAAGGCGACGGAAGCGAAGTTCGCCGGTGACTGGCTGCTGACCGGCGATATCGGCCGGCAGGATACCGAGGGCTATGTTTCCTTCGTCGGCCGCGACGACGATGTCATAACCTCTTCCGGCTATCGTATCGGCCCAAGCGAGATCGAGGATTGCCTCGGCGGCCATCCGGCGGTTCAGCTTGCCGCGGCCGTCGGCAAGCCGGATGCGGTGCGGACCGAGATCGTCAAGGCCTATGTCGTCCTGGTGCCCGGCCGCGAGCCGAGCGAGGCGCTGGCAGTGGAGATCCGCGAGTGGGTGAAGACGCGGCTTTCCATGCATGAATATCCGCGCGAGATAGAGTTCGTCGACGCGCTGCCGCTGACGACCTCGGGCAAGGTGATCCGTCGCCTGCTGCGCGAGCGGGCGACCGCCGAAGATAGAGCATTTCCGTCTTAGACGGAGTCACGGAAATGCCCTATCTCTTTGTTTTCACGCAATTCCGGACGCAGAACCGCGGCGCACTTCTGCTGGAATTGCTTTAGCGCTTCGTGAGCGACAGGATCTTTTCGCGCAGCAGTTTCGCCATGTTGCGGGTGCTGCGATACATGTGCAATTGCGTGGCCACCTGCCGGACGTCGCGGTCGCCGTTTTGGGCGAGGCCGATGATCAGTGTGCCCATTTCTTCGCGCTCGTGCCAGAAGCGGCTCATGATCGGATGATCCGGCACCGCGCAGGAATCAGAGCGGACGACATTGGCATCGTCGAGATGCCACTCCGTCAACTCGGCCATCAGCAGCTTGCCCGGCGAATAGCGGGCATAGGCCTCGTCATAGGCCGTCTTCCAGGTATAGGCCTCGCCGCCCATGATCAGCACGATCATCGAGGCGATGGCCTTGCCGTTGAGATCGATGGTGTGGATACGCACGGCGTCGACGGCCGCTAGGTTGGAGATCGCTTCGCGGGCAAAGGCGGCATGATGGCGATCGGTGACCAGAGCCGAACGTTTTTTGCCCTTCCAGCCGCTTGCCTCGAGCGCCAGGTATTCTTCCATGCGCTGGTGAACGTCGCGAGGCTGGCGGGCGACGCTATAGGTGACCTCGCCCTGGTTTTCCAAGAGACGCCACTGCCGGCGCATTTCGCGCAGATGCGCGTTCGAGATCGTCCGCTTCAGATAGGCGAGAGCATCGTCCTTGCTGTCGAGTATCGGGCGCTGGAAGGGGTTTGCGACCGCAATGGGCAGATTTCGGCCGATGGCAATGACCTTTGCCATCTGCGCGAAACGGCCGTTCAGGCGGATATCAGGAAGTACGAGCGTGGTCGGCAGGTGCAGTTCCTGTCGGGCCAGCGCTTCGAAAAGATTGTCGAGCGTTTCGCCGGCATCCTCCGCATCGACCAGCGGTGTGCCAAGCGGGCCGAACGAATTCGACCAGACGCGGATGATCGAGGGGCCGAGCGCAAAGCCCGGCTTGTCGACGGTAAAGGGCATCAGCAGGCGCATGCGGCTGCGCGTACTGCTGTTGTCGCGCATCAGGGCGAGCCGTACCTGCCGGTCTTCGAGCCGCGGCATGGCAGGCGCCAGGAAGCGTCCGGAGAAGAAGACGTTCGGCTCCATGGCGCGATTGGACAGGAAGTCCAACTCGTCCTGCAGCTCATAACCGAGCTTGCCGGGATAGAGGCAAAGTTCACGGCCGGCCCGGCCGACTTCGGCGCGGGCCTCGGCCTTCGGCGTTTCGAAATGCAGCGATGCAAGCGTATGCGTCAGGGCATTCACTTGGCTGTCGGTACTTTCGGTAAAGGGAGGGCGCGCCATGATCAGAGAGCCCCGTTCGTCGTTGCGAGTGCCGCCGGGCGGCGGATGAGGGCGAATAGCGTGATGCCGAGCGCATGGCGCACGGCAAGATGCAGAAGCAGGGCCTCGACCGCCATGGCGGCGGCACCGGCAATGGCCGCACCCTCGATGCCGAAATGCGGAATGAGGATGACGTTGAGGATGATATTGGCGACGAGCGCGGCAGCATAGAGATAGACGCAGAGCATCTGCTTGTCCGCCATCGTCAGCAGCACTTCGGCGGGACCGACCAGCGCCTTGACGAGGATGCCGGCAAGCAGGATGGCCATCACCACCTGACCTTCGGCGAAGGCAGCGCCGAAAAGCGACAGAAGGAACTGCCCGGCCGCCAGGACGGCAAGCCCGACGGCCAGCGCCGGGAAGAAGGTCCAGCGCGTTGCTTCGGTGGCGAAGGCGGCGAGCTTGGACCGGTCGTTTTCGGCGATGATGGCGGCAAAGCGCGGGCCGATGGCTGCCTTGACGGCGAAATAGACGAAATGAACCAGAGCCATGGTCTTGGCGGCGGCGAAATAGACGGCGACCTCCTCCGGATCAAGAAAGATCCCGACGACGATGACGTCCGAATTGGTAAGGAGATAGCCGACGCCTTCGACCAGGAATATCGGAAAGGCGACCGCCAGCCAGGCATTGAACTCGGTGGCTTTCGCTCCGCTCGGATAATGGCGGCGCAGGCGCAAAGTCACGGCGAGGTATTGCAGGAGGACGCTCGTAAACGCGCCTGCCAGCGCCGCTGCCATTGCCGTGACCGCATCGCGCGGTGCGCCTGCAAGGACAGCGGCGAGCATGAAGAGCAGGGTCAGCGTCGGACGGATCAGGAAGGTCGGGCTCAAGGCCATGATCGGCCAGTGTTTGGCGCGCGCCGTACCATCCAGAACGTCACCGAGCGCGATCATCGGCACGGCAATCAGCCCGAGGAAAACAGGCATGACGTAGTAGTGCTCGATCTTGCCGCTGAAGGCGTAAAGCAGGATCGCGCCGATCAGCGCCAGGGCGCCGGAGACCGCGACGACGAACAGGCGCGCCGTCGCATTCAGGCCGCGGACGGCGTCATGATTGTCGCTGGCTTCATATTGCGGCAGGAAACGGATGACGGCGGTGGGGAAGCCCAAGCAGGCGAGGTTGCCGAAGAGGATCATCAGCACCCAGACGAAGACGAAGACGCCATACTCGAATCTGCCCATCAGGCGGGCGAGGACGATCTGCGAGACGAAGGCGAGTGCTGCGCCGGCAATGCGGATGGCGAAGGCGATCAGTGCCATGCGCTGCGAAACGGACTTTTCGTCGTGGCCCGTGAGAAGGTCGGCAAGTTTATGCAGATATGGCGATAGCGCAGTCCGCAATGCGGACGGCAGCATTCTCTCTGCTGTTTGAAAGACCGCCATCATCGATACGCAATACTTTAAATATGACATCAACCTGCGATAGTCTTGGCAGAGGAGAGTTAAGAATCAGTTCTTTATAACCTTTGAAAGCGACATAAGCGATGGCGGCTCACCGCAACAAAAAATGCCGCCCGAAGGCGGCATCCTGTTGATTTTCAAAAGCAACGATATGTCAGACGACTTCGGTGCTCTCGAAGGCGCCATGGCAATGCTTGTATTTCTTGCCGGAGCCGCAGGGGCATGCCTCGTTGCGGCCGACGCGGCCCCAGGTTGCCGGGTTTTGCGGGTCGCGACTTTCCGGAGACACGAAGCTTTCGCTTGCGAGGCTAAACGGCGCGAACTCGTCTTCGCCTGTCGTGGCGTCGATATGGCGTGCCTGCATCGGCGGGGTCTGCGGTTCGGCCGGCTGCTGCACGAGTTCGACACGTGAAAGCTGGGCTGTCACGGCCTGGCGCAGGTTGTTCAAGAGTGCCTGGAACAGCTCGAAAGCCTCGGCCTTGTATTCCTGCAGCGGGTCGCGCTGGGCATAGCCGCGGAAGCCGATGACCGAACGCAGATGGTCGAGGTTGACGATATGCTCGCGCCAAAGATTGTCCAGCGTCTGCAGGACGATGGAGCGCTCGACATAGGTCATGATCTCGGGGCCGAAACGCTCAGCCTTTTCGGTGGCGGCCTTTTCGGTGACTTCCGTCAGGCGTGCGCGAATGTCGTCCTCGGCGATGCCCTCTTCCTTGACCCAGTCGTGGATCGGGAGGTCGATGTCGAAAAAGTTGGCGACCGCCGCCTTCAGGCCATCGGCGTCCCACTGCTCGGCATAGGCGCGTTCAGGAATATGCTTGGCGACGAGATCCTCGATGACGTCGTGGCGCATGTCGCCGACGGTTTCCGTGAGATCCGTCGCGTCCATCAGCTCGACGCGCTGCTCGAAGATGACCTTGCGCTGGTCGTTCAGCACGTCGTCATACTTCAGAACGTTCTTGCGGATGTCGAAGTTGCGGGCTTCGACCTTCTTCTGGGCGCGTTCCAGCGCCTTGTTGATCCAGGGATGGACGATGGCTTCGCCTTCCTTGAGGCCGAGCTTCTGCAGCATGCCGTCCATGCGGTCGGAGCCGAAGATGCGCATCAGATCATCCTGCAGCGACAGGTAGAATTTCGAGCGGCCGGGGTCGCCCTGACGGCCGGAACGGCCACGCAGCTGATTGTCGATGCGGCGGCTTTCATGGCGCTCGCTGGCGATGACGTAGAGACCGCCGGCGGCGATCGACCGCTGCTTGAGTACTTGGATCTCCTCGGCGATCCTGGCGATCGCTGCGTCGCGCTCCGGACCGGGCTCGACATCGTGCAGGTCGCGCTCGACGCGCATTTCGAGGTTGCCGCCGAGCTGGATGTCGGTGCCGCGGCCGGCCATGTTGGTGGCGATCGTCACGGCGCCGGGAACGCCGGCCTGGGCGACGATGTAGGCTTCCTGCTCATGGTAGCGGGCGTTCAGGACCTGGAAGTTGTTGAAGCCCTGCTTGCGCATAAGGTCGGCGAGAAGTTCCGACTTTTCGATCGACGTGGTACCGACGAGCACCGGCTGGTCGCGCTTGTGCGCATCCAGGATCTCGGCGATGATCGCCTTGAATTTCTCTTCATGCGTACGATAGACCTCGTCGTCCTCGTCGATACGCTGGATCGGCAGGTTGGTCGGCACTTCGATCACGTCGAGGCCGTAGATGTTGCCGAATTCTTCCGCTTCCGTCGACGCCGTGCCGGTCATGCCGGCGAGCTTGCCGTACATGCGGAAATAGTTCTGGAAGGTGATCTGCGCCAGCGTCTGGTTTTCCGGCTGGATCTGTACCCGTTCCTTGGCTTCCAGAGCCTGGTGCTGGCCGTCCGAATAGCGGCGGCCCGGCATCATGCGGCCGGTGAACTCGTCGATGATGACGACTTCATCGTTGCGCACGATATAGTCCTTGTCGCGCTGGAAGAGCTTGTGGGCCTTGAGCGCGTTGTTGATGTGGTGGACGATCGCGACGTTCTCGACGTCATAAAGAGATTCACCCTTGAGCAGGCCGGCCTCGCTCAGCATGTTTTCCAGCTTCTCGGTGCCTTCTTCGGAGAAGTTGGCCGAGCGCTGCTTTTCGTCGATTTCGTAATCTTCCTTCGAAAGGCGCGGGATGAAGGCGTCGATCGTCGTGTAGAGATCGGAACGGTCGTCGAGCGGGCCTGAAATGATCAACGGCGTGCGCGCTTCGTCGATCAGGATGGAGTCCACTTCGTCGACGATGGCGAAGGGATGGCCGCGCTGTACCATCTGCCCGCGCTCGTATTTCATATTGTCGCGAAGATAGTCGAAACCGAGCTCGTTGTTGGTGCCGTAGGTGATGTCGCAGGCATAGGCGTCGCGCCGCTCGTCGTCGGACATGCCGTGGACGATGACGCCCGTGGTCATGCCGAGGAAGCCATAGAGGCGGCCCATGGTGGCGCTGTCGCGCTGTGCCAGGTAGTCGTTGACTGTGACGACATGCACGCCCTTGCCGGCCAGCGCATTCAGATAGACCGGCAGGGTCGCCACGAGCGTCTTGCCTTCGCCGGTCTTCATTTCGGCAATGGCATTGGAATGAAGGATCATACCGCCGACGAGCTGTACGTCAAAAGGTCGCATGCCGAGAACGCGGCGCGACGCCTCGCGGGCCACCGCAAAGGCGGGAACGAGGAGGTCGTCGAGGGTCTTGCCATCGGCGAACTGCTGGCGGAACTCAACCGTCTTGGCGGTCAAAGCTTCATCGGACAGCGCGCGCATCTCTTGCTCGAGCGCATTGATGGCAACGACATTCGGCTGGAACGACTTCACGCGGCGGTCGTTGGACGAGCCGAACAACTTGCGGGCAATTCCACCTAGGCTGACCATGTTACTGGTCCTTTCTGAGATTTCATCCTGCCGTATCCTGCTTTATCCATTCCCAAAAAAAACGGGAGTTTAGCACAAAACGGCCGGAAACTGTTCTGGACGCGAGGTTGCGTGACAGATAAGAGGGGGGTCGATTGATGTCAACGGGATTTGGCCGATACACAAAGGCCACATTCTCCTGCTGAAGGCTTTTTCACGCCGGAATCATAACTGTCGAGCCGGTCGAGACCACCGAAGGGTTATTTTATGTTGAAGTACAACAAACTTGCTGCGGTTGCTTTCGCAACAATCATCACCTTCCAGGCGCCTGTCTTTGCGGCTGATGCCCAGGATCCCGTTGTCGCCAAGGTCGGCGACGTTGAAATCCATCAGTCCGAACTCAATCTGGCGATCGCCAATCTTGATCCGCAGCTCGGCCAGCTTCCGGACGACCAGAAGAAGGTCGCCGCGCTTTCGGCTTCGATCGACGTGAAGCTGCTTTCGCAGAAGGCTGCCGCCGAGAAGCTCGATCAGACTCCGGACTTCCAGGCTCACATGGCCTATCTGCGCGACCGCGAGCTGCACAATGCCTATTTCAAGGCGCATGTTGCCGACGCCATCACGGATGCGGAAGTCAAGGCCCGCTACGACAAGGAAGTCGCCGCCCTTCCGAAGCAGGAAGAAGTGCATGCCCGCCATATCCTGGTGAAGACCGAGGATGAAGCCAAGGCAGTCATCAAGGAACTCGACGGCGGCAAGGATTTCGCCGCACTCGCCAAGGAAAAGTCCACCGATCCGAACAAGGCCGACGGCGGCGATCTCGGCTATTTCGGCCATGGCCGCATGGTCAAGGAATTCGAAGACGCTGCCTTTGCCCTGCCGGTTGGCACTTACACGAAGACTCCGGTCAAGAGCGATTTCGGCTGGCATGTCATCAAGGTCGAAGACAAGCGCGTGGCTCCGCCACCGCCGTTCGATCAGGTCAAGGACCAGGTTCGTCAGCTCGTCATGCGCGACAAGTATCTTGAACTCCTGAACAAGGCCAAGCAGGACAGCAAGGTCGCCATCAGCGACCCGGCGCTCAGCAAGGCCTATGAGGATGCGCAGAAGCAGCAGGACGCAGCACCGGCGGACGACGCCGTCTCTCCTGACGCCCAGCCGCAGCAGTAAGCAGTCGCAAGCAAGATCATCAGGGCCCGGATTTTCCGGGCCTTTCACTATCAGGTGGCTCTCATGTCCGGTTCCGTCTCTCCGCTTGCACCCAAAACCTTCGCTTCCATGCCTGCCCTTCGCGGTGTGCGCATGACCACGGCCTCCGCCGGCATCAAGTATAAGAACCGGACCGACGTCCTGCTGATGGTCTTCGACAAGCCGGCAGCCGTCGCCGGCGTTTTCACACGCTCGAAGTGCCCCTCGGCTCCCGTCGATTTCTGCCGGGCGAACCTGGCGCATGGCAGCGCTCGCGCCGTCGTCGTCAATTCCGGCAATGCCAATGCCTTTACCGGCCTGAAGGGCCGCCAGGCGACGGAACTGACCGCCAAGTCCGCTGCCTCTGCCGTCGGTTGCGGTGAAAACGAAGTCTATCTCGCCTCGACAGGCGTCATAGGCGAGCCTCTGGACGCGACCAAATTTGCCGGCGTGCTCGACACCATGGCGAAGGATGCCGTCAGCGATTTCTGGTTCGAAGCGGCCAAGGCGATCATGACCACGGATACCTATCCGAAGGTTGCGACCCGCAGCGCCGAGATCGATGGCGTCAAGGTCACCATCAACGGCATCGCCAAGGGTGCGGGCATGATCGCCCCCGATATGGCGACGATGCTTTCCTTCGTCGTGACGGATGCCGATATTTCCTCTTCCGCGCTGCAGGCGCTGCTGTCCGATGGTGTCGGTCCGAGCTTCAATTCCATGACTGTTGATAGCGATACCTCGACCTCGGATACGCTGATGCTGTTTGCCACCGGCGCTGCCGCGGCTGACGGACAGGCGCGCATCGACCGCGCCGATGACCCGAAGCTTGCGGCGTTCCGCACGGCACTCAACGAACTCCTCAAGGACCTCGCCATCCAGGTCGTCCGGGACGGCGAAGGCGCCACCAAGATGCTCGAGATCACCGTGACCGGCGCCGAAAATGACGCTGCCGCGAAGCGCATTGCGCTTTCCATCGCCAATTCGCCGCTGGTCAAAACAGCGGCCGCCGGCGAAGACGCCAATTGGGGCCGCGTCGTCATGGCGGTCGGCAAGGCCGGCGAGATGGCGGATCGCGACAAGCTCGCCATCTGGTTCGGCGATGTCCGCGTTGCCGTTAACGGCGAACGCGACGCTTCCTATTCGGAGGAGGCGGCGTCGAACGTGATGAAGCAGCAGGATATTCCCGTGAAGGTCGATCTCGGCCTCGGCAATGGCCGCGCGACGGTCTGGACCTGCGACCTCACCAAGGAATATGTTGCCATCAATGGCGACTACCGGAGCTGATATCTCGCTGATGCATGCGCAGTCCACGATAAACAAGCTGCCCTTGGTGCGCAGGCTCGAAGCTGTTGGCTTTCGGGCATGGCCTGCTTCGTCCGTGCAGTATGATGGCAGCTGGCAGGTGCGGCTGACGGCGGGTCATCCGTCGAAGCGGCTCAATTCGGTGGTGCCGCTCGACCCCTCCGATCATCGCGATCTCGAAATCCGGCTGGCGAAGGCGCGGCGGAAGTTCGAAGCTTATGGCAGGCCGATGGTGGTGCGCGAGACGCCGCTCGCCTCGTCGCAGCTCATCGATCTCCTGCAGAAGCGCGGCTGGACGCGGTTCGACGAGACGCTCGTCATGATCGCCGATCTGGTCGATCTGGAGCTGCCGGATATGCTCGATCACCTTCCGAGCCATGACGTCGGCCGCTACGTCGATGCGAGCCTGCTGGTTGATGGGGCTGATCCGGCCCTGAAGCCCGCGCTGGCCGAGGTGGTGAGCAGCATTAAGCCGCCGTCGGGTCTCTTCGTCATCGAAAATAACGATGCCGGACCCGTGGCGACGACACTTTGCGTACAGGATAATGATCTTGCCGGTATTCTGTCGGTTTCCGTTTCGGCGCAGCATCGGCGCAAGGGGTTGGGTGCCGAAATCCTGACGTCGGCGTTGCGTTGGGCGCGGATGCGCAGCGCCAAGACGGCCTGGCTTCAGGTCGCCGCCGACAACGAGCCGGCCCTGGCGCTTTATGCCCGCTTCGGATTCCGCGAGGCCTATCGCTATTGCTATTGGCAATCTTCGGAGGAAGCATGAGCGAAGCTGGCCGCAAGATCGTCCTCGTTGCCGCCTGCGCGCTCATCGATACGGATGGCCGGATTCTTCTGGCGCAGCGGCCCGAGGGCAAGTCGCTGGCCGGTCTCTGGGAATTCCCCGGCGGCAAGGTCGAGACCGGCGAGACGCCGGAGGAGACATTGGTGCGCGAGCTTGAGGAAGAGCTCGGTATCCAGACCAAGATTGCTTGCCTGGCACCGCTGACTTTCGCCAGCCACACCTATGAAACCTTCCATCTGCTGATGCCGCTCTATATCTGCCGGCGTTACGATGGCATCCCGCATGGCCGGGAAGGGCAGGCGATCAAATGGGTGCGGCCGCAGGCCCTGCGCGACTATCCGATGCCGCCGGCCGATGAGCCGCTGATCCCATTCCTGCAGGATCTGCTTTAGGGTTAGATTTCCTTGAAGCGGAAGTTCGACTGAGCGAGCTGATCGAGATTATTCGCCTTAGCCTCTCGATGGGAAGGCTCTGTCTTCGGTGTTCTCCGGAGCAACTCCGTCAGCATTTCCGATTGTCTGGCTGAATCCCGGCGGATTGCCTCTAGATGCTCGAGCATCAATCCGAAGGTAAAAATCACGGCACCGCAAAATGCATAGAAAAGCGCCGCGACCGGCCCCGCGACAAAGCCGCCGATGCCACCGATGAAAAGCATCGAGACGGCCAACACGATCGCGAAGGCGACAACGAGGCCGCCGACCGCTTTGAACAACCCCACCATATGTCAGCTCCGCCACAACTTATGAGAATGGTATCTTTGTCATGCGTCGCATTCGCGCGAGTGGGCGTCAACGTCAATCTATTGGTGTAATCTATTTATAACTATTCTTTGGCGTGCTATTCTGAGAGAAGTTTGTCGCCTGATGACGCACCGGGTCTTGTTTGAGTTTGCAGCGCACATATTTGGCGCGCTCAGAGACGGCATCGGGCAAGTATGGTTAACAGAAATTAGCCATTTAATATCAGGCCTATAGCCCGAATCGGGCGCTGTCCCGGAATATTACGCCTCATTAATTTGCATGTGGATATTAAGGGATCGTTTATGACCTTCTGGCATTCAATGCTCTCAATCAAGCGGTTGTTGGGTGCGTTAGAGAAGGCTTGACACAATGGACGACGATTTCTGGAAAGCTGTTCAGGAAAAAGAGCAGTCCTATTCCACGTCGCGCAAGACGGGCGCGTTGAATATCGCTTTGCTGTTCGGTACGGCGGCGGTCGCGCTTTCGCTTATCCTGACGCCAATGCTCTCCGACAAATCCAAGTCGCGTGTGCTTGCAAGTGCACCGGATCTCGACAATATTACCACCGGTTCGATCCCACAGACTGAAAACGGCAAGCGTTATACGATCCGCCGCAGCGTGCTGCAGCATGAGCCGGGTTCGGTCTGCATCGTTCAGGGGTACGGAGCCGACAGCGGCTGCCAATAGAGCTTACGCATAGCCTGCCAGATGCCATGACGAGCATCGGATTCACGAGATGTTGATGTCCAATGCTGGAGCTGGGAGCTTTGAGCGTATGCGTTCTGTACGGCGTTTTTTCAATGACAAGACCGGTGCAACGGTCATCGAGTACGGCCTCATCGCTGCCCTCATGTCCGCGGCGATCATCAGTGGTGTCGGCGCTTTCGGCGGGAGCCTTGCGAGCGCCTTCAATATATTGTCCAACACGATTCAGAATTCGTCTGCCTCCGGGAATTGAAGCGGCCGCCCGCTCCATTCGCCTCGACTGACGGACTATTGTTTGAGCTTGTGCTCCTCGACCTTGAGCGCATCGGCCAGGCGTGCCTTGGCCGAACCCGGCTGAAGCGGCTTCTGCTGGCTTTCATGCGGCGTCCAGCCGGATGCATAGATGATCGAGAAGGTCGCTCTGATCCTGCCGTCGGCATCGGAATAGCGCTCAGAGTAGAGTTCGGCGGCGCGCAGGAAAAAGGCGCGTGTCAGCGGCTTGCGGCTGCGGTCGGCAAGCGGATTGGTCATGCCCATGGCGCGCAGGTCGCGCATCAGCGCGAACAGATTGTCGTAGCGCACCGTATAGGTCTCGGCGTCTATGACGGGCAGAGTAAAACCGGCACGCTGCAAAAGGCCGCCGACATCGCGGACATCGGCGAAGGGGATGACGCGCGGGCTGGCTCCACCCGTCAGTTCGATCTCGGTTGCCAGCAGCACATCGCGCAATTCCTGCAGGGTTCCCAAGCCCGGGATCGCCGCCAGGAAAAGGCCGTCGGCCTTGAGCGCGCGGCGGACCTGGATGAAAACGCCAGGCGTATCGTTGGTGACATGCAAGCTGAGGGGAGAGAGGACAAGATTGACCGACTCGGCTTCGAGCGGCAATTCCTCGAGCGGCGCCGCGATCAAGGTCTCGCCGGGTGCGGCAAAGCCCGTCTCGCTTTCGATCCTGCTGAGATGGCCGATCTTGCCGGTCGCCAGCGCGAGGCGCGCCGCGATGCCGGTCGCGCCGTGAAGCTCCACCGCTTCGTCGAAATGCCGTTCGATGACACCAAGTCGCTCCGCCAGTTCGCTCGCCGCGATGTCGAGAAGAAACGCAGCCTTGGCGTCGCCCTGTCGCAGCGCCCGGTGTTTGCGGGCAGCGAGCAGCGATTGGTCGAACACGATTTCCATGGCGGTTTCCTGCAATATCATCACTTCGGCGGGGCGTGGCGAGCACGCACGTTTTCCCTTCGCAAAGCCTGCGGGAAAAAGCTAGTGCCAATCATATGGGGATGATGGCGCGCGAAATCACGCTAACGAAATTGCGGTCCGGGCTGATAAGGCCCTGGCTGGCTCTGGCTGATCTGGTCTATCCGCCGGCCTGTCCCGGTTGCGGGGTTTCGGTTGGCGCGCATCGCGGCCTTTGTCCCGCCTGCTGGTCCGGTATCCGGTTCATCGAGCGGCCCTATTGCGAGATCCTGGGCAGCCCGTTTTCCCATGATCTCGGCGCTGGGATCCTCAGCGCCGAGGCGATCGCCGACCCGCCGGTTTTCGACCGGCTGCGTTCCGCCGCGGTTCACGACGGCATCGTGCGCGACCTCGTTCTCAGCTTGAAATATCGCGATCGTACCGATCTGGCGCCGATGATGGCCGGCTGGATGCTGCGCGCCAGCGACGGCATGGTCACCGCTTGCGACGCCATAATTCCAGTGCCGCTGCATCGTGCGCGGTTGTTTGCGCGCAAATACAACCAGGCAGCCGAACTCGCCCGCCATCTTGCCCGGCTTTCGGGCAAGCCGCTGCTTCCTGCGACGCTGCTGCGCGTCAAGCGCACGAGCCAGCAGGTCGGTCTTGGCGCCAAGGCGCGGCAGGACAATGTGCGCGGGGCGTTCGCGGTGTCAGAGCATCGCGCGGGCGATGTGTTCGGCCGGCGCGTCGTGCTTGTCGACGATGTCTACACCACCGGCGCGACGGTGGCGGCGGCGACACGCGTCCTGAAGAAAGCCGGTGCGGCGGATGTGACGGTTTTGACCTTTGCAAGGGTCGTCGGCCATCTTATATGACTGTGAACCTGTACTTTTCCGGAGTGGATCATGACATCCGTCGTTATCTATACGCGTGAATTCTGCGGCTATTGCGCCCGGGCGAAATCGCTGCTCGAATCCAAGGGCGTCGATTATGTCGAGCGCAACGCAACCTATTCGCCCGAGCTGCGCCAGGAGATGATATCAAAGGCAAACGGCCGCTCGACCTTCCCGCAGATCTTCATCAATGGCGAGCATGTCGGCGGCTGCGACGACATCCATGCGCTCGATCGGGCCGGCAAGCTCGATCCGATGCTCGCCGCCTGAACCGCTTCGCAAGGGAGACGACGATGACCTTCAAAGCCGCCGCCATTCAGATGTGCTCCGGTGTCGATCCGGTGAAGAACGCAGCCGACATGGCGCGTCTGGTCCGTGAAGGCGCTTCGCAGGGCGCTGTCTATGTGCAGACGCCGGAGATGACGGGCGCCGTGCAGAAGGACCGACCCGGTCTGCGCGCCGTATTGCGCGATGAGGCAGGCGACATCATCGTCAAGACGGCCGCCGAGCTGGCGAAGGAACTCGGCATCTACCTCCACATCGGCTCGACAGCCATCGCGCTCGACGACGGCAAGATCGCCAATCGCGGCTTCCTCTTCGATCCTGACGGCAAGCTCGTCAACCGTTACGACAAGATCCATATGTTCGACGTCGATCTCGACAATGGCGAAAGCTGGCGCGAGAGCGCGGTCTATCGGCCTGGATCGGAGGCACGGATCACGTCGCTGCCCTTTGCCGAGCTCGGCTTTTCCATCTGCTACGACGTGCGCTTTCCGCAGCTCTTCCGCGCCCAGGCTGTTGCCGGCGCCGAAGTAATGACGGTCCCTGCCGCTTTCACCAGACAGACCGGCGAGGCGCATTGGGAAATCCTCTTGCGCGCCCGCGCCATCGAGAACGGCATGTTCGTCATCGCCGCCGCGCAGGCCGGCAAGCATGAGGACGGCCGTGAGACCTTCGGTCACTCGATGATCATCGATCCCTGGGGCAAGGTGCTGGCATCCGCCGGCGGCATAGGCGAGGCGGTGGTTATCGCCGAGATCGATATCGCGGCGGTGAAAGCGGCCCATGACAAAATTCCAAACCTGAAGAATGCGCGTGAATTTTCGCTGGAAAAGATCGCGACGCCGGCGGCTGGAGGCGTCGCTGCTTGATCCGCTACTCCCTTAGTTGTGACAATGCCCACGAGTTCGAGGGCTGGTTTTCGGAAAGTGCCGATTTCGACCGGCAGGTCGAAAGCGGTTTCCTGACGTGCCCCGTCTGCAATTCGGCCGCGATTTCAAAGCTCCTGATGGCGCCGTCTGTATCTACCGCGCGCAAGAAGACCGAGATGCAGACGCTTGCCATGGATGCTGCCCGTAAGGAAGCGATGGCCAAGCTCAAGGAAGCGGTCGAAGCCATCAAAGCCAATGCCGAGGATGTCGGCACGAAATTTCCCGAAGAGGCCCGCAAGATCCATTATGGCGAGGCGGATGCACGCGGGATTATCGGCAAGGCGACGCCGGACGAGGCGAAGGCTCTTGTCGACGAGGGTATCGAAATCGCCGCCATCCCCGTCCTACCCGACGATACCAATTGATGCCTGCAGACGGCCGCAGGCATCTCGCCATGTATAATTTCGGGCTGCATGTCGCGGCTTATGAAAGTCCCGACGTGGAAGGATTTCGCCTGCGGGAAGCGGCGAATTTCGAGGCGGCGGCTCGGGCCCATGGCTTCATCGGCCGCTCCGGCTATGCAGGGGAGCCTGGCATAGCCTGTTGGGGCGAACAGATCTTTCCGCGCTTCATCGCGGGTAGCGGCTTTGCGACCGCTCCGTCGTCGCTATCGCTCTGGGCGGATATCGAATCGCTGATGGCGTTTAGCTATAGCGGTGTGCATGCGGATGCCTTGAAACATGCTCGGCATTGGAATGTCAGGCAAAGCTGGCCGCCGCTGGTTCTCTGGTGGTTGGATGCCGATACGGTTCCGGCATGGAAAGACGGTGTCGAGCGGCTGGAACAACTTCACGACAACGGGCCGAGCGCTCGGGCCTTCTCGTTCAAGCACCCCTACGGCCCTGACGGCCATCCCGCAGAGATCGACCGTGGCCGGGTGAAGGAAATCGCAGCCCTGAATGCCATAGGCCAGGGCGACCTGCTGGCGCATGTCAGGGCGCTGAAAGTCTAGGCCAAATTGCCTGCTTTCGCAGATAGTGGCTTTAGCCCGGCCGCTTCGCCAGCAGCATGTAGTTCACATCCATATCCTTCGACAGGTTCCATCGGTCCTGCAGCGGCGAATAGAACACGCCGGTGCGGGCTATGATGTCCATCCCATCGGCGGCGAGCGGCTTTTCGATCTCTTCCGGGCGAACGAGCTTTTCATACTGGTGCGTGCCGCGCGGCAGCCAGCGCAGGACGTTTTCGGCGGCGAAGATCGCAAGCGCTGCCGCCTTCATCGTACGGTTGATGGTGGCGACGAACATCAGGCCGCCGGGCCGCACCATTTTCGCGCAGGTCGACAGGAAGAACTCGACGTCGGCAACATGCTCGACCACTTCCATGTTCAGCACGATATCGAAAGTCTCGCCGGCTTCGGCCAGCTGCTCGGCGGTGACGGCGCGATAGTCGACGGCGACGCCGGAGGACTTCGCGTGCGTCGAGGCGATGCCGATATTCTTTTCGGAGGGGTCGGCGCCGACGACGGAGGCACCCATGCGCGCCATCGGCTCCGACAGCAATCCGCCGCCGCAACCGATATCGAGCACGCGCAGGCCCTCCAGAGGCCGGCCGCTCTTCGGATCACGGCCGAAGTTTTCGCAGGCGTGATCGCGGATATAGGCAAGGCGAACGGGATTGAATTTGTGCAGCGGCTTGAACTTGCCGGTCGGGCTCCACCATTCGGCCGCCATGGCGGAGAAACGGTCCACTTCGCTCTGGTCGATCGTGCTTTTCGCCGCTTCGGTCATGGCTCACTCCCTGGTCTGTGCCGCGCCACTCGTTCGGACGGTTGCGAGGAATAATCTGTCGGATGTGAAGTCGGACGATCGGCGGCCGATGTCAAGGGCCGGGCCTTAGATGCTGTCCGCCGGCTGTCCCGATCGGTGAGAGCGGCTGGACGGTGGTTGACAGTGAACCGTCGCATGGCCGATCAATCGCCGGGGCTGTCAAATGGACTTGCAGAGCCGGATCGATTTCGATCGGCCGACTTATGGAGGAGTTCCTTATGAGACCACTATGTTTTGCGGCGGCAATTGCAATTGCCTGTCTCGCGGTCGCGCCGGCGAAGGCCGGAGACGGCAAGGGTTTTCGCCTGACCATCGATGGTGTCGAAGTGGGAATCAATCCCGGCGACACGCTCGACATGACGATGAAGGATGGACGCAAGCTCTCGGTGGCGCTGCAGCGCAGCGAAACGGTGACGTTCACCGGGACCAAGTTCTCTTTCGATCACGATGGCCAGTTCTCTGTCGCCAAGACTGACCTTGGCGGCACCGTGCAGCAATATGCGCTGATAACGCCGATTGGCACCGGTATCATCGTGCAGGAATACAAGGGACTCAATCCTTCAAGCATCACGGATTTCGTGCTGCAGCAGATGGTTCAGGAAAGCATCAATGCCGGTGCCAAGATGACGAAGCAGGCCACGCAGCGCTCAATTACCGGCGGGGTCATGCTGAAAGGCGTCAAGGCGGAAACCTCAACGGAAAATGATGTCATGGAGTATGAGATCGTGGCTACGGGGCGTCCGGATGGCGGCGTACTCGTTGCCACCTTCTCCAACAAGGAAAATATCCCCAAGGAAGGGGCTATCCTCGACGAGATGTGGTCGAGCCTAAAAGTGGAGTAGTAGAGAATAGTTTTAGGGGCGCCGGCTGTGCCAAGCTATTGCACCCGCCTGCCAAACTCGCTAAGAGACGCCCCCATTGAGATCAAGCTTTTCCGGCTACCAAACCGGAAGGGCGATTTTGCATGCCGGGCTTATCGCATTTCGGCCGCCCGGCGCCGGGTACTGGTAGAGGCACATGGCACGCATCGTGATGAAATTCGGCGGAACGTCCGTCGCGGATCTGGACCGTATCAAGAATGTCGCACGCCATGTGAAACGTGAAGTCGACGCCGGCCATGAGGTCGCGGTCGTCGTTTCCGCCATGTCCGGCAAGACCAACGAGCTGGTCGGCTGGGTCCAGAACATGCCGAAGGTCGCCGGTGCCGATCATTCGATCTATGATGCGCGCGAATATGACGCGGTGGTGGCTTCCGGCGAGCAGGTGACATCGGGTCTGCTGGCGATCGCGCTGCAGGCCATGGGCATCAACGCCCGCTCCTGGCAGGGCTGGCAGATCCCGATCCGCACCGACAATGCGCATGGCGCGGCGCGCATTCTCGAAATCGACGGCGGCGAAATGATCCGCCGCATGGGAGAAGGCCAGGTGGCTGTCGTCGCGGGCTTCCAGGGGCTTGGCCCGGACAACCGCCTCTCGACGCTCGGCCGCGGCGGTTCCGATACATCGGCGGTGGCGATTGCCGCTGCCGTCAAGGCCGATCGCTGTGATATCTATACCGATGTCGACGGCGTCTACACGACCGATCCGCGCATCGAGCCGAAGGCACGCCGCCTGAAGAAGATCGCCTTCGAGGAAATGCTCGAAATGGCCTCGCTCGGCGCCAAGGTGCTGCAAGTGCGCTCGGTCGAGCTGGCAATGGTCTTTAAGGTTCGCACCTTCGTGCGCTCCTCTTTTGAAGATCCCGATGCTCCGGGCATGGGCGATCTCTTGAACCCGCCCGGAACGCTGATTTGTGACGAGGAAGAAATCGTGGAACAGGAAGTAGTCACCGGCATTGCCTATGCCAAGGATGAGGCCCAGATCTCGCTGCGCCGTCTCGCCGACCGGCCGGGCGTTTCCGCCGCCATCTTCGGGCCGCTGGCCGAAAACCACATCAATGTCGACATGATCGTCCAGAATATTTCCGAGGACGGCTCCAAGACCGACATGACCTTCACGGTTCCCTCGGGCGATGTCGACAAGGCGCTGCGCGTTCTCGGCGAGAACAAGGAAAAGATCGGCTACGACGTGATCCAAAACGAATCAGGTCTGGTCAAGGTTTCGGTCATCGGCGTCGGCATGCGTTCGCACGCTGGCGTTGCCGCGACCGCTTTCCGGGCACTTGCCGAAAAAGGTATCAACATCAAGGCCATTACGACGTCAGAAATCAAGATTTCCATTCTGATCGACGGTCCTTATGCGGAACTGGCAGTCAGGACTTTGCATTCCTGCTACGGTCTGGATAAGAGTTGATACAGGACTGCTGACGACGGACCGTGACGGAGGCAAGCTTCGGCCGGCTCAGAGGCGGGCAAGAATGGCATGACATCTTGATTCGGGAGCTAGAGACGCAATGAGAGACCTATCCGGCGGTCCACGCGTTCTGCTCAAGCGGCTGCGCGAATTGATGGCGGAGCCGCTGGAGCCGCAGGAGCGTCTTGACCGGATCGTTCGCCAGATCGCCAGCAACATGGTCGCCGAAGTCTGCTCGGTCTATGTGCTGCGCGCCGACGGGGTACTCGAGCTCTATGCTACAGAGGGCCTCAACAAGGAAGCCGTCCACCTTTCGCAACTGAAGATGGGGCAAGGCCTGGTCGGCACGATCGCCGCCTCCGCCCAGCCGCTCAACCTGTCCGACGCGCAATCGCATCCCGCCTTCCGCTACCTGCCGGAAACGGGCGAAGAGATCTACCATTCCTTCCTCGGCGTGCCGATCCTGCGCACCGGCCGGTCGCTCGGCGTTCTCGTCGTTCAGAACAAGGCGAGCCGGAACTATCGCGAAGAAGAGCTGGAAGCGCTCGAAACCACGGCGATGGTGCTCGCCGAAATGATCGCCACCGGCGAGCTGAAGAAGATCACGAAGCCGGGACTGGAACTCGATCTCACCCGTTCGGTTACCATCGACGGCGACTGCTACAATGAAGGCATCGGCCTCGGCTATGTCGTGCTGCACGAGCCGCGCATCGTCGTCACCAACCTCTTGAACGAGGATGCCGACAAGGAAATCCGCCGGCTGGCCGAAGCGCTCGGTTCGCTGCGTATTTCGATCGACGACATGCTGTCGCGCCGCGACGTCTCGATGGAGGGCGAGCATCGCGAGGTGCTCGAAACCTATCGCATGTTCGCGCATGACCAGGGCTGGGTGCGCAAGCTCGAAGAAGCCGTGCGCAACGGCCTGACGGCGGAAGCCGCTGTCGAAAAAGTGCAGAGCGATACCAAGGCGCGCATGATGCGCCTGACCGATCCTTATCTGCGCGAGCGCATGCACGATTTCGAAGACCTGGCGAATCGGCTGCTCAGGCAGCTTATCGGCCATTCGGGCCGCACAAGCGCCGAAGGTTTCCCGAACGATGCGATCATCTTCGCGCGCGCCATGGGTGCTGCCGAGCTGCTCGACTATCCCCGCGCCAATATTCGCGGCCTGGTGCTCGAAGAGGGCGCCGTCACGAGCCACGTCGTCATCGTCGCCCGTGCCATGGGCATTCCGGTCATCGGCCAGGCGACCGGGATCGTCGCCCTTGCGGAAAACGGCGATTCGGTCATCATCGATGGCGATGGTGGCCATGTGCATCTCCGGCCGATGGCCGATCACCAGCGTTCCTACGAGGAAAAGGTGCGTTTTCGCGCCCGCCGGCAGGAGCAGTTCCGCGCGTTGCGCTCGGTCGAGCCGGTCACCAAGGACGGGCAGCGCATTTCATTGCAGATGAATGCCGGCCTGCTGGTCGATCTGCCGCAGCTTGCCGAATCCGGTGCCGAAGGCATCGGCCTGTTCCGCACGGAGCTGCAGTTCATGATCGCTTCCACCATGCCGAAGGCGGATGAGCAGGAGGCGTTCTACCGCAATGTGTTAAAGCAGGCGGACGGGCGCGTCGTCACCTTCAGAACGCTTGATATCGGCGGCGACAAGGTCGTGTCTTATTTCCGCGCGCATGAGGAAGAGAATCCGGCTCTCGGCTGGCGCGCCATTCGTCTCTCCCTGGATCGCCCGGGCTTGCTGCGCATGCAGCTGCGGGCCATGCTGAAGGCGGCGGCCGACGGCGAGTTGAAGTTGATGGTGCCGATGGTCACGGAGGTCTCCGAGATCAAGGCGGTGCGCGAGCTGTTGCAGAAGGAAGTGCAGCATCTCTCCCGTTTCGGGCATAGCCTGCCGCGCAAGCTGCAGTTCGGCGCCATGCTGGAAGTGCCGGCGCTGCTCTGGCAACTGGACGAGCTGATGGCGGAAGTCGATTTCGTCTCGGTCGGTTCCAACGATCTGTTCCAGTTCTCGATGGCGGTGGATCGCGGCAATGCCCGCGTGTCGGATCGCTTCGATCCGCTCGACCGGCCGTTCCTGCGTGTTCTTCGGGATATCGTGCGGGCCGGCGAGCGCAACAAGACGCCGGTGACGCTTTGCGGCGAACTGGCCGGCAAGACGATTTCGGCCATGGCACTGCTCGGCCTCGGCTTCCGTTCGGTATCGATGTCGCCGGCCTCGATCGGTCCGGTCAAGGCGATGCTTCTTGGGCTCGATCTCCAGGCCCTCTCGACCGTCATGGAGGAGGCACTGAACGACAAGCGTCCGACGACCTCGATGCGCGATATCCTTGTGCGCTTCGCCGAAAGTCACAATATTCCGCTTTAGCGTGTGATCCCGAAAGACCGTAAGCGGTGTCCGGACGAGATCATGCGCATCACATCACAGCAGATATAATAAGAAGAATTGGAGTCTAGGGTGGCCAAGCTTCCCGTTGAAAAAATGCGCGAGCTGGAGCGCCGTTTCGGTGAAATCGAGGCGCGCATGTCCGCCGGTCCCGCCGCGGATGTCTATGTGAAGCTTGCTTCCGAATATTCCGAATTGCAGCCGGTCGTCGCCAAGATCCGCGACTATGAGAAGGCGATTGCCGAGGCTTCGGATCTGGAAGCCATGCTCACCGACAAGTCCGTCGACCGCGAGATGCGCGATCTTGCCGATATGGAATTGCCCGAGGTCAAGGAGCGGATCGAGGTGCTGGAACAGGAAATCCAGATCCTGCTGCTGCCGAAGGACGCCGCCGACGAGAAGAGCGCGATCCTGGAAATCCGCGCCGGGACCGGCGGCTCGGAAGCCGCGCTTTTCGGCGGCGATCTCTTCCGCATGTATGAGCGCTTCGCCGCGAACAATGGCTGGAAAGTCGAAGTTCTCTCGGCGAGCGAAGGCGAGGCGGGCGGCTACAAGGAAATCATCGCGACCATCAGCGGCAAGGGCGTGTTCTCGCGGCTGAAGTTCGAATCCGGCGTGCATCGCGTGCAGCGCGTGCCGGAGACCGAAGCGGGCGGCCGAATTCATACCTCGGCGGCAACCGTCGCCGTGCTGCCGGAAGCCGAGGAAATCGATATCGAGATCCGCGCCGAGGATATCCGCATCGACACGATGCGCTCTTCGGGTGCCGGCGGCCAGCACGTCAACACCACGGACTCGGCGGTGCGCATCACCCATATTCCCTCCGGCATCGTGGTAACGAGCTCGGAAAAGTCGCAGCATCAGAACCGCGCCAAGGCGATGCAGGTGCTGCGCTCGCGTCTCTTCGACATGGAGCGCCAGCGCGCCGACAGCGAACGCTCGGCCGATCGCAAGAGCCAGGTCGGCTCCGGCGACCGATCCGAACGCATCCGCACCTATAATTTCCCGCAGGGACGGGTTACCGATCACCGCATCAACCTGACGCTCTACAAGCTCGACCGGATGATGGAAGGCGAGATCGACGAGGTGGTCGATGCGCTTCTGGCGGATTACCAGGCGAGCCAGCTCGCCCAGCTTGGCGAACAGGCATGAGCGGCGGGCAGGGGTCGACCGTAGCCGGGCTCCTGCAGGAGGTGCGCGCCAGCTTTGCGGAGGCAGACCTCGATGATCCCGCCACCGAGGCGCGCATCCTGGTCGGAGGGCTTCTCCGCCTTTCACCGACGGAGCTTGTGACACGGGGTTCCGAGGCGGTGCTGCCGGATGATGTGACGACGGCGCGGGTGGCGGTCGCCCGCCGTTTGAACCATGAGCCGGTTTACCGAATCCTCGGTGAGCGGGAATTCTACGGTCTGTCGTTGCGGCTGTCGCCCGCCACGCTCGAGCCGCGTCCCGACACCGAAATCCTCGTCGATACCATGCTGCCGCATGTGCGCCGCCTTCAATCCGAGCTTGGGAATGTCCACATTTTGGATCTGGGAACGGGAACGGGGGCCATTTGTCTGGCCCTGCTGCGTGAATGCCCGCAAGCGACGGGCGTCGGTTCCGATATCTCCGCTAAGGCGCTGGAGACTGCCCGCGGGAACGCGGAGCGGAATGGCTTGGCGGCGCGGTTCGAGACTGCGCAAGGAAGCTGGTTTGATGCCATCCACGAACGATTTCACGTGATTGTCTCAAATCCGCCCTATATTGCGTCCAGTGTCATTTCTACTCTCGCTCCAGAAGTAAAGGATTTCGATCCTCCCGCGGCCCTTGACGGGGGCCTTGATGGGCTGGATGCATATAGGGCGATCGCAAAGGATGCGGCGCGGTTTCTATACCCGGATGGCAAGATAGGGGTGGAGATCGGGTACGATCAGCGTGAAACGGTGACTTCGGTTTTTGAAGGAGCAGGATTTCTCCTTGTCGAGGCGGTTCGTGACTACGGCCAGAACGACCGGGTGCTTGTGTTTCAATTTCATCGGTAACGCGACACGTTGCTGCAGGTTTGTAGGCCCCCTGTTGTTATCGCAAATAAAAAGCTTGGATTTCCTGAGGAAGCGATATAGGTTGCGCTCACGCGTTGGGCGGCTGGGAATAGACGGGACGATTCGTCTATCTTGGACAGGCCTCGGGGATCCGCTCTTTGGTAAGAGTGTCAAAGGTTGAAGATAACCCAATGCGTGATCAGTTAATCTGACGTAGTCGAGCGGCAGACCGGCGCTAAAGCGCAGTTTGCTTGCGGCACGCAGGCCCTGGCTCGGAAGTATCCGAGCCGCGGCGGCAGGTGTCGTGTATGATTTTATCCCAACGAAGAGAATTCAGGTGAAGGATCTATGAGGCCAGGACAGCAGAACAAGCGCGGTCGGGGGCGTGGTAACAACAACGGCGGCGGCGGCGGAAATAACAACAACAATAACAACTTCAACCGCAAAGGCTCGAATCCGCTGACCAGGACTTATGACAGCTCCGGTCCCGATGTGAAGATTCGCGGAACCGCTCAGCATATCGCCGAGAAGTACGCGGCTCTGGCTCGCGACGCACACAGCTCCGGCGACCGCGTCATGGCTGAAAACTACCTTCAGCATGCCGAGCATTACAATCGGATTATCGCCAGCGGCCAGGCGCAGATGCAGGAGCGCTTTCAGCGCGACGATCAGAATAATTATAACGACCGCGATGCGGGCGACCGTGATATGGACGATATCGACGGAAACGACATGGACGACCAGCCGCAGATGGCTCCGCCTCCGGTTCGTCAGCATGCTCCCGTCGTTGCGCCCGCTCCGGCTCCCGAACCCGAGGTTATCGACGGCACCGGCCCGCAGCCGGTGATTGAAGGCATCCCGGCCGAGGTGGCAATCGAGGAAGAGACGCCTCCCGGCGGAGCCGCCGAGCGCCAGCCGCGCCGCCGCAATGCCGGAAACCGCCCGCGTCGCCAGCCCCGCCGCGCGGCTGATGCGGAAGGGAAGGACGAGGCCGCCGCGGGCGACGCCCCGGCTTTGGCCGACGCTGCATCGGGATAAGACGACCTCCCCTCAGGGGAAGCCGGTCAAAATACTGAAATGGGAACGGCGGTGCTGAAAGTGCCGCCGTTCCCATTTCTGCTTTCGGTTCCTTTTTTTCTCAGAGTACGGCCAGAAGTTTCCGGAGCCGTTATCATTCGCTTCCGAAACGGAACTTGTCCTTCTCCGGCCTATCGAGTGGAGAAATTTGATGCTTTCGACTGATAAAGCCGGCTGCCGTTTCTGTCTGGGGAATGAATTGCTCGCCGATGAGCCTCTGGGTGGCAACCGCTCCTTCTATATGCTCGGCAGTATCGATCCGGAAATGCCGCATGCCGTCACGATCATCCTGCGTCGGCATGCGGAAAGCCCTTTCGATATCCGTTCCGAGGAGTGGGCCGGATTGGGCGAAATGCTGACAATGGCAAAGGCTCACCTGGAATATTGCGGCCCGGATGGCTTCACTCTCGGTTGGAATGTCGGAGCCGTTGCAGGGCAGCACGTGTTTCATGTTCATTTGCACGTGGTTGCCCGTTTTGCCGATGAGCGCAACGCGGGTAGGGGAATCCGCGCCATCGTTCGCGGATGACATGTCCTTCCTGCTTTGCAGAGGCCGATGTCGCTGCAATCTTCCGCCTTTGGGTCAACGCGGCTCAACCCGGCAAATCCCTCACTTTTTTCGCTTTTGCCGCCCTTTAAACTCCTCAGATACCCTCCCATATTCTCCTCAGTTGCCTTGCCGCAAATCTCAACAGCGACAAGGCGGGGTCCGCCTCTTGAGGGGGCTCAATCTCAATCATCGATCTGCGCCGGTTAGGGCAGGCCGATCCATGGAGGTCCAGTATGAATATTGAAAAATACTCCGAGCGGGTGCGCGGTTTCCTGCAATCCGCCCAAACCTATGCGCTTGCGCAGGGTAATCAGCAGTTCACACCCGAACATGTTCTGAAAGTGCTTTTGGACGACGACCAAGGCATGGCCGCGTCGTTGATCGAACGCGCCGGCGGTGATGCCAAGGCTGCCCGTCTTGCCAATGACGCCGCGCTTGCCAAGTTGCCGAAGGTTTCCGGCGGCGATGGCCAGGTCTATCTCGCACAGCCGCTCGCCAAGGTATTTGCCACCGCCGAGGATGCGGCAAAGAAGGCGGGCGACAGCTTCGTCACCGTCGAGCGCCTCTTGCAGGCACTGGCGATCGAGTCGTCCGCTTCCACTTCCGCAACGCTGAAGAAGGCCGGCGTGACGCCTGTTACACTCAATCAGGTCATCAATGATATCCGCAAGGGTCGTACCGCCGATTCCGCCAATGCGGAGCAGGGCTTCGATTCACTGAAGAAATATGCACGCGACCTCACCGCCGAGGCTCGCGAGGGCAGGCTCGACCCGGTCATCGGCCGTGACGACGAAATTCGCCGCACCATTCAGGTTCTCTCCCGCCGCACGAAAAACAACCCCGTGCTGATCGGCGAGCCCGGCGTCGGCAAGACGGCGATCGTCGAGGGCTTGGCGCTCCGCATCGTCAATGGCGACGTGCCTGAATCGCTGAAAGACAAGAAGCTGATGGCGCTCGACATGGGCGCCTTGATCGCCGGCGCGAAATTCCGCGGCGAGTTCGAAGAGCGGCTGAAGGCCGTGCTCAACGAGGTCCAGTCGGAAAACGGCGAGATCATCCTGTTCATCGACGAAATGCACACGCTGGTCGGCGCGGGCAAGGCGGACGGCGCCATGGATGCTTCCAACCTGTTGAAGCCTGCGCTCGCCCGCGGTGAGCTGCATTGCGTCGGCGCGACCACGCTCGACGAATATCGCAAGCATGTCGAAAAGGATCCGGCTCTCGCACGACGCTTCCAGCCCGTCATGGTCGAGGAGCCCACAGTCGAGGATACGATTTCGATCCTGCGCGGCTTGAAGGAAAAGTATGAGCAGCACCACAAGGTCCGCATCGCCGATGCCGCCCTGGTGGCCGCCGCCATGCTGTCGAACCGCTATATCACCGATCGTTTCCTGCCGGACAAGGCCATCGACCTGATGGACGAAGCTGCGGCCCGCCTGCGCATGCAGGTGGACTCGAAGCCGGAAGAACTCGATGAACTCGATCGCCGCATCATCCAGCTGAAGATCGAGCGTGAGGCGCTGAAGAAGGAAACCGACCAGGCCTCGGCCGACCGGCTGAAGCGGCTGGAGACCGAGCTTATCTCGCTGGAAGAGGAAGCCGATGCGCTGACGGCGCGCTGGCAAGCCGAAAAGCAGAAGCTGGGTCTTGCCGCCGATCTGAAGAAGCAGCTTGACGAAGCCCGCAACGAGTTGGCGACCGCCCAACGCAAGGGTGAATTCCAGCGTGCCGGCGAGCTCGCCTATGGCGTGATCCCGAAGCTGGAGAAGGAGCTGCAAACTGCGGAAGAGCGGGACAGTGCCCGCGATTCCATGGTGCAGGAAGTGGTCACCGCCGACAATATCGCCCAGATCGTTTCCCGCTGGACCGGGATTCCGGTCGACAAGATGCTGGAAGGTGAACGCGACAAGCTGCTCCGGATGGAAGACGAACTGGCGAAGTGGGTCGTCGGCCAGGGCGATGCCGTTCAAGCGGTATCGCGTGCCGTCCGCCGGTCGCGCGCCGGGCTGCAGGATCCGAACCGGCCGATCGGCTCGTTCATCTTCCTCGGCCCCACCGGCGTCGGCAAGACGGAGCTGACTAAGGCGCTCGCCCGCTTCCTCTTCGATGACGATACGGCCATGGTGCGCATGGATATGTCCGAGTACATGGAGAAGCACTCCGTGGCCCGGCTGATCGGCGCCCCTCCCGGCTATGTCGGCTATGAGGAAGGCGGTGCGCTGACCGAAGCCGTCCGTCGCCGACCCTATCAGGTCGTGTTGTTCGACGAGATCGAGAAGGCGCATCCCGATGTCTTCAACGTCCTGCTCCAGGTTCTGGACGACGGGCGTTTGACGGATGGCCAGGGCCGCACGGTCGACTTCCGCAACACCATGATCATCATGACCTCCAACCTGGGCGCCGAATATCTGACCCAGCTGAAGGAAGGCGATGACAGCGATCTGGTGCGCGAACAGGTGATGGATGTGGTGCGGTCGCATTTCCGCCCGGAATTCCTGAACCGTGTCGACGAGATCATCCTGTTCCATCGCCTGAAGCGCGAGGAGATGGGCGCGATCGTCGATATCCAGCTGGAGCGGCTGCTGAAGCTTTTGTCGGAGCGCAAGATCACGCTCGAGCTCGACGACGATGCCCGCAACTGGCTCGCCAACAAGGGCTACGACCCCGCCTATGGTGCAAGGCCGCTGAAGCGGGTGATCCAGAAATATGTCCAGGATCCGCTCGCCGAACAGATCCTCTCCGGGCAGATTCCGGATGGCTCGCTGGTCAAGGTCACCAGCGGTTCCGACAGGCTGTTGTTCCGCCCGCGCCATGCGGTGAACGAGGCGGCATAAGGTCGAGAATGTTTGATGAAATGCGGATGGCGGCCTTTCGGCCGCCATCTTGCTTTTGAGAGCCTGCTTGCCTGACCCTGCCTCCTCTGTGATGCTGGCGCGGGTTTGGAGAGGGACGGAGGAAACCATGCTTGTTATCTTCGGTGGCCTGCCGGGCAGCGGAAAAACCACCATTGCGCGCGCGCTGGCGCAGCGGTTGGGCGGTGTGCACGTCCGGCTCGACACGATCGAGCAGGCGTTGCGGAATTCCGGTATGTTGAGAGCTGATGTCGGACCTGCCGGATATATGGTTGCCTATGGGGTCGCCGAAGACAATCTGAAACTGGGGAGAACCGTGATTGCGGATACAGTCAATCCCATTTCGGTGACGCGCGAAGCCTGGAGGCACGTCGCGCAGCGGGCGGGTGTGCCGTCAATCGAGGTGGAGGTCATCTGTTCCGACAGGACCGAGCATCGCCGGCGCGTGGAAACGCGCGAGGCCGATATCGAAGGCCTTGTGAATCCGACCTGGGACGAGGTCGTTACGCGAAACTATGATAGCTGGAGCTCGGGGCCTATCGTCGTCGATACGGCTTTCAAGGCGGTGGATGAGCTCATGGCGGAACTGGTTGTTCGGATGGAATCCGTTCGGGCCTAACTGGTTGCCCGCTGACCGGGATGTCCCAGCCTTCAGGGCTACTTGCTTGCGACCTGTTTCGACTTGTCGTCGCTGAGCAGCGTATCGATGCGCTTGCGCTCTTCCTGGAATTTGGCGAGAGCCTCGCCCTCGAGGGACTTGCCGCCGGGAAGGCGGATGCGCAGCGGGTCGACCTTCGTCCCGTTGACGATCAGTTCATAGTGGAGGTGCGGGCCGGTCGCGAGGCCGGTCGAGCCGATGAAGCCGATGACTTGTCCTTGAACCACCTTCGCGCCCGGCACGATGCCCTTGGCGATGGCGCTCTGATGGTTATAGGAGGAGACGTAGCCATTGGCATGACGGATCAGCGTCTGATTGCCGAAGCCGCTTGAATCCCAGCCGGCCTTTTCGACGATGCCGTTGCCGGCGGAGATGATCGGCGTGCCGCGGGGCGCAGCCCAATCCACGCCTGTATGCATGCGCGCAAAACCGAGGATCGGATGGCGTCGCATGCCGAAGCCGGATTTGAACACGCCGGTCGGAACAGGATTGCGCAACAGGAATTGCCGGATGCTCTTGCCGCCGTCATCGAAGTAATCGATCGAATTATCGGCCGGATCTTCGAAACGGTAGAAGCGGGTCACGGTATCGCCGAACTTGGCGTTGACGAAGAGCAGTTCGGAATCGGCTGTCGCCTGGCCGTTTTCATCGGCAACCGAGAAGAAGGCTTCCAGCGAATCCGCCGGTTTCAGCTGCGCCTGGAAATCGACATTGCTGGCAAGCAGCTTGACGATCTGCGCCACCATTTCCTTGTTCATGCCGTAGGAAAGCGCTGCGCGATAGATGCCGTCATAGACGCTCGGCAGATCGCGGCCGGCCACAGAGGGGGGGGCGTCGTTGTCGAAGGCGGTGGCGATGGCGTCAAGCATATGCGGTTCGCTGCCGGCGACGAAATCGCCACGATCGTTCTGCGCGATGGTCAGCAAATGCTTGGTGCCGCGGTAGATGCTGGCGCGGATGATCTTGGCCTGCTCGCCCTTCTGCAGGATGCCGATGCGAAGCACGTCGCCTGCGGAAACATCGGACGAGCCGAAGAACGGCTGGATCTTTGCCGTGATGTCGTCGGCATCCGCCTTGAGATAGCCGGCATTGGTGAGGGCCGTGACAATCGGCATGTTTTCCCGAACCGGAATGATGTCGTCGGCAAACTCCTGTGTCTGCGCGGTCACAGCCTGGGAGGGGGAGACGGACATGTTTTCCTCGACGATGCGGGCGGTCAGGCCGGCTGTCAGGTCGACGTCGGCATCGTCGTTGGCGAAACGGCGCGGATCGACATAATAGAGTGCCGAAAGCTGGGTATTGCCGTCTGTCAGGACCGAGCCGTTGGAGCGTACATTCTCTTCGACTTCGTCGAGCGACATGGAGCCGGCAAGCTGGAAGGGAATATCCTTGGACGGAAAGGGCACCGTCTTCAGGCTGACCTCCGATTCAACATCCGATCCGTAGATCGCGCCGGTCCGGTTGGCCGGCGGCGGTATATTCTCATCGGCGGAGAAGATCGCCAGCGGATCAAATGGTGGATAGCTTTCGTTGGCGATGCGATTGGTGGCTAAGGCGATCTTCACATGCGCGAAGGGCTGGCGACGCACCACCTCCTTGTCGCCGTCTTTCACAACGGTCGATACTTCGAGAATGTTGCGGTCTGACGGCTTGGACGCGATGGCGGTGGAAATCAGGCGCCCGCCGCGGGTGACCTGATCATCTGAGGCATCGTGATTGTCCGATGTCGCATAGGCTTCGGCCGGAATAGCCAGTTGCTGTCGTCCGTCGAGCGCTGCGAACAAGGCGACGCCCATCAATATGCTCGAGGTGACGCCGGTAAGGAAGGTGCCCGAGAGCCAGCGCAAGGAAACCTCGCGTCGATCCGGCGCCCGCCTGCCATCGGCCAGGATTGGCGGCTCGTTGCCGAGCGATCGGAGCATCATCTTGTCCGTCATCATGCCAATCGAAATCCGGTTCCTTCATGCGAGCCGCAGGCTGGGGGCGAAGATGTGCATATTTATGACAGGCGAGTCAAATCAACCGGGTGATATTCACTCTTTGGGGGCCTCGTTTCCTATAGAAATCTATGGTGCAGGTGATAGGGCTTGTGGGACGTTGCCGATGATCCGCCTCATATTGTGCCGCCAGCGGCGCCCGATTGGGTAGCGTGAGCATGCCAGGGAAGGAATGCGCGGGTGGCTTCGCCGCATCTTCAGCCGGAGCTCGGCATCCCTTCATAAATAGTTCATGAGAATCAATCACTTATTTGTTTTTCGATTTTTTTCAAAATCGCTTGTTGACTTGGTTCGTTGGGTGGGATTATAAGCCCACTCACTGAACGAGGGCGGCGGCGCTGCTGGCGACGACGACTTTCGCTCTAGTGTTTCCTGGATTGGCTGCGATGCTGATTG
>NZ_JAAZQI010000012.1:0-262564 GCF_012275345.1 Rhizobium sp. SG570 | reverse complement strand
CATCGGACATCTCGTCAAAACAATCGAGCCCAACGAATGCAACAACTACTTCGTCAACGCTGGATACGCTTCCGTCAAAACCTGAAACGCTCTAGGTTGAGCCGGGCAAGGAAAAGCCGGGAGACTTGACCCACCCGGCTCATATTTCAGTAAACCCGTAGATTACTTGCCAGGCTTCTCATGATGACCGCCGAAGCCGGCGCGCATCGCGGACAGAACCTTGTTGGCGTAATCGTCATTGCCGCGCGAGGCGAAGCGGCCATAGAGGGCGGCGCTGAGCACCGGCGTCGGCACACCTTCGTCGATCGCGGCCGAAATCGTCCAGCGGCCCTCGCCTGAATCCGAAACGCGGCCGGCATATTGCGACAAGGCGGCGTCGCCATGCAGCGCGTCGGCGGTGAGGTCGAGCAGCCAGGATGTGATCACGCTGCCGCGACGCCAGACTTCGCTGATTTCGGCGATATCGAGATCGTACTGATAATATTGCGGATGGGCGATCGGCGCGGTTTCCGCGTCCTTCTCGGCGTCCAGCTTGCCGACATTGGCGTGGCGCAATACGTTCAGGCCTTCGGCATAGGCAGCCATCAGGCCGTATTCGATGCCGTTATGGACCATCTTGACGAAGTGGCCGGCGCCGGACGGGCCGCAATGCAGATAGCCCTGCTCCGCGGTGCTGTTCCTGGAGGCTTCCTCGGAGCGCTGCTTCGAGGGAAGGACGTCGCCGACACCGGGTGCAAGGGTCGCGAAGATCGGCGAGAGGTGTTCGACCGTTTCCTTCTCGCCGCCGATCATCAGGCAATAGCCGCGCTGCAGGCCGAAAACGCCGCCGCTCGTGCCAACGTCGGCATAATGAATGCTCTTGGACTTCAGCTCCTCGGCGCGGCGAATGTCGTCATGATAATAGGAGTTGCCCCCGTCAATGACGATGTCGCCTTCCTCGAGCAGTGGTACGATTGCCGCCAACTCCTGATCGACGATCGCAGCCGGCAGCATCAGCCAAACGACGCGGGGCTTGGCGAGCTTCGATACGAAATCTTCGAGCGACTTGCTGCCGGTGGCGCCAAGCTGCTCGAGCGCCGCGATGCTTTCCGCACGCGCATCGAAAACAACCGCGCTGTGGCCGCCCTTCATCAGGCGCTGCACCATGTTGTTGCCCATGCGGCCAAGGCCAATCATTCCGATTTGCATATGTCAGTCTCCTAGGACGGTTTTAATCGTTTTGAATACTCAATAGAGACATTTCGCAGGATTTTCCAATGAACAAATGACGGGCGAGCTATGCGTGGGCCAGACAGCGGAGAAAATTTACTGTCCTCACGCATCTGTGATCGCGCTTTGCCGTCTCCGATGAAAGCTGTATTTTGCGCTCCGGCCCCTATTGATAAGTTCAGCGGCGTTCCGGGGTTCTTTGCTTAATTCTCTGTAGGTGGCGCTCACCGTGAAGCGTCAAAGGAGGCATATGGCTGCGTCTCTGAAATTGCCGTTGGTTCCGGCTGCATTCTTCGGCATGGTTTTGGGCCTTTCCGGGCTTGCCAATGCCTGGCGCGTCGGGGCACGCATTTGGCAGTTGCCGGCCGTGATCGGCGAGGTGCTGACCTTTGTCACTGTCGCCGTCTGGTTGGTGCTGATCTTGCTCTACCTGTTGAAATGGATGGTGGCCCGCGAGGAAGCCTTCAAGGAGGTGGCGCATCCCGTCCAATGCTGCTTCATCGGTCTGGTCGGGGTGGCGACCATGCTCGTCGCCGCAGGGTTGTTGCCCTATTCGCGCATCGGCGCCGAAACTATCTTCCTAATCGGCGCAGCCTATACCCTTGCCTTCTCGGTCTGGCGAACCGGCGGCCTGTGGCAAGGCGAGCGCGATATCGCGACAACGACCGCAGTGCTTTATCTGCCGAGCGTGGCCGGAAGCTTCGTTACCGCCATCGTCGGCGCCGCCCTCGGCTTTCCCGAATGGGCTAAGCTTTTCTTCGGCGCTGGCTTCTTTGCCTGGCTCGCGATCGAATCCGCCCTGCTGCATCGTCTGTTGACTGGACCGGCACTGCCCCTGCCGTTGCGGCCGACGCTCGGGATCCAGTTGGCGCCGCCGGCGGTCGGTGCGCTCGCCTATATCGGCGTTATACAGGGGCCGACCGATATTCTTGTGCACGCGATGATCGGCTACGGTCTGCTGCAGGCTCTGATCATGATTCGCCTGCTGCCGTGGATCACGAAGGAAGCCTTCAGCCCGGCATATTGGGCCTTTTCCTTCGGTGCCACCGCGCTCGCGACCGCTCCGATGCGATTGATCGAGCGCGGAGATACCGGTCCTGTCTCACAGCTCGCCCCGATCGTCTTCATCGCGGCCAACATCGTCGTCGGTATCGTCGCCGTGGCAACGATCCGGCTGATCGTCAGCCGCAAGCTGGTTATCGGCTGGACGGATCTCCCGCCTCGCGATGCCGGCGCCATCGGCCAGGGTTGATGATGTCTGTGTCTACCAGTCAGGAGCTAATATGCTGGACCACGTGACGATCGGTGTCCTTGCTCTAGAACGATCCAGGATGTTCTACGATGCGATATTGCACCCTCTCGGCATCGAACGCCTTTATGCCGAAGGCGAGACCTTTGCGGGCTATGGGATCAGACCAAAGGCATTCTTCTGGATCGGCCAGTGCGCTACACCACAGACCGGCGCACATGTCGCCTTTGCTGCCCAAAGCAGGGAAATCGTCGATAGGTTCCACCAAGCCGCGCTTGTCGCCGGCGGCGTGGATAACGGAGCGCCGGGTGTCCGCGCTCACTATCATCCCAATTACTACGGGGCTTTCATCCTCGATCCGGACGGCCATAATATCGAAGCGGTTTGTCACCTGGCGGTGAGCTAAGCGTCGTGGCCTCCATGCGGCGCGCTATTGCACCGGCGGCCCGACATAGCGTGCACGCGGCCGAATGAGACGCCCGCTCGTCGCCTGCTCCATCGCATGTGCCAGCCAGCCCACGGTGCGGGCGAGCGCAAAGATGATCAATGGCGCATCCTGTGGCAGGTGATAGGCGTGGACCATCGCCGTCAGGGCAAAGTCAACATTGACGCGTTCGCCGACCAGCTGCTCGCCGACATCGCGAACCCTGGCAAACAAGGGCGGCAGCGTGAAGCAATGAAGCAGTGCTTCGGCGCGGGCATCGACATCCGGATAGAGCGGATGACCGAAAGCCGGCAAAGGCCGCCCTTCCGACAGGTAGCTGCGCACCGCCTCCTCCGCACCGATCGCAGCCGCTCGGGCGATCAGCGAGCGCACGCTCTGCCAGGCACCGCCGTGCAGCGGACCGGTCAGTGTCGACAGGCCGGACAAGGTGGCTGCGGATAATGTCGCGCCGGCGGAAGCGGTGATTCGCGCCGTGAAGGTCGAGGCATTCAACTCGTGGTCCGCAAGCAGCACAAAACAGCGGCGTATGAGATCCGCTGCGTCGGGACGATCCCATGCAACGGCGAGACGTTGATGCAGAGGCAAGCCCGACGCGCCCGGCGCCAGTGCCTCGGCGACGGTGCTGAAGACACTTTCGGCCTCGCGCTGCAACGCCGGCAGCGAGCGCCCGAGTGACGGCAAGTCGCTTGTCGCGCGTTCGGCCAGCGCCGAGAACGCGGCATTCAGGGATGGAGGCGTGCGTTGGCCCTCCTCCAGCCGCAATGGACGTTTCATGTCCCAAAGCAACAGCGCGATCTCCTCCAGGGTCGCACTCTCGGCAAGAGCCGTCGCATCCCGCCCGCGATAGAAAAGCCGCCCGCTCGAAACCGTAGATAGCGCCGAGGGCAATACCGGATCACCCCATTGGATGGCCTCGGCGGCAACCGCCTCGGTCTTGCGCCGGCCGGCATGGCGGGTCGCCAGCCGCTTCACATCATCAGCGAAATAGAGGCTGCGCCGCGTGTCCGCCGGATCGGGCTTTGCGCGAATGCGACCGCGGCTGACATTGGCGTAAAGCGTCTGTGATTTCGTTCCCAGCAGGTGCAGCGCCTGCTCCGCCGTCAGCCAGCTCATCATTCTCTCATATTGATCAATTGCATCAAGATTGACGTCAATAAAAATAGGCCCGATCTAAGCGGATAGTCAAAGGAGAACAATGATGAAAAGTGGTCTTGAAGATGTCATTGCCGCAGAAACCAAACTATCCGACGTCGATGGCGCAGCCGGCCGGCTGATCATACGCGGCGTGTCGCTCGATGATCTGGTGGCGACCAGCCGCTTCGAGGATGTCGCGGCGCTGCTGCTCGATGGATTGTTCGACGAACATATCGATGCAACGTCCATCAGATCGCAGCTTGGAGCGGCGCGCGTTGCGCTTTTCTCCCACGTCGAGGCGGCGGACGCTGCCCTGCTCGCTCTGCCGCCGGTGGACGCTGTGCGGGCGCTACTGGCACGCATCGAGGATGGCGAGGATTTCATCAGCGCTATCAGCTTGATGGCAGCGCCAGCCGTCTTCCTGCCGGCCGTATTGCGGCTGCAGAAGGGCGATGCGCCGATCAAGCCGGATGCTTCATTGTCCCAATCCGCGGACATCCTGCGCATGCTTGCGGGTCGTGTGCCGACGGCCGAGCAGACGGCCGGGCTGGACGCCTATCTCGTGACGATTTCCGATCATGGCCTCAATGCATCGACATTCGCTTCGCGTGTCATCGCCTCGACCCATGCCGGCCTGACCTCTTCCGTGCTGGCGGCGATCAGCGCCCTCAAGGGTCCGTTGCACGGTGGTGCCCCCGGCCCGGTCCTCGACATGCTTGATGGAGTGGGCAAGCCGGAGAATGCTCGGGCCTGGCTGTCGCATGCGCTGGATCATGGCGAGCGGTTGATGGGTTTCGGCCATCGCATCTATCGTGTTCGCGACCCGCGTGCCGATGCATTGAAAACAGCGCTGAAGCCGATCTTCGAGAGCGGTCAGGCGGATGCCGGACGCATCGCGCTGGCAGAAGCAATCGAGGCGGCGGCGCTCACCCTGCTCAAGGAGCGCAAGCCGGATCGGCCGCTGGACGTTAATGTCGAATACTACACGGCCCTGCTGCTCGATGCTCTCGGCTTCCCGCGCAATGCCTTCACCGGCGTCTTTGCAATCGGCCGTACCGTTGGCTGGATTGCTCATGCGCGTGAGCAGACGCTCGACGGGCGTCTCATCCGCCCGCAGTCGCGCTATGTCGGCCCTCTGCCGAAGGCAGCATAAGAGGCTTATCAGGGCCGATCGACGCTCAGGCGGCCGCGGATTGACGCGGCCGCATCAGTCCCTCGCGAATATGGCGGGCGAGCTCCAGAGCCTGCGGTGTGGCGTCCCCTTTGGGCAAATGCAGGTTGATCGCGAAAACCGGCAGCTCGGGCAAGCCCTCCTCGACGGAGAGAATGTCGAGATCGGCCGGGACGGTGGAAGCAAGCCAGGCGGTAACAGCCAGATCCGTGCGCACGGTCGCGGTGGTGGCCTCGATATTGCCGTTCTCGAACACCGTCCGCCAGCGTCGCCCGTCATTGCTCAACGCCGCGAATACGGATGAGCGGAAAGCGCAGGTATCAGCCACCATCGAGATCGGCAGCGGCACCTTGCGATAGGCGTTGCCGGCCTTCGCACCCACCCAAACCAGCCGCTCGACACTCAGGCATTCGCCTCGCGATGCACCGAACTGTTCTTCGACGACGCAGAGGTCGATGGTGCCCTTCTCCAGTTCCGCCAGCAGCTCCGGCGACGAGGCGCAGACCAGCGAAATCTCTACCTGCGGGTGACGCTCGGCATAGGATTTCAGCACCGGCGCCAGCGTTGCCCCGACGAGATCATAGGGAACGCCGAGCCGGACGCTTCCCTGGATCGTCAGTTCGGTCATGTCGGCCCAGATATCGTCGTTCAGCAGCAGCAGACGGCGGGCATTGCCGAGCAGCCGCTCACCCGCATCGGTGAGCCGCAAGCCGCGCTTGTCTCTCTCGAACAAGGCACATCCCAGCATATCCTCCAGCCGCTTGATCTGCTGGCTGACGGCGCCTTGCGTCAGGTGCAGCATGTTGGCAGCGATGGTCATGCTGCCTTGATCGGCAACAGCGGTGAAGGTTCTGATGAGGGTGATATCGAAGTTTCGGACCATAAGGGCATTATAGATGCTAATGCTCTCCTCCTTCAACATTCGATTTCCTGGTGGGTGCTGCTTGCCTATTCCTTTTCCTGAATTGGAGAAAGGCTGGAATGACCATCGAATCCCTGTTGCCGCTGATCCTGTTTGCGCTCGTCTCGACCATAACACCGGGTGGCGCGACGACACTCGCGACCGCTTCCGGCGCGCATTTCGGCTTTCGCCGGTCGATACCCGTCATGACCGGTTTCGCCTTCGGCCTCGGCTCCATGGCCAGTGTGGCGGCGGCCGGACTTGGCGGCGTCTTGATAGCCCTGCCCGTCTTGCAGATCGCAATGAAGACGCTCGGCTCGCTCTATCTGATCTGGCTCGCAGTACGGATCGGCAGAAGCGGCCAGCCACATGGCGCCGGTCGGATGACGAAGCCCACGAGCTTTATCGCCGGTGTCTGGATGTTGTGGCACAATCCGAAGGGTTGGGCGATGACGGTCGGCGCGGCCGCCTCATTCGCCGCTCTGGCGGGCAGTCCCACCACCCTCGCGATCCTGCTTGGCCTGACCTTCTGCCTCGTCGCCGCATTCTCGCTGGCGGTCTGGTGCGTTCTCGGACAGATGCTCGGGCGTTTTCTGAAAACGGCGTGGCAATGGCGCGTGCTCAATATCTCACTCGCCTGCCTGCTCGTGATATCAATTATCCCCATGTGGCGCGGATGAAGCCTGAAATCTTAAGGACGTTCCGCATCATGCCTGCCGCGCCAGAGCCATATGGCCAAGGACCCGGCGCGGCCGCGCAATTTTGTTTCGATCGGGCCGTCGAGCTTGCCTTCCATAAAGGGCACGCTGTCGCGGCCGGCGGAATGAAGCAGGTCATTGCTGATGGCGATCTCGGCGCGATTGCGGGCGGCCACCTCCATCAGGCGGCTTGCTATGTTGACCGTGTCGCCGGTCGCCGTAATCTGTTGGCGGCCGCCACCGCCGAGCCTGGAGGCGACGATGGTGCCGAAATGCGCGCCGATCTTGAAGCCGATGCGGGATGCGGTCGCCTCCGGCATCGCGGCGAGCCAGCCTCTCATCCGGTCGGCAAGACGAATGCAACAGCGCGCCGCATTGGCGGGGTCGGCTCGCTTCGGCTGCGGTAGGCCGAAGAGGATCATGGCGCCGTCGCCCATGAAGCTGGTGATGGCGCCGCCACTGGCCGTCACTTCCTCGTCGACAAGATAGTAAAAGCCGTTCAGCAAGTCCCGCACGGCCGCAGGGCCGATCGTCTCGCTGAGACCCGTGAAGCCGTTGATATCAATGAAGACCACCGCCGCTTCCTGATGCACCGGCGCTGCGAGAAAGCCGGGATCGCGGGCAAGATGTTCGGCAAGACCGGGCGCCTGGATGCGTTGCAGCAGTTCGCTCTGCTCGGCGAAGCGCCCGGCCTGCCTGCGGCCGAGCCAAAGCTGGGCTGCGCCGAAGAACAGCGCCGGCGGCACCGTCGCGGCGATCGGCAGGGCGGCGCTCATCCAGATGCTGTGTTTGAAGACGTTGACGTTGATCGCCAGCCAGGCAAGGACGACGCAGAGTACCATGATAAGGCCGATGGTGTTGCGCCGCCAGGAGAGCAGGCTGACAACGAGGACCGGCAGACCGACGGCAAAATAGAGGTCGATGAAACGAACGCCGCGATCGCGCACCAGGCCATCCCCGGCGATCAGATGCGTGATCGAGGTGGAGATGACTTCGACGCCCGGCAGCACCGGATCGAAGGGTGTCGGAAAGACATCACCGCCGCCGGTAACGGTCGCGCCGATGACGACGATATGATCCCGGATGGCCTCCTCCGGCAGCTGCCCGTTCAGCGCCGCGCTGGCGCTGATGGTGCGGATCGTGCCGCGCGGGCCATAGAACGAGAGCGGCATGAGATAGCCGCTATCGGTATGGACGGAACGGTCACCGATCTTGATCTGGTCGGAGATGACGGTCGTGTGCTCGCCGGTCGCCGCGGAAGCGACGCGCAGCGAGAAGGATGGTTCGATCCGCTCGCCGCTGCGAAACAGCATGGGCACGAAGCGCGGCGTTCCCGTCTTGTCGGTCTGTACGTTGACGACGCCGTAGCTTGCGGCATCTGCGAACCGCTTCTGCGGCTCGAGGAATTGCAGTGCGCTGGGCACGCGAGCAAGAGGTTCCTTGCTGTCATCGACAACGCGCTGGCGGCTTTCGGGAAAGATGCCGGCGGCGGCGAGCACGGCACTGGTCCGCTTGAGGGATTGCTCCAGTGCCGCATCGCCGGCCTCATCGCCGGGATCGAGCAAAAGCATGTCGAGCGCGATGGTTTTCGGCCCTAGGGCGGCGATGGCATCGATGATTTTGGCGAGCGTGGCGCGGGGCAGCGGGTAATGTCCCGCCACCCGCGACGTCTCATCGTCGATGGCGACGATAGTGACGACATCGGGCGGTTTGCGGCTGCCGCCAACCGCATTCCTGAGATTCGTCAACGTCGCCTCCGCGCCGTCGATAAAGGGAATGTCGCCATGCAGATGCATGACGCCGAGACCCAGACCCCAGAGAGCAGTCAAGATGAGCGCAATCAGCGTCTGCGGCGGCGGTCTGCGCATGGGCGTCAGAATCTCACTGGCCGAGGCGAGCTATCAATGCGTTTATGCGTGGCTGTCCCCAGGCTGTGACATGCAAGGGGGAGCGGCTGCGGTCGGCATCGACGCCCTGCCCTTGCCCGAGCGTGACGCCTTCCCCGGTCGAAACCTTGTTGACCGCGACGCGGCCGCGCAACACCAGTACGGAAGTCTTGCCACGCTGCGCGTCGACCGCCCATCGCGTGCCGCGGACGGCAGCGATGGCCTGCGGCGTCACCACCTCGAACCCGCCTTGAACATGATTGCTGTCGACATCGATCAGCACCGCTTTGTTGTTGAGCACGATAGCATCAACCCGACCATCGTGATTCCGGTCGGCAAGCCGGTAGTGTGCGCCGCGCTCAACAGTGATGCTAAGCCCCGGTTCGCACTTCAGGGTTTGGCGCTCAGCGCTGACGGCCGGCCGCGGCGAGCAGTTGGCGGCGGCCTGCGCGTAGACCTGGTCAGCGCCGATGATGAACAGAACGCCTGCCGCCAGCGCAACACCGAGAATATCGCTTGTCTGGATCATGATCGTGGCCCCTCCTGCATGTAACTGGGGCCGCACACGACGATTTCCAGTCACGGCATTTTCGATCCTTGGCATCGATGATGCGTCAGGAGCGGTTGATCTGCAAGCTGTCATACCCTCCGGCCTTATAGAGCACTGTCGAAACTAGCCAGCTCAGCAGGAAAATACCGACGACCGCGAAGCCGAAATTGGCAAGATTGTCGTTGAGTTCGCCGATGAAGCGCCAGAAACCGCCCTCGAGGCCGAGCTTGTCCGAGATAAGCCCCAGTGCCTCGATGCCGCCGATGAAGATGGCGACGACGACGGAAGCGGCTGTTATCGTCAGATTGTACCAGAGCTTGCGCACGGGTTTGACGAAGGCCCATCCATAGGCGCCGGTCATCAGCGCGCTGTCGAGTGTATCCATCAGCGACATGCCGGCGGTGAAGAGCGTCGGGAAAACCAGGATCGTCCAGAACGATGTGCCCTGCGCCGCTTGTGCGGCGGAGATGCCGAGAAGTCCGATTTCCGTCGCCGTGTCGAAGCCGAGGCCGAAGAGAAAGCCGATCGGATACATATGCCAGGAGCGGGTCACGACCCTGAACATGGGTTGGAAGATGCGCGCCAAAAAGCCGCCGCCGGCGAGCAGCGTGTCCAGATCCTCCTCGGCGATCCTCTCGCCCCTCTGCGCCCGCTTGAAGGCGGACCATACGCCCTTGAGCACAAAGAGATTGGCGATACCGATGAGGAGCAGGAAGACCGCCGAGACGGTCGTACCGATGACACCGCCGACATCGTGGAAGGAATCGAGCCGGCTCTGCATGGCAGCCGCGGTCGCGGCGATCAGGATCGAGGCGATCACGACGATCGAGGAATGGCCGAGGGAAAAGAAGAAGCCGACCGCATAGGGCTGCTTCTTTTCCTGAATGAGCTTGCGCACGACATTGTCGATCGCCGCTATATGATCGGCATCGAAGGCATGGCGAAGGCCGAACATATAGGCGAGAAACGCAATGCCGAGCAGCGACGGCCTGTCTGAAAAAGCGACCCAGGCCCAGGTCCAGGCGGCAATGTTGAAGGCGATCAGAAGCGCAAAGGTGAAGGCAATCTTGGCTTTCGGCCTTTCGGCACGATCGTCAAAAGGATTGAGGATCATACTTTTGTTCCCGTTATGCTTACTCGCACAGTGCCACGGAAACCAAGAGGACGCGACAGTCAAATGACGTAGCTGCCGAAGTTTTTCGCAGTGTTGTAAAAATGGGCAAGCCCGCATTGAGCCGGGTTAGCCCGTCGTCTTATCATCCCTTTTCGAAGGGATGACCCTCATCTGCCCAGCCGGTGATGCCGCCGATCATCACCTTCACCCGCCTGCCGAGCGTGCCCAGGCGCAAAGCAGCCTTGTCCGTTCCGTTGCAATGCGGTCCGGCGCAATAGACGACGAACAGCGTATCCTCGGGCCATTCCGCCATCTTGCGAGCAGTCATCTTGCCATGCGGCAGATTGATCGCGCCGGGAATATGTTGCTCCTGAAACAGGGCCGGTCCGCGAACGTCGATCAGGACGAAATCCATATTGCCTGAGGTCATGGCCTGGCGCACATCGGAGCAATCGGTCTCGAAGGCGAGCCGCCGGGCATAGTGCTCGGCGACAAGGTTCGGGTCTGCGGTGGGGATTTCACTGACTAGGGACATGGAACGCTCCTTCTCTGGTTCGGTGCATTCATGCCTTAACGATCTGGCGGTTGAAATTGGCCGAAACGCCATATAACGTTAATATCATGCCAAACGCTCTTACATCGTCGCTTCGCGGACCGCATGTCGTCACCCTCGTCTATGACGGACTCTGTACCTTCGAATTCGGCGTCGCCTATGAGATCTTCGGCCTGCCGCGGCCGGAGATGGGTGATGATTGGTACCGCTTTTCCGCTTGCGCCATCGAGGATGGCCCGTTGCGTGCGGCGGGCGGCCTCACGGTCCAGGTTGATCGCGGGCTTGATGTTCTTGCTGACGCCGATCTGATCATCGTGCCGGGCTGGCGCGGGATCGGGGCGCCTGTCCCCGCTCCTCTGATCGCTGAGTTGCAGTCGGCCAGCAGTCGGGGCACACGCATCATGTCGCTCTGCTCGGGCGTTGCCGTCCTTGCCGCCGCCGGGCTGCTCGCCGGACGCAAGGCGACGACGCATTGGCGCTATGTCGATTCGATCGCCGCGCGCTATCCGGACATCACCGTCGATGCCGATGTGCTTTACGTCGATGAGGATAGCGTGCTGACCGCCGCCGGAAGCGCTGCCGCGATCGACCTCTGCTTACATGTCGTGCGCAGGGATTTCGGACCTGATGTCGCCAACAGTGTTGCGCGTCGGTTGGTGGTGCCTCCACATCGCGAGGGCGGACAAGCGCAGTACATCGAAACCCCTGTGTTGAAGCAGCGCGAAGGCGCGCGGCTGGGGCCGCTACTCGAATGGATGCGCGAGCGTCTGCACGATGATCAGCCCATAGCCACGCTCGCCGCACGGGCCGGCATGAGCGTGCGGACCTTCCAGCGCCGCTTCGAGGCGACCACCGGCATGTCGCCGGGCGAATGGTTGTTGGGAGAGAGGTTGCGTCGCGCTCGCGATCTGCTGGAAAAGCAGGCCGCCATTTCGCTTGATGACGTGGCCGTGGCGAGCGGGTTTGGATCGCTCGCCACCATGCGCCATCACTTTCGGGAGAGGCTTGCGGTCAGCCCGAGCGACTACCGCAAGCGATTTGCCGCCCTTAAACCAGCCGGCTCTGTTCCGTCGCCGCTTCGATGAAGCTGGAGAACAGCGGATGCGGTTCCAGCGGCCGGGATTTCAGTTCCGGGTGATACTGGACGCCGATGAACCAGGGATGGTCCGAATATTCGACCGTTTCCGGCAAGACGCCGTCTGGTGACATGCCGGAGAAGACGAGACCGCAGTCTTCCAGCCTTTCCTTGTAGTCGACGTTGACTTCGTAGCGGTGGCGATGGCGCTCCGAGATGTCGTTCGAACCGTAGATCTCCGAAATCTTCGTGCCCTTCTTGAGAGCCGCCTTGTAGGCGCCGAGGCGCATGGTGCCGCCGAGGTCGCCGGATTTTGTGCGCTTCTGCAGCTCATTGCCCTTCAGCCATTCGGTCATCAGGCCGACGACCGGCTCTGGCGTCGGTCCGAATTCCGTCGACGACGCATGTTCGACGCCGGCAAGGTTGCGGGCCGCTTCGATGACCGCCATCTGCATGCCGAAGCAGATGCCGAAATAAGGCACCTTGCGCTCGCGCGCGAACCGGGCTGCAAGGATCTTGCCTTCGGAGCCGCGCTCGCCGAAACCGCCGGGCACGAGAATGCCATGAACCTTCTCGAGATAGGGCGCCGGGTCTTCCTTTTCGAAGACCTCGGATTCGATCCATTCGAGATTGACCTTGACCCGGTTGGCGATGCCGCCGTGATGCAGCGCTTCGATCAGCGACTTATAGGCATCCTTGAGGCCGGTATACTTGCCGACGATGGCGATGGTCACCTCGCCTTCCGGCGTGCGGATGCGATTGCAGACTTCTTCCCACTGGTCGAGGCGCGGCTTCGGCGCCGGCTCGATGCCGAAGGCGGCCAGCACTTCGTTGTCGAGGCCTTCCTTGTGGTAGGCCATCGGCACATCATAAATGTTGGCGACATCGAGCGCCTGAATGACGGCCGAAGGACGGACGTTGCAGAACAGCGAAAGCTTGCGACGCTCTGCTTCCGGAATCTCGCGATCCGCACGTACGAGCAGAATGTCGGGATGAATGCCGAGTGCCTGCAGTTCCTTGACGGAATGCTGCGTCGGCTTGGTCTTCAGCTCGCCGGCCGCGGGAATATAGGGCATCAGCGTCAGGTGGACGTAGATTGCGGTGCCGCGCGGCAGGTCGTTGCCGAGCTGGCGTATCGCTTCCATGAACGGCATGGCTTCGATGTCGCCGACGGTGCCGCCGATCTCGCAAATGACGAAATCATAGTCGTCATTGCCTTCGGTGACGAAATCCTTGATCTCGTTGGTGACATGCGGAATGACCTGAACGGTGGCGCCCAGATAGTCGCCGCGGCGTTCCTTGTCGATGATGTTCTTGTAGATGCGACCGGTGGTGATGTTGTCGGTCTTGGTGGCCGAGCGACCGGTAAAGCGCTCGTAGTGGCCGAGATCGAGGTCGGTTTCCGCTCCGTCGTCGGTCACGAAGACCTCGCCGTGCTGGGTCGGGCTCATTGTGCCCGGATCCACGTTCAAATAGGGATCGAGTTTGCGCAGGCGGACTCGATAACCACGAGCCTGCAACAACGCTCCGAGAGCCGCGGCCGCAATTCCTTTTCCGAGGGAAGAAACCACGCCGCCAGTGATGAATACATATCGCGCCATGGGAGTCACCGGATACCTTTTCACAAATGATTCCGCTAGCCCTAAAATTCGTTTCCGGAATTTTGGACACAGAAGACGGAATATCGACAAAACAAAACCGGCAGATCCGAAGACCTGCCGGGGATGATCTTGGGCCGACCGGGCTTACTTGCCGGTCGGAACGTCGCCGCCGCTTTGGGCGGGCGCGGGCGCCGTGGCAGCCGGCGCGGTCTGCTGACCGGTGGCGGCTGGAGCCGGCTGCGCGGACGTTGCAGCTGCCGGCTGGTTCGTCGTTGCAGGCGGCGTCGCCTGCGACTGGGGAGCAACAGCGCCGTTGTTCGGAACGCCGCTATTATCGGCGGGCTTCGGCTGCGTCGTTGCCGGTGCGGAACCCTTCTGGCCACCAAGCGAATCGAGAATGCCGTTGCCCTGGCCCGCCGTGCTCGGGATACGGTTGAGAATGTCGGTCGGTCGCGATTCGAATCGCGACAGCACGTTCATGCCGAGCGCCAGTGCGAAGAAGAGCGCAGCCAGGATAGCGGTGGTGCGCGTCAGCGCATTGGCCGTACCGCGCGCGGACATGAAGCCCGATCCGCCGCCGATACCAAGGCCGCCACCCTCGGAGCGCTGAATCAGCACCACGCCGATAAGGGCGATAACAACCATGAGATAGATGACAAGCAGTACGGTTTGCATAGGTCCAGTCCTGCCCGCATGCGGGCATCAAAAAGAAAAGCTCGCGGCTCTTTACATGAGGCTCTCGCCTAATCCAAGCCCTTTTGACACCGGAAGTCCGGGCAAGTGGGTCCGTCAGGCGAACTGTCGTTCGAATGCGGCATAAATGGCGAGGAAGTCAACCGCTTTCAAGCTTTGACCACCCACAAGCAAGCCGTTGACGTTGGGAATATCGAGAAGGTCCCGGGCATTGGCGCCGCTGACCGATCCGCCATAGAGGATGCGCATGCCCGCGCCGCCCTTGCCGAAGCGTTCGACCAGTTCGGAACGGATGAAACCATGGGCTTCCTCGATATTTTCGCGGGTCGGAATTAGGCCGCTGCCGATCGCCCACACGGGCTCGTAGGCGATCACGGTCGATTCCGCCGTCGAATCATCCGGGACCGATCCCGCCAATTCCCGCTTCAGCACATCAAGCGTCTGGCCGCTATTGTGCTCATAGGCAGTTTCGCCGAGGCAGATGATGGCCGTCAACCCGGCCTCATGGGCCGCATGCGCCTTGGCGCGCACCTGCATATCGCTTTCCGCGTGATTCCTGCGCCGCTCGGAATGACCGACGATGACATGGGTGCCGAAGCAGTCAGCGATCATCTCGGCTGAGATATCGCCGGTATGCGGGCCGCTGACCTGTTGGTGGCAGTCCTGGGCGCCGATCGCCAGCGGACTGTCGTCGCAGAGCGCGGTTGCGACGTAGAGCAAGGTGGCCGGGGGGCAGAGCAACGTATCGATTTTGTCCGACAGCGGCGTCTTGACGCCGTCTCCGATCGCCTTGATCTGATCGAGGCTCGCACGCGTGCCGTTCATCTTCCAGTTTCCGGCCAGAAGCGGCCGTATGGTCTTCGTCATTCCGATCTTCTCCCCCTTGATCCACCTGTCGGCCTAACAAAACTGTCGAGGAAAGGAAAGTTATCGAATGGGGCCGGGACGGGTTAAAATCGTTTGAAAAATTGCTTATCCGGAAAATAGATCGAATTGCCCGAGGCGTTTCAGGAAGCTTGCGGATCGAAGATCCAGTTCAGCACCTTCCGCCAATCGGTCATGCGCACGGGCGTGCCATGGTTTCCTGTGGCAAAAAGCGTGAAACGTGTCGGGTAATGCGCCTTGTAGAGCTTCTCGAACAAGGCCTGCTGATCGGCCGCCGCATAGACCGGGTCTCTGCTGCCATGGGTGAACCATAGCGGCAGCTTTGCCTTGTAGAAGGCGCTTTTTGTGAAATCTGGGTCCGTCACACCGCTCAGAATCGCCATGCCCTTCAGGCGCTTGACGCTTTCGGCATCGCGGGTGATGCCCCAGCAGACGAAGCTGCCCATGGAGGCGCAGGTCAGAATGACGGGCTTGCCGCCGGATTGTTCATAGGAATAGCGGATCAACGCCGCGATATCGGCGACACCGGTGCTGTCGAAGCCTTTGACGCTCGGCGCATAATATGTGCCGCCATTCCTGTAGGCGAGGTTCTTCAGCCGGTTGAAGTTGCCACCGAAGGTGTCGTCGTTGGAGCCGAGCCGGCGGTCGCCACCGCGGCCGTGAATGAAAATGACGGTGAAGGCCTGGCCCGACGCCGGGCCGATCCGCGTGACGTCAAGCTTGCGGTCGCCGAGCTGCAGGGTCTCGTCCTGCTGGGCTTTCCAGCGGACGCCGGTATCGACATAAGCCGGCTTGACGCGCTTCTCGGGAATCTGGTCGCGGCTGTTGATATCCCGCATTTCCTGGTAATCGATCGTCTGGAACGCGCCGTTGTCGTGACTTTCAAGAACGGTCTCATTGGAAAACAGCTCATCCTTGAAGGGTTTCAGCATGTCCGCGCTAGCGACAGACGCTGTCGCCAGAAGCAGGATGCTTGATATTGCGGTCAGGATCGACAAATGAGCTGTGGACATTCGCATGCGGACACTTCCTCCGATCAGCCTGCGGGCTTGCCATTCATCACCCGGCAACGCAAATCTTTTTTGAATCTGCCCCCTCATGGGACGCCATCGCGCTTGTGTGCCGTTTCTGTCAGAATGACGATGATTCGCGAATAACAAGCGCAAATGCGATAATAAAGGGGTCTGGCCCCACCAGGACAAATCTGAGCAGCTTAAAGTTCCATGGATAACAGCAACGATCTCTTCTCCGGACTACCCCGCGCGCCGAAGCCGAAAGCGGTGGAAAAGCCTGACGTCAAGGCGGAAAAGCCTGCAGCCGCTCCGTCACCGCGCGCGGCGCCGACAACATCTTCGGCCGAGGAATATGGCGCCAGCTCCATTCGCGTTCTCGAAGGACTCGAGCCGGTGCGCATGCGTCCCGGCATGTATATCGGCGGCACGGATGAAAAGGCGCTGCACCATCTCTTCGCCGAGGTGATCGACAATGCCATGGACGAAGCCGTCGCCGGCCATGCCGATTTCATCGAGGTCTATCTCGACCGGCAGGGATATTTGACCGTCACCGACAATGGTCGCGGCATTCCGGTGGAAAACCATCCGCAGGTGCCCGGCAAGTCGACGCTCGAAGTCATCATGACGAAGTTGCATGCGGGCGGTAAGTTCGACGGCAAGGCTTACGAGACGTCGGGCGGCCTGCACGGCGTCGGCGTTTCGGTAGTCAACGCGCTGTCGGACGATCTGGAAGTCGAGGTCGCCCGCAATCGCAAGCTCTATCGTCAGCGCTTTTCGCGTGGCCTGCCGACCGGCGGCCTCGAAGAACTGGGCGATATCCACAACCGTCGCGGCACCCGCGTCCGCTTCCATCCCGATCCGCAAATCTTCGGCGATCATGCCCGGTTCGATCCGGCCCGCGTCTTCCGCATGGCCCGTTCCAAAGCCTATCTGTTCGGCGGCGTCGAAATTCGCTGGAGCTGCGATGCCGAACTGGCGCCCGAAGGGGCTGATATTCCCGAAAAGGCGGTCTTCCATTTCCCGGGCGGCTTGAAGGATTACCTCAAGGCAACAATGGGCAACGAGTTCACCGTGACCCGCGAGATCTTCGCCGGCAAGTCGGAGAAGGAAAGCGGTCACGGCTCGCTGGAATGGGCAATCACCTGGTATGGCGGCGATCCGCAAGTCCATTCCTACTGCAATACCATCCCGACCCCTGAAGGCGGCACGCACGAGGCCGGCTTCCGTATCGCGCTCACCAAGGGCTTGAAGAGCTACGCCGAACTGACGCAGAACAAGCGTGCGGCCAATATCAGCACTGAAGACGTGATGATATCAGGCGTCGGCATGCTGTCGATCTTCATCCGCGAGCCGGAATTCGTCGGCCAGACCAAGGACAGGCTCGCATCCGTCGAAGCACAGCGTATCGTCGAAAACGCCTTGCGCGATCCTTTCGATCACTATCTGACCGACAATCCGACCGAAGCCGAAAAGCTGCTGGAATGGGTGATCGAGCGCTCCGAGGAGCGCATGCGCCGCCGCAAGGAAAAGGAAGTCAACCGCAAGTCGGCCGTGCGCAAGCTGCGCCTGCCGGGCAAGCTTGCCGATTGTTCGCAGAACACCGCCGAAGGCGCTGAACTCTTCCTCGTCGAAGGTGATTCGGCCGGCGGCTCCGCCAAGCAGGCGCGCAACCGCATGAATCAGGCCATCCTGCCGCTGCGCGGCAAGATCCTCAACGTCGCCAGCGCCGGCCGCGAGAAGCTTTCCGCCAACCAGCAGATCGCTGACCTGGTCCAGGCTCTCGGCTGCGGCACGCGGTCGAAATATCGCGAGGAGGATCTTCGCTATCAGCGCATCGTCGTCATGACCGATGCCGACGTCGACGGTGCGCACATCGCCTCGCTGCTGATTACCTTCTTTTATCAGGAGATGCCCGAACTGGTCCGCGGTGGCCACCTTTTCCTGGCTGTTCCGCCGCTCTATAAGATCACGCAGGGTTCGAAATCCATCTATGCCCGCGACGACGCCCACCGGCTGGAGCTGATGGAGAGCGAATTCAAGGGCAAAGGCAAGGTCGAAATCAGCCGATTCAAAGGCTTGGGCGAAATGCTTCCTGCCCAGCTCAAGGAAACGACGATGGACCCCTCGAAACGCACGCTATTGCGTGTCGTGATCGACGAGGTCGATTTCGAAGGCACGCGCGACGCCGTCGACAATCTGATGGGCACCAAGGCTGACGCTCGCTTCCGCTTCATTCAGGAACGCGCGGCATTCGCGGAGAATCTCGATATTTGACCGCAGCAGCAGATCGCCGCGGGCAATGACTCCCGGCGATATTTTATTGAACTGACGGATATTCGTTACGAAGCCGTCATGGACGGATGCGTAGATGGCGGCATGGCTTGAATGCCATCATCCCATTCATCCGGATTTGTTTTATCCCTATGCTGAAGCCCTTTTTGACGACTGTCGCCGCCGTTCTGCTTTTCGGCCACGCCGCTCATGCCGCCGATATCGGCGCTACCATCGACGTGCCCTGCCCCTTCGGCGACTGCAAGGCCGGCATCAGCCTTTCCTATCTCGGCAACTACGATATCCCGACCGGTTTCATGGAAAATGGAGTAGAGATTGGTGGCCTTTCGGGCATCGATTTCGATCCGTCCACCGGCCGCTATATCTCAATCAGCGATGACCGCTCCGAGAAGGCCCCGGCGCGCTTCTACGATCTCGATATCGATGTGAGCGTCAGCGGCTTGAAAGGGGTAACGGTTGTCGATCATGTCACCTTGAAGGACAAGGATGGCCAGCCTTTCGCTTTGCGAAAGGTGGATGCCGAATCTATTCGCTTCGGCAAGGACGGCATCTATTGGAGTAGCGAAGGCGACGGCAAGGCGCTGTCGCCGCCCTTCGTGCGCGTTGCCAACCGCGATGGCAGCTTCGTGCGCGAACTTCCCTTACCGGCGGGATTTGCTCCCACAGCCGACAAAAGCACCGGCATCCGCGACAACCTCGCATTCGAAGGCCTGGCCCTTCTCTCTGGTGGCGATCTGCTGGTCGGCACGGAATCCGCGCTTTACCAGGATGGACCGATCACGACGCTGACCGCCGGCGCGCTCGCCCGCCTCATCCGTTACGATGCGGCAAGCGGCGAGCAGAAGGCGCAATATGTCTACCCGATCTCGCCCATACCGCAGGCGCCCTCCATGGCAAGCGGCTGGAATGACTTCGGCATGTCCGAGATCATGGCGCTTGACGATCGCCACCTCCTATCGATCGAGCGCGGCTATGCGCAAGGTGTCGGCAATTCGGTCGTGATCAACATGTTCGATCTCGATGGTGCGACCGACGTTTCCAACATCCCTTCCCTTGCTAAGACCGATCAGCGGATCGTGCCTGTGCGCAAGGTACAGATCATGGATCTGCGCGCTCTGGGCCTGGCACCCGACAATATCGAAGGCATTACTTTCGGCAAGGCGAAGGATGGCACGGACGTATTGATCCTCGTCGCCGACAACAATTTCAACCCGACGCAGAAGACCCAGTTTTTCGCCTTCAAGGTGATCCGCCGTCCCTCGTGACGCCTTTCTTATTCGCGTGCCAGTCGTGTTACTGTCACGGCGACGGAATAAAGAGGCTTTCAGGCTGCTGCTCTTGAAACAGCCTAGATCATACCCCATAACCGGTTGATCTAATAAAGAGGGGCGAAGTAAGTCGGGTGGGTGTATTTGAACGTCATAAGCCTAAGGAGCATCGGTGGCTGGGGTCGAGCGCACATGCGCGCATGCCGCTCATTCCATCCATTTCCGCGGCGCGCTGGCTGCTTATTCTGATCGCCATTGCCGGCATCTATTTCTTCTACGGCTTTCTCGTTCCGGTTATGGCCGCTGGGGTCATCGGCTTCGCCACATGGCCGCTTTACAGCGATCTGGTGCGCCGCACCGGCGGAAACACGACGATTGCGGCTACTATCGCCATCATCTTCATCGTCACCTTTCTAGTGCTGCCGATCATTCTTTCTGCCGTCTATATGGCCGGCGAAGTGCGCGAATGGTTCGGCTGGGCCGTGCATGTCAACCGCGACGGTGCGCCGACGCCGCAATGGATTTTGGCGCTGCCCCTCGTTGGCCCATGGCTTGGCGATCAGTGGACGCAATATATCGGTAGTCCTGGCTCCATCGGTGAACTGGCGCAACTCATCAGCGGCGCGCATATCGGCAATATCTACAGGGCCGTCCTTGCGGCCGGTGGCAGTGCCTTCCACGTCGTGCTGACCTTGCTGTTCATGCTGATAGCCCTGTTCTTCATCTATCGCGATGGTTCGACATTCGTTCGTCAGGTCGATCTGCTCGGCGAGCGAATTCTTCCGAACCGCTGGGAGCGGATCTCACGTGTCGTACCGGCGACGATCAGTTCGACCGTCATGGGCATGACGCTGATCGCCATCGGCGAGGGTGTCGTGCTTGGCGTGGCCTATTGGATTGCCGGTGCTCCATCAGCGATCACGCTCGGTGTTCTCACAGGCGTGATGGCCCTCGTGCCGGGCGGCGCGCCTCTCTCGATGTCGCTTGTTTCGATTTATCTTGTCGCCAGCGGCTCGTTTTGGGCGGGTATAGCGTTGTTTCTTTGGGGGACGATCGAGCTGTTCATCGTCGATAAGACGCTTCGCCCGAAGCTTGTCGGCGGCCCGATCAAGCTGCCGTTCCTGCCGACTTTCTTCGGCCTGGTCGGCGGCGTGAAGACCATGGGTTTCCTCGGCCTCTTCATCGGTCCAGTGCTAATGGCGATCATCGTCGCCATTTGGCGCGAATGGATTCGCGAGGCGGAATTGACCGAGGAACAGCATGCGCAGGAGCCGGAATTGCAGCTGCATGTTCGAGACGGTTCTGACGGGTGAGCTCCACGCTTACTCTTTCGTCAGTCGTTTTTCCATGAACAGGCTCAGCGGATCTGGCTGGTAGCTGCCGAAGGCGGCAATCTCGTGATAGCCGAACCTTCTGTAAAGGCCGATCGCTTCCGGCTGATATGCCGGTTTCGAGCCGAACTGCCCTAAGGTTTCTTTCGGCCGCCGCCGCTTCGAGCGTCTCCATCAGCTTGCGGGCGACACTGCGGCCCCTGGCGACGGGATCGACGAACATGCGCTTGATTTCCGCTGTGCCATCGCCTGCTTCCACCAGGGCACAGCACCCGACGATATCTCCCGCGATCCTGGCAACCCAGAAGGTCACGCCTGACTTTTCCAGTGACGCCAAATCGAGCATGTGATTGCTTTCAGCGGGATAGAGTGATTCCGCATAAGCGTTCGACATATCGAGAAGACGGACGACGCCATCCTGGCGCGGGCATTCGATAGCAATAGTTAGCGGCAAGACGCACCTCGAAGATAAGATGCGCGCTGAATATCACGCGGCCGCGAGGGTCGCCAGCGCGGCGAAATTGCGCGCCGTCTGCCGCCTTTCGGCGTTTGCGAGCTTTTCCACCATATCGAGCAGTTGCGTGGTCGCGGCGGGCGGCTGCTCGGCAAGGCGGAATTTGCGTATCAATCGCGCAGAAACATTTTCCAGCATGGCCGCGCCGTTCTCGCGTGATGCCTCGCGCCAGATCAGCGTCGCCTCCACGAAGACGGTGCTGATATCGCGGGATAATCCTGCGCTCTCGTAAAGCGCGCGAATGGCGTATACGCGACCTCTTGACAGAATGGAGCGCACGCGGCGTTCGTCGCAGCCGGAAAGATTGGTGATCGCGCCAGCGAAGAAATCGACCTTGCCGGAGCATAGCGCATGCATCAGGAAAGCTGGCGTCAGCCAGCCCCTGTGCCTGAGATGCTCCACCAGGTCAGGCAAATGATCATGTTGAGCTGAGCCGGCGATGGCGACGGTTGCCGATTCGGTGGCCTCGCGCGTCACCTGCTGCAGCCTGTGGCTGCCGACCGTCGCCTGTATCAGGCTTGAGCCAGACAGGGCCTCGCTGACGCGATGCATCAGCAGGTGCCGAATATCGGACGACAAGGCATCGCGGGACAAAAGCAGGCCGCGTATATCGGCACAGTCGCCGAACCGCTCCGCTATCCGCTTCAGCGAAGCGTGCGGAAGCAATGCGCCGTCATTCTCCAGAAGACACAGGATTTCGGCTTCTCCGCCGATTTCGCAGAGTGCTGCACAGACTGTTCTCGGCACATGCCCGCGAGAAGCAATCAAGACGCGCGTCACGTCACTACCGCGCAGTGCGAGATCGACCAGATCGGCATCGGTAAATACCGGCGAGAAGAGAATGACCTGTCCCGCGATTTCGGGCTGATCCTCGGCAAGGGACAAGATCACGTTACGCGGCGCATTCGTCGAGGCAGCGACCGCCTCCGCAAGCGAGAGCCGCACGCGCGGCGACGGATCATCAAGCAGATAGGTCATGGCCATTTCTGCGGCGGTGCGTTCTTCCCTTGGCATTTCCGATTGCAGATAGGCTCGACCGAGCGCATTGGCCGCCCTTGCCCTGTTCTCTGCTTTGGCGGTTTCGGCCCAGCGAAGAAATGCTTCTATGATCACGTAACGCCCCGATATCAGCGAGACGATTCCCGCCGCGCAAACTCATATCCTCCACGTTACCGGGGAAAGGTTTACGGCGCGTTTACCTTATTTATTAACCACTAATGCTTGCAGGCATATCAGGGTGCCTTGGGCCGTATCATCTCGAAGACATCGCTGCCTTCGCTGTAATCCATATAGCCCATGCGCGCGACCGGCCGCGCAAGCGCCATATCAAGCCTTCCATCGCGGATGATCGTCTCGTCGATATGGATACCGACCACTTGGCCGATGACCATAATATTTTCCGAAACCTCCCCATCGAGACCTTTGGGCTGAAGGATTTCGGTTGCCCGGCACTCGAGTACGGCAAAGGCTTCCCCGACATAAGGCGCATCGACCAGCGTGCCGAGCTTCGCCGTCAGACCGGCCAACTCGAACTCGTTGATGCCGTAGGGTACGCCAATCGACGAATGGTTCATTTTTTCAACGAGATTGCGGCTGACGAAATTGGCGGTGAAGGCGCCCGTTTCCTCGACGTTGCGTGCGCTATCCTTGCGGCCGGCGGAGGAAAACATCACCAGCTTCGGCCGATCGCTGATCGCGTTGAAAAAAGAATAGGGCGACAGGTTCAGCGAGCCGTCCCTCCCCTTGCTGCCGATCCAGCCGATCGGCCTCGGCGCGACGATGGCCTTGAAGGGATCATGCGCGAGGCCGTGCCTGTTGGTATCCGTCGTATAGAACATCACGCGTCCTCGCCGCCCACCCAAGTTACGGTTTCAATCAATTCCGGACGTGGACGTTCGACGGGCGGGAACTCAGAGGAGCCGATGTGAATGAAGCCGGCAACCTTCTCGCCCGGCTCGACGCCGAGCAGCGGATAGGCGCGCTCGTCATAGGCGAACCATTCGGTCAGCCAATTGGACACCCAGCCGTGGGCGTTCGCTGCGATCAGCAGGTTGAGGCAAAGCGCCCCCGCCGACATCAATTGCTCCCATTCCGGGATCTTGAAATGCGGCGCCGCCTTACTGACGACGGCGATGACGACCGGCGCGCGGGTGAAGCGGGTGCGCTCCACCTGGATCATCTCCTCGGACAGATCCGGCTTGGCCTCCAGCGCGAGCTTCAGCAACTCCTCGCCGATGCGCGCCCGCTCCTCGCCGCGATAGACGATGAAGCGCCAGGGGGCGAGCTTGCCATGATCGGGCACGCGCGAGGCCAGCCGGAGAATCTCCTCGATCTCAGGCTTGTCCGGACCCGGCTCCGCCATTTGAAACGCGGGAATGGATCGGCGCACTGCGAGATAATCGACCAGCTTGATATCGGTTTTCATTGAGTGATTGCTTTCATTTTGGCGTATGGGAGGATGTGGGTCTTGAATTTGCCATGGCATTGGTTTTGAAGTGGCCTGTGTTTTACCGGAAGTCAATCGGTTGGGAACCCATGTCAGGCATTTCATCCGCTCGCCGATTGAGCGCGGTTTTCGCGATATTCGCCAGCCTGAGCACGGTCGCTTCCGCCCAGGACGCCTTCAAGGAATTCAAGCAGCTTGACGGCAGTGTGAAGATGCCGAAGCTCAACGCCTTCGTGGCGCCGAACGGCGAAAATTCGGCGTCCCGCACATTGCGCGACGTTTCCTTGGAGGCAAAGCTGACGCCTGAGAGCGGTCCGCAGCAGCAGGGTCTGTCCTGGTATGTCTTCAGCCCCAATGCCGGCGCTGACGGCAAGCTGCCGCTGGTCGCCAGCTCCAAGGGTGGCTCTGCGTCCTTCCATCTTTTGCCCGGCGATTATTTCGTCAACGTCTCCTTCGGCCGTGCGGGCGTCACCAAGAAGCTGAGCGTGCCGGAAACGGGCGACACGCAAAAGCAGACCATGGTCCTCGATGCCGGCGGCATGGTGCTGAATGCCGTTTCCGGATCCGATGTCCGTATCCCGCCTGCCGAGCTGAGCTTCTCGATCTATTCCAGTGAAGCCAAGGAAGACGGAGAGCGCGGCTTAGTCATGGCCGATGTGAAGCCGAACACGCTGGTGGGCCTCAGCGCCGGCACCTACCACATCGTTTCCGAATACGGTGCCGTCAACGCAGTCATCCGCGCCGATATCCAGGTGGAGGCCGGCAAGGTGACAGAGGCGACCATCCAGCACCGCGCCGCAAAGATCACGCTCAAGCTCGTGTCTGATGCCGGCGGGGAAGCGATCGCCGACACCGCCTGGTCGATCCTGACATCTGCCGGCGACATCGTCGGCGAAAGCCTCAGCGCCTTTCCGACCATGGTGCTCGCCGAAGGTCGCTATACCGCCGTCGCCCGCAACAAGGACAAGATCTACCAGCGCGATTTCACTGTGGTAGCCGGCACGAACACGGATGTGGAAGTGTTGATGAAGGAACAGCAGCCTCAGGATGCCGACGACCAGCAGCCAGCCCAGCAACTGCCCGTCCAGATGCCGCAGATGCGGCAAAGCCAGACCCCGCAGACGCAACCGGCCACATCCACTCAACAACCGTTGCCGACCTACGAACAATTGACGCCGGCAGGTGGCGAGGGCGAAAGCATGGATTGACGGCAGGAGCGGCTTTTCCCGCGGCTGAAGGCTAAAGGCCCTCGTCCCTCATCCTGCTTTTCGCCGCGGCATCTTCCTGGGTGGTGCCATCGAAAAGACCGCGCCGTAGAGTTTCGAGAGCAGATCCTTGCGATCGCTTCCCTCGCTCAGCGTTTCCCAACTCATCAGCGTGCCGATATGGGCGGTGATCGTGCTGCCGGACAGGCGCCGGAATTCGCGGATCAACAGCGAGATGCGCAGCGTCATCGAAAGGCGGCTCGCCAGATGAAACAGCCGGCCGTTCTGCCCTTCGAAATAGATGGGAATGACGCTGGCGCGTGCCGCCTGGATCAGTTTAGCCGGAAATATCTTCCACGGCAGATCTTCAGCGCGTCCGAAGCCTTTTTTGGCTGTCGCGACACCGCCGGCCGGAAAGACTATGATCGTCGTGCCTTCCTTGAGCAGGCGAACGGCCTCGTGGCGCGTCTTCATGTTGATCGCCATCGCCTCCTTCGTTTCCTCGAAGGAAACCGGCAGCGAATAGTCGTTCATTTCAGGCACTTTCAACAGCTCGTTGTTGATCAGCACCTTGAACGGGCGGCCGAGCTCTTCGGCAAGCGCCAACACGGCGATCCCATCCCCGATGCCAAAGGGATGGTTGGCGACGATGACGATCGGTGCAGCGGGAATATCGCGCGGCGGCCATTCACCCTTTGCGACCAGCCTGATGTCGATGAGATCGAGCATCTTTCCGAAGACACGCTCGCCTTTGCCGACGATATCGCTCCGCCATATGTCATAGAGCCGGGCATAGCGATCGCGCCCGGACAGGCCTTCGATCGAACGGATGAACCAGCGCTTGATGCGCGTATCCCGTTCATTGGCGTAGGATAATTCTTTGAAATCCAAATCCGCAACGGGCTGCCCCGCTCCTTGTGCTCCAGGCGCTGCATTGCCGCTCTATGTCAGTTGCCTGACGGCACCATGAACGTGTCGTCAGGCAGGATCTGAGATCAAGCGGCCTTTGCGCGTTTGGCTTCCCTCTTGCGCAGAATGTCAGGCGCCGTCGCTTCGAGGGAAAGCGATGCGATCGCCTCATCGAGCGACATCGACGTCTGAGCCTGGCTGCCGAGGCGGCGGATATTGACCGAGCGCTCCTCCGCTTCCTTCTTGCCGCAGACGATGATGACAGGAACCTTCGTCACCGAATGCTCGCGGATCTTGTAGTTGATCTTCTCGTTACGGAAATCGGTCTCGACGTTGAGGCCCGCATCACGCAACGCTTCGGCAACTTCTTCGCCGTAAGCATCGGCTTCAGAGGTGATCGTCGCCACGACGACCTGCAGCGGCGAGACCCAAAGCGGCATGTGGCCAGCGAAGTTCTCGATCAGGATGCCGAGGAAGCGCTCCATCGAGCCGCAGATGGCACGATGGATCATGACAGGCTGCGTCTTTTCGGAATGCTGGTCGATATAGAACGCGCCGAAGCGTTCCGGCAGGTTGAAGTCGACCTGCGTCGTGCCGCACTGCCATTCACGGCCGATGGCGTCCTTCAGCGTGTATTCGAACTTAGGCCCGTAGAACGCGCCCTCGCCCGGCAGAATGCCGGTCTTGATGTTGTTCGACTGCTGCTGGATGGTCTCCAGCACATTCATCATCACGCTTTCCGCGCGATCCCAGAGCGCATCGGAGCCAACGCGCTTGTCCGGACGTGTGGACAGCTTGATGGTGATCTCATCGAAGCCGAAATCCTTGTAGACCGAGAGGATCAGATCATTGATCTTCAGGCATTCGGCCGCCATCTGCTCGTCGGTGCAGAAGATATGCGCGTCGTCCTGCGTGAAGCCGCGCACGCGCATCAACCCGTGCAGCGCGCCCGAAGGCTCATAGCGATGCACGGCACCGAATTCCGCAAGGCGGATCGGCAGTTCGCGGTAGGACTTCAAGCCATGCTTGAAGATCTGGATATGGCCCGGGCAGTTCATCGGCTTCAGCGCGAAGACGCGATCGTCATCCGTATCGTCGCCGGCAACGGTGACCTTGAACATGTTGTCGCGATACCAGCCCCAGTGACCGGAGGTTTCCCAGAGCGATTTGTCGAGCACTTGCGGCGCGTTGACTTCCTGATAGTCGCCCTGCAGCCGCCGGCGCATGTAGGACACCAGCGTCTGGAAGATGCGCCAGCCCTTGCCGTGCCAGAAGACGACGCCTGGGCCCTCTTCCTGGAAATGGAACAGGTCCATTTCGCGGCCGAGACGGCGATGGTCGCGCTTCTCGGCCTCGGCAAGGATGTGCAGATAGTTGTCGAGATCTGCCTGCTCGGCAAAGGCCGTGCCGTAGATACGCGTCAGCATCGGATTGTTGCTGTCGCCACGCCAATAGGCGCCGGCCACCTTCATGAGCTTGAAGGCGGTGCCGATCTGGCCGGTTGAGGCCATATGCGGACCGCGGCAAAGATCGAACCAATCGCCCTGATAGTAGATCTTCAGGTCCTGACCTTCAGGAATGGCATCGACCAATTCCACCTTGTAGCGCTCGCCCTTGGCGGCAAAGACTTCCTTTGCCTTCTCGCGCGGCCAGATCTGCTTGGTGAACGGCGCATTGCGCTGGATGATCTCGCGCATCTTCTTCTCGATGACCGGTAGGTCATCGGGCGTGAAGGGCTCGTTCTTGGCGAAGTCGTAGTAGAAGCCGTTCTCGATAACCGGGCCGATAGTGACCTGCGTTCCCGGCCAGAGTTCCTGCACCGCTTCCGCCATCACATGTGCTGCGTCATGCCGGATGAGCTCCAGCGCGCGGTCGTCCGTGCGGGTGACAATCTCGATCTTGCCGTCGGTTACCGGATCGGAGAGATCGCGCACGGTGCCGTCGATGGCAACCGCGACGGCCTTCTTGGCCAGCGATTTGGAAATGGATTCGGCGACATCGCGACCGGTCGTGCCGGCAGCGAAGCTGCGCACGGAACCATCGGGAAATGTCAGGGAAACGGATTGGGACATCGATATTCTCCTTGTCCAGTCCCGCCAACGAATGCGGGTGGTTTTAAAGATGAAGATCCAAACAGACGCAGCTTGGAACCGCGCGCCTGATAGCTTTATTTCTCTGTCTAGTAAAGAAAAAGCGGCGCTAGCGGTCGATCATCTCGGCCAAACCGCGCACGGTGTTCCAGTTTCGCATCGTTCCAATGCCAAGCCGCTTGGTCGTCAGGACCGGCAATAATTTCGTCTCGCTGGCCTTGAGCCCGAAATCGATCCAGAGATCGCCGTCAACGATCGCCATGCGCTCGCCGCTGTGCCGGTATTTCGCAAGCACTTCGAGAATCTGAGGCTCCAGCGGCTGACGCATGACGCGAATGGCGACCTCGCTGCCGATGCCATCGACAAAGGGATTGCCCTCGGCAAGCTTCAGCCATGTCTTGGCGTTTCGCACGATGATGCCGACATGCTTGCCAAAGGTTTTGACAAAACCAGCTTCGAGCTGCGCCTCGATGGAAGCAATCGTCTGCGTTTCGCTCTCGAAAATCAGATTGCCGGTTGCGACGAGTGTTCTGGCATTGCGAAAGCCAAGCTCCTCCGCCATAGCTTTGAGATCTGCCATGACCACTCTGCGGCCGGCGCCGAGCACGACGCTATGCGGCAGCGCGACATAAACCGCCATGCGGTCAGGCAGCCTTTTGCCCAAGGCGGAAATAACGCCAGGGCGTCCACCAACGGTAATGGCGTTCCAACTGGCCGGGCACCGGATCGAGCCCGCTCGTGCCTCCGGGGCCGCAGCGCGCCACACGAAACAGCGTCATCCAGCCGCCGGCCCACAGGCCATGGCGGGCAATCGCCTCATAGCCATATTCAGAGCAGGTCGGTATGTGGCGGCAGGAATTGCCGACAAAGCCAGAAAGGGTCAGTTGATACAGGCGAATGAAGCCCATGCCGAAGAGCCGGTCGGGCGTCTTGCGGAAAGGGCCGGAATAATTGCGGGATTGTGCCTTTCCACCGGATGGCTCTGCATTGCGTCGCGCGCTCCTTGGAGCTGCAGCGCCGCCCTCGTCTTCATCATCGTCCTGCATGAGACAGAATTGACACATTGCTCGGCGCCTCGATCAGACGGCTTCGGCCGTTTTGGCGTTTTCGCCCTGGCGTGCCGCCTCGATCTGCCCAATCGCATCGACGACGGCATCGAATGTCAGCATCGTCGATGCGTGGCGAGCCTTGTAATCCTTCACCGGCCTTAGGTAGCGCATGTCCTCGAAGCGCCCGCTCGGCCCCTCGCCGTCTGCCTTGAGCATGGCAAGCATATCCTCGCGTGCCTGGCGCAGTTCTTCCGCCGAAGCTCCGACGACGTGGCGGGCCATGATCGAGGATGATGCCTGACCGAGCGCGCAGGCCTTGACGTCGTGGGCAAAATCGGTCACGACGTCGCCGTCCATTTTCAGCCAGATTTTTACGCGAGAACCGCACAGTCTGGAATGGGCCTGGGCAGTGGCATCGGCGTCAGGAAGACTGCCGATTCGGCCGATATTGCCGGCAAACTCCAGAATTTTGCTGTTGTAGATGTCGTCCATCACAGATTCTGCTCCGATGCACCTGTGTTGCGTTTCGCAATAAAAAACACAGCGTGTCCATCCAGGACACTTTCACAGGGACAATGCCATACTATATGTATGTCGTTCGAAGACCATCGAAATGCAATGGTCTTCTGTAAGTTTGATGGGAAACCGTGCAGGACGGCAGGCTTGTCCGCCAGCCAGAACGCCCCGGAGCCCGCCAAAGGTACACAATCTCCGTGTCTCGGGGAATGCCAGTGGCGAGTCCGACAAGATGATATCCGCGTAGCGGGTCAGGAGATCCACAGGTAATGGACGCCATTGTAAAGAACTTTCCGCAAGTCGTTGAATCCGAACGTCCTTCGCAGAAGGAAGCCGAAGACGCAGTCCGCGTCCTGCTTCGCTGGGCCGGCGACGATCCGCGGCGCGAGGGTCTCCTCGATACGCCCGAACGCGTCGCCAAGGCCTATCGCGAGCTTTTCGCCGGCTACGACATGAACCCCGAGGATGTGCTCGGCCGTACCTTTGAAGAGGTTGCCGGCTATGACGACATCGTTCTCGTGCGCGACATTCCGTTCTTCTCGCATTGCGAACACCATATGGTACCGATCATCGGCAAGGCGCATGTCGCCTATCTGCCGAACGGCCGCGTGCTCGGCCTGTCGAAGATCGCCCGTGTCGTCGAGATCTTCGGGCGCAGGCTGCAGACGCAGGAAGCCATGACCGCGCAGATCGCCAATGCGATCGACGAGACGCTCCGCCCACGCGGTGTTGCTGTCATGATCGATGCCGAGCACATGTGCATGGCGATGCGTGGCGTGCAGAAGCAGGGTTCGTCGACGCTGACCACGACCTTTACCGGCGCCTTCAAGGCTGATCCGGCTGAACAGGTTCGTTTCATGTCGATGGTCCGGGGACGCTAACTGCGCTTCAACGAAAGAGCCGGAGATGAATCTGATTTTCAATGCGCCTTCCGAAGACAAGTCCGAGCTCGAAGACGCAGGCGATTTCACGCCCCGTTTCGACGATCGCGGCCTGATCACCGCGATCGTGACCGACGCGCATGACGGCGAGCTCCTGATGGTCGCGCATATGAATGCCGAGGCGCTCGCTCTGACGATCAAGACGGGAACGGCGCATTATTTCAGCCGCTCCCGCGGCAAAATCTGGAAAAAGGGCGAAACCTCCGGAAATTTGCAGGCTGTGAAGGAAATCCGTACCGATTGTGATCAGGATGCCATCTGGCTGAAAGTGGAGGTCGCCGGTCACGACGCAACGTGTCATACTGGGCGCCGTTCCTGCTTCTATCGGACGGTCGAACTCGAGGACGGGAAGCCGATGCTGAACGTGGTCGATGATCACCTGCATTTCGATCCGAGCGAAGTCTACAAACAGTAAGCCCAATCGATGGCACGTCGTCCCAGAAGCAACGGCCGGATATACGATTTGGAAACGAAAAAGGGACAGTATTTTAGCAAGAGGCATATGAGCCTCGGAGGAGGCTTTAAATGCTGAATTGGGGGTTGAATCGTCAGAACGGCGGACAGAACTGGAACGGTTCAGGTACTTCCAACGATACGTCCAATCCGCTTGTCGCTCCCGCTCCTCCCAAGAAGGTCAAGATTGCGCTCGCACTCGGGGGCGGCGCCGCACGCGGCTGGGCGCATATCGGCGTGTTGCGCGCCCTGGACGAAGCGGGAATCGCAGTCGGCATGATCGCCGGCACGTCGATCGGCGCGTTGGTCGGCGGCTGTTATCTTGCCGGCAAGCTAGACGAACTGGAGGCTTTCGCCCGTTCGCTGACCATGCGTCGCATCGCGAGCCTTCTCGACCTGACCATTGGTGGTAGTGGCCTGTTCGGCGGCATGCGGTTGACCAAGCGCATGCAGGAACATCTCGAAGGCCTATCGATCGAGGATCTGGATCATCCTTTCGTCGCCGTCGCTTCGGAACTCAACACCGGCCACGAAGTTTGGATTGCGAACGGCTCCCTCATTACTGCGCTGCGGGCGTCATACGCCCTGCCCGGCATTTTCGAGCCGGTGCGCTCCAACGGCCGCACCCTGGTCGACGGCGCTTTGGTCAATCCCGTGCCGGTTTCGGTGTGCCGCACATATGAACAGCCGCTCGTGGTCGGCGTGAACCTGCATTACGATCTTTTCGGCCGCTCCGCCGTGGTCAAGCACAGTGTCGCCTCGCCCAATGGCGATCTGCTGCGACGCGAAGACACTCCCGCCATGAGACTCGGCATGACCGGCGTCATGGTGCAGGCTTTCAACATCATACAGGATAGAATTGCGCGCGCGCGTCTTGCCGGCGATCCGCCCGATCTTGCGCTGCATCCCCGGCTTAGCGATATCGGCCTCTCCGAATTTCATCGTGCCGGCGAGGCGATAGAACGCGGCTACGAGGAAACTTTGGCGAGATTGACGGAAATCCGGCGCATGCAGGAAGCCTATGCCCGGTAGGGCGTAAATTGCAAAAGGTGGACGTCTGTTCGGAGCCTCTTTCGGCCAAGGGTGCAAGAGGGTTCGGTAGATGCCGCACGATCCGGTGCTTCTCTTTGACCTCAGCGTGTTCGTTGCTGCAATCGACCCACTGGGTCGATTGCTTCGGCTGGGTCGAGCCGTTCCTCGACCTCACCCAGCGATATAAGCCTTGATCTGCTCGGCCTCGAGCTCGATCTCACGGATGCGCCATTTGACGACGTCACCGATCGAGATAATGCCGGAAAGCTTACCCTTCTCTTCGACGGGGACATGGCGGAAACGACGTTGCGTCATCAGCTCCATCAGCTCGTCGGTCGTAGTGTCTTCCTTGCAGCGATGCACCTTCGCGGTCATCAGCGATGCGATCGGCTTGTCGAGGCATTCTGAGCCATGCTTGGCAACCGCATTGACGACATCCCGCTCCGTGAAGATACCGGAAATCTTGCCGCCCATGGCGGTGACGACGATTGCACCGATACGCTTCTCATTGAGAATCTTGGCAGCCTCGGCAAGCGTCGTATTACCCCCGGTGGTCACGACATCGCGGCCTTTGGCGTCAAGTATGGCCTTTACGGAAACAGACATTCAATCCTCCCATCTCGAAAGCACAGTGAACACTCAAGCGTCCGATATGTTCCGAAATCACCCCCCGGATTTCAAAGCGGCGCTCTGCTCATCGGCAGAAAAGGTCTCCTCCACCTTCCCACCGATACGTAGGAATGGTGCGCCTGCGGAGGCAAGAAAGCAACAGCTTCATTCATCGAAGGGCGCGGGTTCATGCACTTCAATAGATGGCTGCCGATCGAACAGTGAAAAGAGCAGAAACCCGAAGAGAAAGCCGCCGATATGGGCGTCCCAGGCCACCGGCTGCGAGCTGTCTCCGGCAAGCGTGATGCCGAAGGCGACAAGTGCGTTACCGGCGACCCACATGACGATATAGGCAACGACAGTGCGGCTTCGCAGTGAGTCGAGAATGGTGAGGCGCGGGTTCAGATGTGCCTCCCGCATGGGGAGGCGACGGCCATCCATGGCGGGAAATGCGAAGCGGCAAGCCGCTCCCATGAGTGCCGAGACGACCCCGGATGCCCCGATCAGCAGCGTCTGGTCGCCCCAGTAGAGAGCGGCATGCATGAAGGCCGAGGCGGCGGACGAGAGGATCCAGAAAATCACGTAGCGCGTGCCGCCGATGCGCCGCGCCACCGGCGCCGCGAAGACCATCAGCCATAGGCTGTTGAAGACGATGTGCTCGATCCCGCCGTGCAGCAGCGAGTAAGTCACGGGGGTCCAGAGCCATTCCAGGCCCTGCTGCGACAGCGGAAGCGCATAGCGGGCGGGAATGAAGCTGAACGTGAAGTAGAGCCAGTTCAGCGTGTCGTCGGACCACCATGGCAGGTTCATGACTGCAAAGACGATGATCAGGACGGCCAGACTTGCCAGAATGACCGGAGGCAGGTTGAAGGCCGGGACGCGCTGTTGCGGCCGCGGATCTTCAGGTTCTTGGCGCGGCAGCTGTTCATCGTCCATGTCTTGCTCTGCTTTTCCATAGATGAAGTCGACACATAGCACAGCAGGAATCAAAAAAAAGCCGTCCAACGTTGTGGACGGCGTATCGGGCGTTTCTCACAGGGACTGGCCTGAAAAGGCCTATCCCACGCCCGGGATAGTTGGTGCTGATGGTCACCTGCGTGAAGTGATGAACAATTCCTTTCATTCATTGTCGCCAAAGGCAATCGAAACCACTTGTTAACCCTAACAACCCGGCCCTGGCATGGAATTCGCTACGTCTGAGGTGAAGGCAATGAATGCCGTAGTATTCGAACCAAAATGGGACACGGACGCATTATGCGCCAGAAGACGAGCACCGAAATATTTACCTACTGGGAGCAGGTCCGCGGCGATGCGGATGCCCCGCTGCGCAATTTGATACAGCCATCGGCGGTTAGCCGTATCCTGCCCGAACTGTTCATCCTGGAGAACACTTCGGATGACAATCCCCGCTTCCGCTTGGCCGGCACTACAATCTGCAGCCTCATGGGACGCGAGATCCGCGGCGAGAATTTTGCCGCTTTATGGGCAGGAAGCCAGCAAGACGATCCGGTTCGTATTGCCGCCGGCGTGATGACGCATGTCGTCCCCGCCTTGATCAATGCCACCGGCTACAGCGTCAGCGGCCGCAGTATGACTTTCGAGATGGTATTGATGCCGCTGCGCACATCCGGCGATATCTGCGACAGGTTGCTGGGATGCCTGACGCCGACCGCTCGTTCGACATGGCTCGGCAACGAGCATCTGGATTTCCTGGCGCTCGACCGCAGCCGCCTGCTTTACGAGCGCCCTGCCCGCCTCGTGGATGCGCCGCCCCATCCGGATCCGGTCGATCTCCTGCCGGTTCAGGAAAGTGCCGGTCTCGGCGAATGGATGCGTCGGAAGTTGAATCTCGCATTGAATGACGGCGAACAAAGCAAGATTGATCCATCGCGAGACAGATTCGGTCGTGGTCTCTAAGCTACGTCTTAGGAAAGACAACCTTACCTTAAGAAGTTTCGGCTAATAACTGCAGAAGACGCAATCGGTTCGAGAAGCTTTTCCATGCATTCGTTCCAGCCGGTCCACGCGACACGGTCAAATCAGACGGCAGGCAATGCCCTTCGCAACGATCAGCGGACCTTCCAGCGGGTTCCGATCAACATGCAGGGTCGCCTGATGCTGGCTAATTACGAGGAATACGAATGCCTGGTGACGGAGATGTCGCCCGGCGACATGTATGTCACTTGTCTCGGCCGCCCACGCGCCGCTGAGCGCGTCATCGCCTACATCGATCATCTCGGCCGTGTCGAAGGCAATGTTGTTGCGATCGACGGCCGCGGCTTCAGCATGTCGATCAATGCGACCGAGCGCAAGCGCGAGAAACTGGCGGCGCAGTTGACCTGGCTTGCCAACAAGCACGAGCTCGGCCTGCCGGAAGATCGTCGTCACGATCGACTGATGCCGCGCAATACGACCAGCGAACTGACACTGGATGATGGCACAGTCCATATCTGCCGCATCATGGACCTTTCGCTGTCGGGTGCTGCCGTGGACATCGAAATCCGCCCGACCATCGGCACGCCGGTGCGCCTCGGCAACATGCGCGGCCGTGTCATCCGTCACTTCATGGAGGGCGTCGCGATCGAGTTCCTCTCCCTGCAATCGCGCGAGACCTTGCGCGAATTCCTCTGATACTGTCATCCTCCTGTTGCGTAGCGCCCGGAAATAGCGGCGTCTATGTTTCACGCTCGACGGCACGAGATGCTCTATCCGGAAATAATCCCATATGATCAGGGTCTGCTTGAGGTCGGCGACGGCCAGCGGATCTTCTGGATGCAATCCGGCAATCCACAGGGCATGCCTGTCGTCATCCTGCATGGAGGGCCCGGATCCGGTAGCTCCGCGGGAGCGCGGCGTTATTTCGATCCGCAATATTACAGGATCATTCAGTTCGACCAGCGCGGCTGCGGCGATAGTTTCCCGCATGCGTCCGAACCGAGCATCGATCTATCGGCCAATACGACATGGCATTCGGTTGCCGATATCGAGCGGTTGAGACTGCTGCTCGGCGTAGAGCGCTGGATCGTATTCGGCAATTCCTGGGGGTGCACGCTCGCCCTCGTCTACGCCGAAACCCATCCGGGGCGCGTGGACTCCATGCTGCTCGTCGGCATCACCATGACGCGGCAATCCGAAATCGACTGGCTCTACCGTGGGCTAGGTCGCTTCTTTCCCGAGGAGTGGTCGCGCTTTCGTGCGGCAGTGCCGGAGGAGGCGCGCGACGGCGATCTGGTCGCGGTCTATTATCGCCTGTTGATTGATCCGGATCCGGCCGTTCACGCGAGAGCGGCGGGCGATTGGCACGAATGGGAGGCCGCCTCGATCCTGGTCGACCCTCGCGCGACCCTGTCCGCGCGCTGGTCCGACCCGCGCTATCTGACAGCACGGGCGCGCATCATAACGCACTACTTCCATCATCGGGCCTGGCTGGAGGATCGGCAGATCCTGCGTGACATCCATCGGCTCGCCGGTATCCCATGCACGATGATCCATGGACGTCTGGATCTCGAGGCGCCTGTGGTTACCGCGTGGGAATTGTCACAGGCTTGGCCAGCAGCGCAGCTGGTCATCGTTCCCAACGCCGCCCACTCGCCCGCGACAGCAGAAATGGCGACTGTCATTGTCGAGGCGGCCGATGCGCTTCGTGCTCTCGGGACAAAATAAAAGTTCAAAAATTTCTCGCGCCTGTTTTCCCAAAATGAGACAGTCCAAGGCGATTTCCCCTGTCATGGGCATTCCGTTGACGTTCCGGTGGAAGCTTTTCGTCTCGCCACGGCGCTATTTTTGACCGAACCGACGTGTGGCTGTTAAGAATTTACCCGACCGGAAATCATTTCAAAACAGTTCGATACTGCGATTTTCCGAGCGCGAGCCAATACCGAAAACACTCAAATTCTAATCAAATTCGCCGAAAACTTGATTCAAGTTTTCCGCTTGTTTTATGAAAATTTTCTCCGGATTTGAATAAACTAAGTCCTTAATTTGACTGCGTAATTTTGCGCCGGATAAAAGCATGCGTGTCATTCTGGTCCCAATAAGAACAGGGACAGGGACATGAACTTTCAATTCGTACTTCGCGGCTGCGCCGCATTGGCGCTCGCCACTCTCGGCTTCTTCGGCTTTGCTCAGGCCGCACCTGCCAACATGACGATTACCGGTGACGCCGCGCCCCCGATCGGTCACTACGAGTTCTGCAAGGAGAACCCGCGGGAGTGCGCCTATGCCGGCGGCGACGCCGGTCCGATCCTCCTCTCCCAGGACAGCTGGAAGGCGATCCTGAAGATCAACTACACCGTCAACACGACGATCAAGCCGATGACCGATATGGAACTCTACGGCGTCGAGGAAAAATGGGCGATCCCGACCACCGCCGGCGACTGCGAGGATTTCGCATTGCTGAAGCGCAAGCAGCTGATCGATGCCGGCTTTTCCCCGTCCGACCTGCTCATGACCGTCGTGCTGCAGCCGAACGGCGAAGGCCATGCCGTTCTGACCGTTCGCACCGACCGCGGCGATTTCGTTCTCGACAACATGCGCAACACGGTAAAGCTCTGGTCGGAGACCGAATACACCTTCCTCAAGCGCCAGTCGGCTGACAATCCGGCCCGCTGGGTCAAGATACAAGACGGCCGCGCCGTCGCAGTCGGCAGTCTGAAGTGAGCCTACACGCCATATCCGATCATCGGCGACCTAGCGCCGGTGATCACGATCAGAGGCCCGGTCTCGTCCCCTGATTTCTGTCCAGGCCGGCGCCTCTGAGCCGTTCCCGCTGTCCCGGGAACGGCTCTTTTCGTTATTGGCGCATCCCTTGCAAAGCGAAAGCGAATAATTTCAGCGAGCCGGCACGACAATAGATTGGTTGCCGATGCACTTTTAATCCTTCATTAACCACTGTGGCGCCAAACATTTTCCTGACAAGACTCACCAAAGGTCTGGTGCCGCAGCGGTTTTGCCATCGACGATGGCTACCGAGGCGGAAGCAAATGAAGGCAAGAGCATGGCTTCTCCCCTGTCACACACCTCTGTGGTTGACGAACGGCCGCTGATCTCGAGCGGTCTCGTCTATAGACTTACATCAGGCGCTGCCCTCCTGGCCGCCCTCACTGTCGCCATATCCGTCGGCGGTCATTGGCTCGGCGAGAAAATCTCGCTGGCCGGCCATACGACCGAGACCAAGGCCATTGCGGTAACGATCGGCGAGGACACGCTGCACCTCGCAGCCAACACCATCCGTTTCCCGAGCGAGCGAGTAGACGGAGCGGCCGAACGCGTCGATCTTTACCTCACATGGCCGCAGATGCAGGGATACAGCGCCGCCGATCGGCTGCGCTTCGACGACATTTCCCAGTCATCCTCGCTGATTTTCCTGCAGCTTAGCCAGAGCACGATGTCGCGGGACATGTCGGGTCGCCTGGAGCCGATCTATTCGCACCTGATCGAAGGCGAGGCCTATGCCGGCCCCTACGGTCTGGCGGCGCATCGACTGCGTGCCGACGCAGGCTATAACGGCGAAGTGCTCCTGACAGCGCCACGCGCGGGCGAGCCTGATTATGTCGTGCGCTGCATCCTGCCCGCTTCGCATGCCCTGGCAACCAGTGGCGATTGTCAGAGAGACGTGAAAGTCGGCAAGGATCTGAGCGTTCTCTACCGCTTTTCAAGTAACCAGCTTGGGGACTGGCACAGCATGGATACTGCCGTCCAAAGCTTCGTGAAGGCGCGTCTTGAGGATGTCGCGGGCGCCGGAACTCCATCTGTGGGCGGTCGCTAAAATGGCGCGAAAACCTGAAACCAACTGTTCATCATAAACCGATTGGTAACGCTAGGCCCTTAGTCTAGAACGCAACGGGCGTTTCTGGAGGCGGCGACCGGATAATCGAGAATGTAAATGCAAGCAGAGAGTGATTTAGTGTCCAGATCAAACCTTCCCGCATCGTCGTCTCAGTCCGGTAAGATTCTGGCGAGAATGTTCCTTGGATTTGCGATCGCGACAGCAACGGTCACCGTGACCGTGGATGCCAACGCAGCCGGTGGCCCGAGATATGCGGGCATCGTTATCGATGCGAATACTGGCAATATTCTCTACAGCGAAAATGCTGATACGCTTCACTACCCCGCCTCGCTGACCAAGATGATGACGGTCTACCTGACCTTTGAGGCGCTGGAAGCCGGACGGATCACTCTGGACACGCCGGTCGTCTTTTCCAGGAACGCCGCCGCTCAGGCTCCGACGAAGCTCGGCGTTGGCGCCGGCCGGTCGGTGACCGTTCGCGATGCGATCCTCGGCATCGTCACCAAATCAGCCAATGACGCCGCAATGGCGCTCGGCGAGATGCTTGGCGGCTCGGAGGAAGGCTTTGCCCGCATGATGAACGACAAGGCGCGTGCGCTCGGCATGACACGCACGACCTATCGCAATCCCAACGGCCTGCCGAACACGGCGCAGATGACGACGGCACGCGATCAGGCGCGCCTTGGCATTGCCCTGCGCGAACATTTCCCACAGTATTACGGCTTCTTTTCCGAGACGAGCTTTCGGTTCGGCAATCGCGTCATACCCGGTCACAATCATCTGATCGGCTCGGTTCGCGGTGTCGATGGCATCAAGACGGGCTATACGCGTGCCGCAGGCTACAACCTCGCGACTTCGGTGAAAGTGGACGGACGCTCCATCGTCGGCGTCGTCTTGGGCGGCGCTTCGACGCCGGCCCGCGACAATCAGATGCGCAAGCTGATCGCGGAATATCTGCCGCAGGCATCGACAAGGCACATTGCTTCGAATGTCATCGCGCAGACGCCTGCGACGACGCCGAATGTTCAGGCCGCAAGCGCCCGCATGGCGGACATCAACCGCGCAAAGATCAAGAACGATGAGACCGCGGAAGTCGTCGATACTCAACAGCCATCCAGCGCGGCAGCTTTTGCGGCGATAGCGCCCAAATCCGCCAATCCATTGCTCGCGGCCAAGCCGGTCCAACGCGCCGCCTCCGACGAGGTTGCTTCCATTACGCCTTCAGATGACGGCGATGAGGACGAGGTCGATACCGTCACGACTGCGTCGACGTCCAAGGCCGATACGAAGATCGTCAAGCTGCAACGGGCTGACAAGGCGGAAAAAGCCGAGAAGGTAGCAAAGGCAAGCAAGGCTGAGCGTGACCCGACCGGCTGGGTTGTGCAGATCGGCGTTTCTTCCAGCAAGGATGGTGCAAGCGATCTCCTCGATGCAGCCAGAAGCAAGGGCGGCAAAGCATTGCGCTCGGCGAAGCCCTATACGGTCTCCTTCGACGGCGGCTATCGCGCGCGCTTCGGTGGTTTCGATGATCAGAACTCGGCAATCAACGCCTGCAAGGCTCTCAAGCGGGCTGGCGTAAAGTGCTGGGCGAGTATGGAATAGAGGTGCGGCCTGAGTTTTCATGCCGCATTGCTTGAAGATCGGTCGGGTTTCTCTTGATGATGCCTGACCTTCCGGTCCCGGATGTCCATGGGGCCGGCCCTGAGTTTGTAACGTGTACGGGGACTTGAAATGGCAGTGAACGAGAACTTTCCCGGTTTCTCGCTCGATGGCGCGGGCAAGATGAAACCGAAGAGCTTTGCTCTTCATCCGTTGCATGAGGCGGCGATGCGTTTGGCGGACCTGGGTCTCAGCCGCTCGCGTTCACGCAACAAGACGAAAGACCTAATCGGCATCCTGCTTTGCCACGGCGCGCGCGCCTGGCGCTATTCGCAGCCGGAGGCACATATTCACATCCACATCACCGCGCCGAGCGGTCGATCACCGGTCCTGATGCGGCTGCGTTAAGCAGCCGCCATGCCTACAGCAAGCCGAGCTCGGAAAGTTCTCGCCGCAGGTCGGCAGGCAGCTCAGCGACACCGCCGAGACTATCGAGATCGCGCGGCACATCCTCCTGCGGCAGATAGCGCCAGCCCTGGAAGGGGCGACGCGGCTGACCGGTCGTTTCAATGACGCTTGGGTCAAGGATAAGCCGGCAACGCTGTATGCCTTCGGCGTCAGTGAAGGTCTCGATGCCGAGCAGCTTCTGTCGCGCCTGCACCTGCCCCTTGATCACCCAGTAAAGCGAGCCTCCATCCAGCAGGTCGTCGATGCGCTTCGGTACCATGCGCGTGGTATGCGTGGTGTGCGGCTCCAGCCCGGCAGCAATGGCATTCATCGCCCGCTCGGAAACCCATTCGCGCAGATCCTCGAGCGAATCCGCGCCCACGCATAATTTGATGAGATGCAAAGCCATAACGCCGTTGAAATCCTTTTGACCGGCAGCGTCAAGCTTTTCGCTGTCGACATCCACAAACTCGATATCATCCTTATCCGAACATGGAATGATTCTCGGAGATGTCGATGAATGGCACCGACAATTACCCCGCCCGCGAATGGACAATGGCTGAAGAGCCGAGCGAGCTCGGATGGTCTCGCTCTGCCTTGGCAGAAGCGCATGAGTTTGCCGAGTCTATAGGGTCTTCCGCGATGATGATCGTGCAAGGTGGTTTGGTTGTAAGCGCCTGGGGTAACATTGCCGATGTGACGGGCATTGCCTCGATGCGCAAGAGCCTGCTCAGTGCGTTGATCGGCATACATGAAGCCGAAGGCACGGTTGATCTGGGTTTAACCTTGGCCGAGCTCGGAGTCGACGACTGCGAACCGGCGCTGACATTTTCGGAAAAGCAGGCAACTATCGAAGATCTTTTAATGTCGCGATCGGGAGTTTATCACGCTGCCGCCGATCAGGATCCCGCCACATTGCCACCTCGGGGAACTCACTCTGTCGGGGAGCAATGGTTCTACAACAATTGGAGCTTCAATGTTCTGGGGGTCATCCTCGAGCGGTTGACCGGGATTCCAATTGCCGAGGATTTTTCTCGCCGCATTGCTCTCCCGCTCCAGATGCAGGATTTCCAGCCGCAACATTTCTACTTCAAGACAGTTCCTCAATCCTCGCATCCTGCGTACAAAATCAGAATGTCGGCTCGTGATTTGGCTCGCTTGGGCCTGCTTCTTCTGAATGAAGGCCGATGGCGCGGTACCCAGATCATTCCGGCGGAATGGATAAGCAGAAGCGTCAAACCCTATACGGACCTCGGGCGTGGCGTGGGTTTCGGCTACAGCTGGTGGACCGGGCGATACGCATTACGGTCGACAACGATATCAGTTCGCGACCATAAGGAAGATATGCCGTTCTACTGGGCATCCGGTATGGGGCATCAGTATCTTATGGTCTTTCCGGCCATAGGAACGATCCTGATTCACAGGGTAGCCGATACCGCCAACGGTCCAAGCAATCAGCAGATCGAACAATTGCAGACCATGATCCTCGGCAGCCGTACGATCGGCGTGCCCCTGACCACGCCAATCACTAAATGATTTTCAATCTAGGCTAGGGTCTAAACCCGTATTGGGCACTCAGCATTCCACGACATTCACGGCAAGGCCGCCGGTCGAGGTCTCCTTGTACTTCTCGCTCATGTCGTGGCCGGTCTGGCGCATGGTTTCGATGCAGGCGTCGAGCGGCACGAAATGCTGGCCGTCGCCTTTGAGGGCAAGCGAGGCGGCGGTGACTGCCTTGACGGCGCCAAGCGCGTTGCGCTCGATGCAGGGCACTTGGACGAGGCCGGCGACGGGATCGCAGGTCATGCCGAGATGATGCTCCAGAGCGATTTCCGCGGCATTTTCGATCTGCTCGGGCGTGGCACCCATGACGGCGGCAAGCCCCGCAGCCGCCATCGCGGCCGCCGAACCCACCTCGCCCTGACAGCCGACCTCGGCGCCGGAGATCGAGGCATTGTGCTTGATGATGCCGCCAACGGCGGCAGCCGTCAGGAGGTAGTTATGGATACCGTCGCGGTCCCAATCCTCGTGGAAGTGCTGGTAATAGCGGATCGTCGCCGGGATGACGCCGGCGGCGCCGTTGGTCGGCGCGGTGACGACGCGGCCGCCGGCTGCATTCTCTTCGTTGACGGCCATGGCATAGACGCTCAGCCAGTCATTGGCGAGCAGCGGATTGATGCGGTTGCTGCGCCATTCCTCCTGCAGCTTGTCATGGATGGCGCGAGCCCGGCGGCGTACCTTCAAGCCACCCGGCATGATGCCGTCGACCTTCAAGCCGCGATCGATACAGCTGCTCATCGCGGCCCAGATGCGGTCGAGCCCGGCATCGAGATCATCGCTGCTCATGCGCGTTTCTTCGTTGGCGCGCTTCATCTGTGCGATCGAAAGACCCGAGCGCTCGGCCATTTCGAGCATCTGCTTGGCGGTGGCGAAGGGAAATGGGATGCGCTCGCCGGCCGCGGCCGGCTTCTTCTTGTCGGCGCGCATCTGTTCCAGCTCCGTATCGGTCACGACGAAGCCGCCGCCGACGGAATAATAGATGCGTTTGACGAGCAGGCGATCATCCTTGTCGAGGGCAGAGAAGCTCATGCCGTTGGCATGGCCCGGCAGCGGCACCTTCTTGTCGAAGATGAGATCGGTCTTGGGCTGGAACTGGTAGGCCGGATGGCCAGGCGGCGTGATGCGTCCGCTGCGTTCGACCTCGTCGATGATGGCATCCATATGGTCTGGGTCGACGTTGTCGGGCCGCTGTCCCATCAGGCCGAGAATGACGGCCCTGCCCGTGCCGTGGCCGATACCGGTATGGGCAAGCGAGCCGTGCAGGCTGACCTTGATCGAAGCGACATGCACGTTCGACGACGGGCGCGGCCACTCGTTCGACAGCAGCAGGTCCAGGAAGCGATTCGCGGCGGACATCGGCCCCATCGTGTGCGAGCTGGACGGTCCCACACCGATCTTGAAGACGTCGAAAACGGAAAGAAACATGGACCTTTGGTGCCTCCTCGGCAAATCGATTATGGTGAAGGCTACGCTATCGGGGCAACCTTGCACGGCGATCGACCGACATCGGATTTCATGGCAGCGACATTACATATAGGCATCGAGCGAGGCAAACAGAAGGCCATTGCGCCCGGCCAGAGCTGAGCTACAGTCGACATCGGATTGATCTGGAGAATCTGCCTTTATGACGACTGCCGACTATGTCGCCCTCGCCCTGTTCATTTTTCTCTGGGTTGCGTTGAACTGGATCACCGGCAGCGCCCGCTTCTTCAATCGCACCAGCCTGACGTTGGCGATGAACGAACGCCGGCGCGAGTGGATCTACAATTCGCTGCGCCGCGACCTGAAGATGATCGATACGCAAATCCTGTCCGGCCTGCAGAACGGCACCGGCTTTTTCGCCTCCACCTCGATCTTCGCCATCGGCAGCTGCTTCGCCCTGCTGGGCGCCACCGACAAGGTCAACGCGTTTTTCTCAGATCTGCCTTTCATTCTCAATGGTGGCCGCACCGCCTTCGAGATCAAGGTGGCGGGACTGGCCTGCCTGTTCGGCTATGCCTTCTTCAAATTCGGCTGGGCTTATCGCCTGTTCAATTACTGCACCATTCTCTTCGGTTCCCTGCCGATGAGAGAGGACGCCATTCTCGATCCCGTGCGCGCCGAACATGCCGCCGAGCGCGTCGTCCGCATGAACATCATTGCTGCGCGCAGTTTCAACGCTGGACTGAGAGCCATCTTCCTGTCGATCGGTTATCTCGGCTGGTTCCTCAGCCCCTATGTCTTTATGGTCACGACGATGTTCATCATCATCGTGCTGATCCGCCGACAGTTTTTTTCCGACGCCCGTCTGGCCATCATGGACAGCGATGTGCCATGACAAGGCCCACGATTTGAGTTCATGCCTGGAAGGACCCGCCAATGGTCGCTATCGCCGAGAGCGCCGATGCACCCGTAAAAACGCCCCGCATCGGCATTCTGGATACGGCGCGTGGCGTCGCTCTTCTGGCGATGGCAAGCTATCATTGCACCTGGGATTTCGAGTTTTTCGGCTATCTCGACGGCGGTACGGCAGAAACCGGATGGCTGAAATTTTACGCCCGCGCCATCGCCAGCACCTTCCTGTTTCTGGCTGGGTTCAGCCTCGTGCTCGCCAATACGCCCAGGATTCGCTGGCGCTCCTACTGGCGACGCCTCGGCATGATCGTGGCCGCCGCCGCGGCGATCTCCATCGTGACCTTTTGGTTTATCGGCGCGGGATGGATCTACTTTGGGATCCTTCATTCGATTGCCGCCGCCAGCCTGATAGGCTTGCTGTTCCTGCGGCTGCCGGCCTTCGCAACTCTGCTGATCGCCGCTTTGCTGGCGGCCGGCATTGTCGTCGATAACGTCATTGCCCCCTTTGGGCTGCATTCCGCCGCATTCGATACGCCATGGCTCTGGTGGGTCGGCCTATCGGAGAGTCCCCAGCAATCGAACGACTACGTGCCACTCTTCCCCTGGTTGACGCCATTTCTGTTCGGTCTCGGCGTCGCGCAGGTGGCAATGTCCTTCGGCTGGCTAGAGCGGCTGGCGACATTCGGCCCGGGCCGCAATCTGATTGCCCGCGCCGGCCGTCACAGCCTGATCTTCTATCTCGTTCACCAGCCGTTGCTGTTCGGTCTTGTCTATCTTCTGTCTCTGGTCGCCCCGGCTCCGCAGCAGGATCCGGCGGTCGGCTATATCGGGCAATGCGTGGCGTCCTGCACGCGCTCTGGCACCGAAGCCATGTGCCGCAGCTTCTGCCAATGCACGCTCGACAAGTTGCAGGCGCAAAATCTCTTCAAACCCCTGGAATCCGGGGCAATCAAGGCAGATAGCGATGAACGTGTAAGCCGAATCGCGATACAATGCACGGAAGAAGCGCAATGACAGGGTTATTCGATGAATGCCTATCGTTCGAAGTCGCTGAGTTTTCCGTGGCCGCCGCTACTCTATAGTCTTGCCGTCATTTCGGCGCTGTATCTTTATCGGGATTATCCTTTACCCTTGCCTTTTGCCTGGGCACTTCTCGCATGGTGCATAGGCGCTGCTCTGACCACTTTTGCGGTGACGCTGAACGTCTGGGCCGTCAAGACGCTGATGGAGAGGCAAACAACCGTGCTCACGCAGCGCTGCAGCCGGCATCTGGTGACGACGGGGCCATTTCGCTTCACCCGCAATCCGACCTATCTCGGCTATACACTGCTGACGGCCGGGCTTGGCCTGCTGATCGGCAATCTCTGGTTCGTGGCAATGGCGGCTGTCGCAGCGGCGCTGATGACACTTCTGGTCATCCGCTGCGAGGAAATGCATCTCCTTTCGCGCTTCGGCTGTGAATTCGAGTTCTATTGCAAGCATACGCGCCGGTGGCTTTGATCTGAGAATTGCCGGTTCCGGCGCAATCAGGTCCCCACACCGATATCGGCCAGGCGACCAAGACAGGCCTCTTCGACATTGTCGAGCTCGCTCAGCGTATCGTCGATATCCTTGCGCTTCTGGCGCAGTTCGTCGCGCTTCTCGTCGACGCGCTTCATCAGCAGCTTCAGCTGACCGATCTCGCCCGGTGGTTCCTTGTAGACCTGGATGATCTCCCGGATTTCAGCGATGGTGAAGCCGATACGGCGGCCGCGCAGAATTTCCATGATCAAACGCCGGTCGGCTGCGCGGAACAGCCGCGTGCGGCCCCTGCGTTCGGGGTGGATGAGGCCCTCGTCCTCGTAGAACCGCAACGTCCGGGTGGAAACCCCGAATTCCCGAGTGAGCTCCGTTATGCTATAATATCCGTCTACCAAGAATCCGCCCCTATCTGCCAGCGACCATAATATTGACTTTTACGTAATAGTCAATTTTCGTCCAGGAGGGCGATTTTGGCATTTCCACCTAGCGAAGCGCAAACCACCATGTCGCAAGGCCGAGAAATGCCAGATATCCGGTGCAATCCGTAACGGTTGTCACGAAGGCGGATGATGCGATCGCCGGATCAGCTCCGAATCGATGCAATAGCAAAGGCAGCAAAATGCCGCCGAGCGCGGCCGCGACAAGATTGATGATCATCGCCACGCCGATGACTATCCCGAGCTGGAAATCATGAAACCATAGCACCGCGATCGCTCCCATGATGACAGCGAACAATATGCCATTGAAAAGACCGACGCTCGCTTCCCTGCGCACGACGCGGAAGGCGTTGTAGATATCGAGGTCGCCAGTGGCGAGCGCCCTCACCGTGACGGTCATGGTCTGAGTGCCGGCATTGCCGCCCATCGAGGCGACGATCGGCATGAGTACGGCAAGTGCCACCATCTTCTCGATCGCGCCGTCGAAAACATCAATAATGCTGGAAGCTAATATGGCCGTCATCAGATTGACGGCCAGCCAGACGAAGCGCGACCGCACCGTGGAGATGACATTATCGGACAGCTCTTCGTCACCGACACCGCCGAGATGCTTGATATCCTCGTCAGCCTCTTCCTGAATGACGTCGACCACGTCATCGATCGTCAGTACCCCGACAAGGCGCTGGTTCTCATCGACGACGGCGGCCGACAGCAGGTCATATTGCTCAAAGATCTGAGCCGCGTCCTCCTGGTCCATCTCGGCCGGGATCGGATGCGATGTCTCGCGCATGATGCTCTCGACCTTGGCCTCAAGCTGCGCTCGCAGAATGCGATCGAGATCGATGCTGCCGAGCAGTTTGAAGCTTGGATCGATCACGAAGACCTGTGTGAAGGTTTCCGGTAGTTGCTCGCCTTCCCGCATGTAGTCGATCGTCTGCCCTACCGTCCAGAACGGCGGCACGGCGATAAACTCCGTCTGCATGCGACGGCCCGCGGACTGCTCCGGGTATTCCAAAGCGCGTCGCAGGCGAACGCGTTCCGTGAAAGGCAGTTGCGACAGGATCTCGTCGCGGTCTTCCTGATCGAGGTCTTCCAGAATGTAGACGGCGTCGTCCGAATCCAGCTCGCCGATACCAGCGGCGATCTGGTCGTTCGGCATCTGATCGACGATCTCCATGCGGATCGCCTCATCCACCTGCGTCAGCGCCGTCATGTCGAATTCGTCGCCGAGCAATCGGACAAGGGTCAGGCGCTCGGGCGGTGGCAACGCTTCCAGAAGGTCGCCGAGTTCGGATTCATGCAGCCTGACGACATGCCGCTCGATGACGGAACGATCGCCGCGATCGATCGCATCGCTGATCTCAGTCAGAAAATCCGAGCGTACCGCGCCATGTTCGTCGTAAATATCGGCGTCGCTGATCCCGTCTTCATCGGTCATCGTCATGAGCCGCCCCCACCTTGCAATTCGTGATCGCTCCGCATTCCATCCCTCAGAGTGAAGGGAAAAAACTCACTGTCAACAATCGGATAGGCGGAATTGCTGATATTTCGTCTTTGATCGTCGAAGACGATGGCATCGTCTCTTCCTTGCCCCTATTCTAAGCCAATCAGCATTTCGTCCAGTCAGTAGAGAGCGCTTTGCCGGTTCGTCCCATCATCCGTTTTCCCGATCCCTTGCTTCGAACCGCCTGCCCGGCGGTCACGGTCTTCGACGACAACCTGCGCATGTTCACGGTCGATCTTTTGGACACGATGCGCGCCGCGCCCGGCGTCGGTATCACAGGTCCGCACATCGGCGTGCTCACGCGCGTTGTCGTGATCGAGCTCAGTCGCGAGGATAGTGTCCGCACCTACATCAATCCGGAGATCCTCTGGTCATCGGAGGAGACCATGCGGCATGTGGAAGGCAGTGTCTCCATGCCCGGAATGACCGAAGAGATCACCAGGCCGAAGGCCATTCGTTTTCATTATCAGGATATCGACGGTACGGCGCACGAAGCAGCGGCCGAAGGTTTTCTGGCCATCTGCATCCAGCATGAGATCGACCAGCTCGACGGCATATTCTGGCTCCAGCGGCTTTCAAAACTCAAGCGTGATCGCCTGGTAAAGAAATGGGAGAAGATGCGGAGCTGAAAGCGCTTCAAAATGAAACGGGCGCCACGAAGGCGCCCGCTCGATCGTCCGGTCAATCCGGAAATCAGCCCTTGAGCTTGGAGTTGCAGAGGCTGTAGTAGCCGCCGCCCTTCTCGATCCACTTCAGGCCGCCGAGCGAATTTTTGGCCTTGTTGGCATTGTATGCGTCGACGCAGGTATGGAAACGGCCCTTGCCGGGGGTTTCGCTTGCATACTTCGGATCAACGCTTGCCGGGAAGCTGACGCCGGCCGGGGCAGCCATCGTCGGCTTTGCCGGCTCTTTGGCCGGCGGCTTGGTGGCGTCAGGCTCATTGGCGTCGACCTTGGCCGCAGCGGTCGTCGTCTTCGTGGTCTTCGGCGGCGTCGTCGCAGCAGGTGCGGTCGTTGCCGGCGCGGTCGTCGTCGTGGCGCTGGCGTCCGCACTGCACTGAGTGGCACGGAAGTCGTTCCACTTCTGGCCGTTCAAGGTACCAGCGGTCTTGGCTGCCTGATACTTGGCGCTGCACTCTTTCATGGTTAGCGCAGAAGCTGACGAAGCGAGGCCGATCGAGCCTACGACTGTGAGAGATGCTAGAGACATCAACAGGATGGCACGACTAGTCATTGGCATTTCCTCCGCTCTATGACGAATGTCGAAATTATTAATCGTATCGTCCCCATCGATTGTCAATCGACACGCGACTAGGAGGCGACGGATGACACCATATGCGGACGAAGATGAACGCAAACTGTACGAAAACAGCCATCGGGAAGAGCGGCTTGGCCTCGCTCTCAACCGTTGATGGGAATTCATGTCGTCGTCTGATTCGCGGCGAAACATATCCGCGCACGGGTTCGACGGCTCACAACAGATCGATTATTGCGGACGCGACCACGACTTCAGTTCCTGCCAATCCGACCGAGCAAAACAATGTTGTGTCTTGAGACGATCTTCGACCGATCTCCCGTTTGGCAATGATGTCAGCTAGATCAGCCATCCGATGTTCGTTGCCGGAGCCAGCGAGAAAGAAGGGAGAAGCGTGGGCGCGTGTCTGCTCGGGGGAGTCGGTCGCTATCACATCTGCAACGTCTGCAATATCGAGGCCCAGTTCGTATCCTCGTTGCGTTTTAGGCCCGACGGTATTGACATGCACACCGGGCTTCAAATCCGAAGCATGTATTATTGGCGTGCTGCTCGTCGTGGCGCAGATAACGATGTCAGCATCACGCGCAGCGTCTAGGACGCTCCCAACAGGCCTCACCTCAATACCGAGCTCCCGCTCCATCTCCTGGGCAAAGGTAGTACGGTTTTTCTCGTCTTTGCTATAGACGCGTGCCGATGTGATTTGCCGGACGGTGGTCGCTGCAGCCAGTTGAGTTCGCGCCTGAGCACCACTTCCGAGAATCCCAACAATTTTGGCATCAGGCGAGCTGAGATGCCGGATCGCGACGCCGCCAATTGCACCCGTTCGTATGTTGCCCAGGCGCTCGCCCAAGACAATTCCTTTGAGCTTCGCGTCTTCCACAGACCACACAGCGACGATCTGTGAATGCTCCACACCGTCGAACGTTTCATAAACCCGGAAGCCCGCAAGTGGCTTCTCACCCAACATTCCGCCGACTGTAAACACCAAATCGCCTCGGTTCGAAAACGAGACGTGATGCCTGGGCGGAGATATCATTTGGTCCTGAGCTCTGGCAAGGAAAGCGGCATCCAAGGCATTGATTGCAACGCCCATAAGTTCGCTCCCAACCAAATCATCATCCCTGAGTATTTTCGTCACGGTTTGACCTCCGAACTGTTAAGGCATTGTGCAACCTCAACCGTACTTCGGGTCAATGGACCCACTTAAGAAAATCCATGCCTGGTAGAAATCCTGCACCGGAATTCGCTTTTAAATGGCAGTTGCTGCAGAGTAGTGGGCATTTGACGTTCACGAGATCGTGCAATGAACCCAAGACTTGAAGTACGGACGCGCCGCCCTAACCTCTCTAATGCAGTTCCCCTCTCTTGCCCTGGATGCTCTCCCTTCCAGGGCATTTTCTTTGCGAGCACAAATGATAAGTGCGCCTGATCAATGACAATCATTCATTAATCATTGTTGGCGTAACCGTTGGTGGCATTCAAAATTTTTGGAGCTACAAAATGCATAAACTCACCCTCGCAGCTATTTTGGCCGCTTCCACGATCATTGTGTCGGGACAGGCGTCCGCGGCTCCTCGCCATCATCACAAGCCCATTTGCCATACCGATCATCACAAGGTGAAGGTGCATGGAAAGTGGATCGTCAAGACCATCCGGGTTTGCAAGTAAAAACCAAGGGGCGGCTTAGCTAGGCCGCCCCTTCTCGTTAAGGCACAGCTATCCGGCCGCAAGACAAAGGCGCCGCGAAAAATGGCAACTATTGCAAAATGACTAGCCATTAGCCCTAAGGATGCGTAGGGTGTAGCCATCGCTGGTTACCGAACCCGCGGGACACCAGCGGCCTGAGAGCGACACGCGCTCTCGCCTGCAGAGGTCAAGGAGCAATCGCATGACCTCGCATGAAGATCGAGACAATATTCTCACCGACCAGAAGTTACACGATCTTCTTAAAGTGGAAGATGAGATGGATCGTCTGGCGGGATTGAAGCGCGACCTTCCGGTTGAGCCTGGACGGATTCGAGTTGAAGACCCGCAAGCACCGTCCTCGTGAAAACGACCGCCGGTCGTTGACGGCAGGCTCCGGAATTAGACCGGATATTTCTTGATCACCAATCACACTTCCTGCCATTTAGCTGGCCTGAATTGTTTTCGCGCCCAGAGCCGAACCGCAGGCTGGGCGGTGGCGCGTGCAAATCATTCAAAAGCCATCAGAGCAGAGAAGACTAAACACGCGCTATCGGCGCATGCCTACCATGTCACGCCCCTTGTCACGCGACATCTTGCTTTTGGTCATGTAAGCAGCCTCTCACTTTGTGGTTCGAGGCAAAGATGTTCGAGGAGCGAGATGATGTCGACTTCGATTTTGACCGCTTTGACGGTATGTGCAGGCGCAATCACTGTAGCGCTGATGGTAGTTCAATTCCTTCATTGATCTCAGGGGGCAGGCTAACTCGGCGTGTCGAGATACCTTCCCTATGGCCTGCTGGAACTCCCGACTGCGCATCGCGTTACAACGTCAGGAGGATACAGCCATGAACACGCCCACGTCGACCACCCCCCCAATCCTGGCTCCGGAACTCGGACTGCCTAACCCGATACAGCCTCTGCCGAACCAACCACTTGATTTGAAAGCTTCGGACGATAGCGAAAAGGAAGCCTATGAGCGTGGGGCGGAGGCAGGCAAACGGGAGGAGGAGAGCGAGAGGAATCCTTATCCGGAGGGAAGCAAACTCGCCAAGGCCTTTGAACACGGCTATCTGGATGGGCGAAAGCTACGATCAAACGACAAGCCGCCAGAGCACTAGAATCGCTGCCACGCCTCGAAGACGACTTCTGTAGCCGCGCCAGAGGGATTGAGTTTTTCATTGGTCCTTGACTCCGACTCGGAATGAGAACATTTTGAGAACAAATCAAGGAAAACATCATGGCGATCGCCGAGAAATTCATTGTCCTGCCGTACAAAAAGAACCGCGGAAATCTTGTTCCGGCTGAGATGCGTCAGGCCTCGAATGCGATGAGCGCCGAAAAGATCGCGACGGCGATGTCGTCACGCTTTGTCGGCGTGGCTGCCTACGCGGTCATGGTTGACGATGAGACCGGCGACATGACGTCCCCTCGCCTGCTGATCCAGCATGGTGAAATCGCGGATCTCAACGCCGCCTGAAATTGACTGACAATGTGGTAATGCGAACCGCCTTCCGCGACGGAACGGAGATGTGCGTCGATGAGTGCCGAATCCCCTCTGGCTCCTGAGGAATCCGATTTCGATCCGATCGAAGCGATCCTTGCCGCCCATGATGGCGACGCGCGGGCCGCGATCGGCGACCTCGTGGAACGCATCCAGCACCTTCGCCAACAGCTTTCACTCGCGTCCGCCGCAATGAGCAGGGGCATGACGCGCGGCTGGTCGCCAAGCTTGGATCAAAGCTGACGGACCAAGACGATGGCGAAGCGGCCTTGAACGGATCGGCGCACGCTTAACTGATTGAGTTCACATGAAATAAGGCCGCTCTGTTTTAACTGTTTTTTGGCCCTGGCCGCAAAATGCCGCCAGCAATAAATATGCCAGTTCGGCATAAATCAGAAAATAATAAATAATTCCAATAGATCTATGATACACTGCGGAGGCTTAGAAAATAATCATAAAAAGGAGCATTTCCGTGAAACAATTTTATTTCACACTCAATCGCCGGCAATGCACTGTTTTCCTGATTGAAACGTCAGTTCTCACAGCTGGGCTTGTTGCTCTGTTCTCCGGCCTCTCGATACTGAAGTAGTAAGTCGGCGACACCGGATACTTTGCGCCGGTCAGGTTCTCCAAAAATCAATCAGGGATGACGACAATGATCAGACATCGACCAGTTCGCAGACGATTCAAATGCCCAATCAGCGAAAAGACCGGAACTGTGTTCGCCGATATCAGCTCCGGCAACATCCGAGTGCGGATGGAGAGGGCTGCACTTCTCAAAGCTCTCCGAATTGAGCGTGATCGACCAACGCGACCGCAGCGCGCGAGCTAGTTCAAGCGCGCAGACGACAAAAACCACGACAACGACAGTCTTCGCTGCGAACACACTGCTCACGGTTCAAATGTTGTGCCGGGATGCCGGCATAGGCCAGCCATCCGCCCAGAGCGTGCGCAAAGAACTCGCCGAGTTCAGGTGCAGCCAAAACTAACAAAATCTATACGGGGAAAGTTGAGGCCGAACTCTTGCGCAAGAAGCGCTAGAAGAGGTCGAGGTGTCCCAGGCGTTTTTCGGATGGGACACTTCGAATGAAGAACAACGACAGCGTCGTTGTCTTTGGTGCGGTCGAGAAGACTCGAACTTCCACGGGTTGCCCCACAGCGACCTCAACGCTGCGCGTCTACCAATTCCGCCACGACCGCATCGTGGTAGGGCCGGATTGCTCCGGCGCGGCTGCATGTAGCAAAAGCATCCGGGGGGCACAAGAGCGATGTGTCAGTTTTTTTAAATTCCTTCACAGCTCCTCGGATTGCGGCTTCGGAATTACCTGGCAAGCGCCGTAGATGTTTGAATTTCCGCCTGAATACCTCCATATGTGGACAACCCGTCGGCGCGCCGGATTTCCACATGAGCGGTCTGCCGGATGGGCGCAAAGGACTGGCTCATGCTTCGCACTGAACTCTCACATCAAATGTTTCCCGTAGAAGGCACCTCGCCCGTACGCTGGCGTATCGCCGATGGCCTGGTGCCCTATGACGAAGCGGTGGCGACCATGGAAGCGGAAGTCGCCGCGATAGCCGATGGGCGTGCACCGGAACTCGTCTGGTTGGTGGAGCATCCGCCACTCTATACGGCGGGCACCAGCGCCAATGCCGCCGATCTCATCGAGCCGGATCGTTTTCCGGTTTTTGCCACGGGACGTGGCGGTGAATACACCTATCACGGGCCCGGCCAGCGCGTGGCCTATGTCATGCTGGACCTGAAGTGTCGGCGGCAGGATATCCGCGCCTTTGTCGCCTCTCTCGAGGAAGTCATCATCCGCACCCTCGAATCGATGAATGTTCGTGGCGAGCGGCGCGAGGATCGCGTCGGCGTCTGGGTGAGGCGCCCGGAGCGGCCGGTGCTGCCGGATGGCACCATGGCCGAGGACAAGATTGCCGCCCTTGGCATTCGCGTACGCAAATGGGTGACGTTTCATGGCCTTTCGCTCAACGTCGATCCCGATCTTGGCCATTTCTCCGGCATCGTGCCCTGCGGGATCTCCGCCTACGGCGTTACGAGCCTGGTCGATCTCGGCCTGCCGGTCATGATGGCGGATGCGGATATCCGTCTGCGCGAGGCTTTCGAGCAGGTATTCGGCGAGACCGTCAACGACTCTTAATGCGCAATGTCCTTGCTGACGTTGCGCAGCCTGATCTGATGGTCGAGCCGTTCGATCTGGCGAGTGGTTGTCTCGATCAGCCGGCCGATTTCCTCGTGGGCCGTCCGCAAACGGGAAAGCTCGTTCCTGACGGCTTCCAGCGCGCGTTCGTCACTATCCTCGCCGGGGCCGTCGCCTGCCCCCGTCATCAGCCATGCGGGAGAGACGCCGAATAGAACCGACATCTTGACCAGAGCGGACGCCTTGGGTTCGGATCGGTCCGATTCCCAGGCAAGCATCGTTTCTTCGCTGACGCCGAGCTGGCTTGCCAGCGTCTCCAAGCTGATGCCGGCGGCGTCGCGGGCCATGGAGAGCCGCCCGCCCAGGGTATCGTCGCCCTCATCCGAAAAAATGGTCGTCTCTTGTTCTGTCTTGAACATCGGTGCGATCCCTTTCCTGGCCGCGCCGGCGAAATTCTGCGGCGCGCTTATGTTTTAGCCGGTTCCGAAGGCTGAGATAGGTCTAAGGGCGTCATCTCGCCACCATGATCTGTCCCAATTGGCAAAGTTTGAACTTTGCGGCGCATCGGATCGCTTCTTGATTGCATGCCGTTCCTGTGTTTGATGGCAGCCCATGTCCGTCGCTTCAGCCGCTCCCACCCAGCAAAACCCGCTTCAAGGCATGACGATCATGGCGAGTGCCATGATCATATTGCCGACGATGGACGCGATCGCCAAATACATGGCGAGTTTCGAAGGCATGTCGCCCGGCCAGGTGACGTTCTACCGCTTCTTCTTCCAGATCGTCTGCATGCTGCCGCTGCTCGTGACCGTTTCCGGCCGGGCGGCTTTCTCAGCCAAGCGGCCCTGGCTGAACCTCTTGCGGGGCGCTCTGCATGGAGCTGCAAGCCTGCTCTTCTTCGCAGCCGTAAAATACATGCCGCTTGCCGATGTCTTTGCGATCTATTTCGTCGAGCCGTTCATGCTCGCGGCGCTTTCGGCCCTGTTCCTCGGCGATAGGGTCGGCTGGCGGCGCTGGCTGGCGATCGTCGTCGGTTTCGGCGGCGCGATGATCGTCATCCAGCCGAGTTTCGAGATTTTCGGATTGAAGGCGCTGCTGCCTGTGGCCTGCGCCTTCCTCTTTGCGCTCTATCTGTTCATGAATCGCGCGGTCGGCGAAGCGGATTCGCCATTGACGATGCAGATCATGGCCGGTGTCGGCGGCACGCTGTTCATGACATTCGCTCTGCTGGCGGGCTCGTCGGCCGGTATTGCGGATTTCGAGCCTTCCCTGCCCGTCTCCGGGCTCGGTCTCGTGCTCCTGCTGATTCTCGGCTCGATTTCAGGCTACGCGCACATGCTCGTCGTCAGAGCCTTCCGGCTGGCGCCGTTGTCGCTGCTGGCGCCCTTCCAATATTTTGAGATTATCTCGGCCACCATCCTCGGCTATGCGATCTTCGGCGATTTTCCCAATCTTTCCAAATGGATCGGCATCGCGATCATCGTCGGTTCCGGCCTGTTCATCATCTGGCGGGAGCGCGTGCAGTCGCGATCGGCTAAATCCGCTTGAGCACGCGCATCTTGCACATGGACCGACGGCGCAATTTATGGCTAAAACACTGACACAGCAGACGTATTGGGCGGAGTTCGCATGTTCAAGAAAATCCTGATCGCCAACCGCGGCGAGATCGCTTGCCGCGTGATCAAGACGGCGCGCCGGATGGGCATCCTGACGGTTGCCGTCTATTCCGATGCCGATCGGGATGCCCTGCATGTCGAGATGGCCGACGAGGCCGTCCATATCGGCCCTGCTCCGGCCGCGGAAAGCTATCTCGTTGCTGAAAAGATCATAGCAGCCTGCAAGGAGACTGGAGCGGAAGCGGTTCATCCAGGCTACGGCTTTCTCTCCGAGCGTGCGTCCTTCTGCTCGGCGCTGGAAAAAGAGGGCATCGTCTTCATCGGCCCGAAGCCGAAGGCGATCGAAGCCATGGGCGACAAGATCGAATCGAAGAAATTCGCCAATGCCGCCAAGGTCTCCACCGTCCCTGGACATCTCGGCATCATCGATGATGCCGATCATGCCGAAAAGATTGCCGGCGAAATCGGCTATCCCGTGATGATCAAGGCATCCGCCGGCGGTGGCGGCAAGGGCATGCGCATCGCCTGGAGCAAGGATGAGGTGCGCGACGGCTTCGATCGTGCCCGTTCGGAAGCGAAAAGCTCCTTTGGCGACGATCGCGTCTTCATCGAGAAATTCGTTGTCGACCCACGCCACATCGAAATCCAGGTGCTGGCCGATGGCCACGGCAATGTCGTCTATCTCGGCGAGCGCGAATGTTCGATCCAGCGCCGGAATCAGAAGGTGGTCGAGGAAGCACCCTCGCCTTTTCTCGATGAAGCAACAAGAAAGGCCATGGGCGAGCAGTCGGTTGCGCTCGCCAGGGCCGTGGATTATCAGAGCGCCGGCACGGTCGAGTTCATCGTCGACCGCGACAGAAATTTCTATTTTCTCGAAATGAACACCCGCCTGCAGGTCGAACATCCCGTAACGGAGCTCGTGACCGGCGTCGATCTTGTCGAACAGATGATCCGTGTCGCCGCCGGCGGAAAGCTGCCTTTCAAGCAGGAAGACATCAAGCTGAACGGCTGGGCAGTCGAAAGTCGCCTCTATGCCGAGGATCCCTACCGCAATTTCCTGCCTTCGATCGGCCGTCTGACGCACTACCATCCGCCGCGCGAAGGCAAGCGCGGCAAATCCGTCGTCCGCAACGACACCGGCGTCTTCGAAGGCGCCGAAATTTCCATGTATTACGATCCGATGATCGCCAAGCTCTGCACTTGGGCTCCAACTAGGCTGGAGGCGATCGAGGCCATGGGCGAGGCGCTGGACGGTTTCGTCGTTGACGGCATCGAACACAACATGCCGTTTTTGTCGGCGCTGATGAAGCATCCGCGCTGGCGCGAGGGGCGTCTTTCCACCGGCTTCATCGCCGAGGAATATCCGCACGGTTTTGCTCCGATGGCGCCGGACGAGAGCCAGGCTGCCCTGCTTGCCGCAATCGCCCTCTCCTGCAGCCTGGTCGAATCCAACCGTCGCGAACGCTATGCCGACAGGCTGCGCCCCACGGCGGGACCGCTGCGGGAGAATTGGGTGGTCAAGCTCGGCGCCGATTACCTGTCCGTGGGGCTGCTGGATGGCGTGTTGACCATTCCATTCGAGATGGACATGCAGATAGGGGGAGAGACCGTGACGGTCGCGACCGATTGGCGTCCGGGCGACGCCGTATGGGTTGGCACAGTCGCCAAACATAGGATCACTGCCCAGATCCGCCCCGTGCTGAACGGCCTGCGCATCGACTGGCAAGGCATGTCCGTCAGGGTCAAGATCTTCACGCCTCGCCAGGCGGAGCTCGACAAGCTGATGCCGGTAAAATTGCCGCCCGACACGTCGAAGCTGCTCCTTTGCCCGATGCCCGGTCTTGTCGTCGCCATTGCCGTCGCCGAGGGCCAGGAAGTCAAGGCCGGCGAGACTCTCGCCATTGTCGAGGCGATGAAGATGGAGAACGTTCTGCGCGCCGAACGTGACCTGACCGTCGGCAAGATCAACGCCAAGCCCGGTGAAAGCCTCGCCGTCGATGCCGTCATCATGGAGTTTGCCTGATCAAAATACGGCATTAATTTCGCTTGAGCCGTCCCGCGCGCCCATGCCAATGTCCGCGCGAACCAAAACATTGCAGGAAGGGATGAAACGATGGATGTACGTGCTGCAGTAGCAGTTCAAGCCGGCAAGCCGCTCGAGGTGATGACGGTTCAGCTCGAAGGGCCGAAGGCGGGCGAAGTGCTGATCGAGGTGAAGGCGACAGGCATCTGCCACACCGACGATTTCACGCTGTCGGGCGCCGATCCCGAGGGCCTGTTTCCCGCCATCCTCGGCCACGAGGGCGCCGGCATCGTCGTCGACGTCGGTCCGGGCGTCACCTCGGTGAAGAAGGGCGATCACGTCATTCCGCTTTACACGCCGGAGTGCCGCGAATGCTATTCCTGCCTGTCGCGAAAGACCAACCTCTGCACCTCGATCCGCGCCACCCAGGGACAGGGCCTGATGCCCGATGGCACATCGCGCTTCTCGATCGGCAAGGACAAGATCCATCACTACATGGGCTGCTCGACCTTCGCCAACTTCACCATCCTGCCGGAGATCGCGCTTGCCAAGGTCAATCCCGACGCGCCCTTTGATAAGATCTGCTATATCGGCTGCGGCGTCACCACAGGCATCGGCGCCGTCATCAACACCGCCAAGGTCGAAATCGGCTCGACCGCTATCGTCTTCGGTCTCGGCGGCATCGGTCTCAATGTGCTTCAAGGCCTGCGCCTTGCCGGCGCCGACATAATCATCGGCGTCGATATCAACAATGATCGCAAGGCCTGGGGCGAAAAGTTCGGTATGACGCATTTCGTCAACCCGAAGGAAGTCGGTGACGACATCGTGCCCTACCTCGTCAACCTGACGAAGCGCAACGGCGACCTGATCGGCGGCGCAGACTATACGTTCGACTGCACGGGCAACACCAAGGTCATGCGTCAGGCATTGGAAGCCTCGCACCGCGGCTGGGGCAAGTCCGTTATCATCGGCGTTGCCGGTGCCGGCCAGGAAATCTCCACCCGTCCATTCCAGCTGGTCACCGGTCGCAACTGGATGGGCACCGCCTTCGGGGGCGCGCGTGGCCGCACCGATGTGCCGAAGATCGTCGACTGGTACATGGAAGGCAAGATCCAGATCGATCCGATGATCACCCACACCATGCCGCTCGAAGACATCAACAAGGGCTTTGAGCTGATGCATTCCGGCGAAAGCATCCGGGGCGTGGTGGTTTACTAATAGCCGCCAACAGAGTTGCATGCGGTGGATGAGTTAATCACCGCATGCTATTTGAATTATTGAAGTATCCTATGATTTATGTCGATGCCGATGCCTGTCCGGTCAAACCGGAAATTTTGAAAGTTGCCGAACGTCACGGCATCGAAGTGACGCTTGTCGCCAATTCCGGATTGCGCCCGTCGCGGGATCCGATGGTGCGGAACGTCATCGTCTCCAATGCTTTCGATGCCGCCGACAACTGGATCGCCGAGAATGCCGGTCCCGGCGATATCGTCGTCACGGCCGATGTGCCGCTCGCCGGGCGTTGCGTCGCCACCGGCGCGCTGGTGACCGGGCCGACCGGCCGGGTGTTCGACGTCGCCAATATCGGCATGGCAACCGCCATGCGTGATCTCGGCGCGCATCTTCGTGAGATCGGCGAGAGCAAAGGATACAACGCCGCCTTTTCGCCGCGCGACCGCTCGACCTTCCTCGAAACCTTCGACCGGCTGTGCCGGCGTGCAAAAGCACATCAATCATCGCCTGGAGACCAGTCTTGAACATCATTTCCCAGAACACCGCCTTCGGCGGCATGCAGGGCGTCTTTTCGCACGAATCGGAAGCCTGCAAATGCGAAATGACGTTCGCAGTCTTCGTGCCGCCGCAGGCAATCAAGGAACCCCGCCCTGTCGTCTGGTATCTCTCCGGCCTTACCTGCACCCACGCCAATGTCATGGAGAAAGGTGAGTATCGCCGCATGGCTGCCGAGCTCGGCCTGATTGTCGTCTGCCCGGACACCAGCCCGCGCGGCAATGACGTGCCGGATGAATTGACCAACTGGCAGATGGGCAAAGGCGCCGGCTTCTATCTCGATGCCACCGAGATGCCCTGGGCCGAGAACTACCGGATGTATACCTACGTCACGGAGGAATTGACTCACCTCATCGCCAAGCAGTTCCGCGTCGACATGAGCAAACAGGGCATTTTCGGCCATTCCATGGGTGGTCATGGCGCAATGACCATCGCGCTCAAGAATCCAGACCGCTTCAGGAGCTGCTCCGCCTTCGCGCCCATCGTCCAGCCTTCGACGGCCGATTGGTCGGCTCCGGCCTTCGACAAATATCTCGGCGCCGACAAATCGGCCTGGAGACAATACGACGCGTGCTCCCTCGTCGAGGACGGCGCCCGCTTCCCGGAGTTCCTGATCGATCAGGGCAAGGCCGACAGCTTCCTTGAAAACGGCCTGCGTCCCTGGCTGTTCGAAGAGGCTGTCAAAGGCACCGGCATCGGCCTGACGCTACGCATGCACGAGCGCTATGACCACTCCTACTACTTCATCTCCAGCTTCATGGATGATCACCTGAGATGGCACGCCGAACGGCTGGCATGAAACGGGTGGCATGGCAGCTATGCGCTCAATAGCTTGAAAAGCTCGTTTGGCAGAGGCATATGGTAACCCGCGCAGACGGCTGCGGCGGCCGATATCCTTTCATCGGCGGTAACATCCGCGGGGACGGCCTCGCTCTGAATAAAGGAGCGTAACATGGCTTGGTTCCTGCTTTTTCTTGCAGGCCTGTTTGAAATCGGCTGGGCAGTCGGCCTGAAATATACCGACGGCTTTACACGGCCGATGCCGACTGCTTTCACCATCATATCCATGATCATCAGCATTGTGCTGCTCGGCCTTGCGGTAAAGACCCTGCCGATGGGCACGGCCTATGCTGTTTGGACCGGCATCGGCACGGTCGGCACCGTATTGTTGGGCATATGGCTGCTCGGCGATCCCGCAACCCTCGTCCGCGTGGCCTGCATCGCCCTGATCGTCACAGGCATTGCCGGCCTCAAGCTCGCCACCTGACAAGGTACGGTCACCGGCGCTGGCGATTGTCCAGCGCCCAATCCCCGGGACCGGCAAACACCAGAAACAGGAAGATGAAGCAGAACAGCACTGCGCCATCTCCCTGATTGTTGGCCGGGAAGAAGTCGATCTGCATATGCACCATAAAATAGGCAATCGCCATTTCGCCGCTAAGGAGAAAGGCAATGGGGCGGGTGAACAGCCCAAACAGGATAAGGACGCCGCCTACGAGCTCGATTGCACCTGCCACGAAGAACAATGTCGTGATCGTGAAGGGTGCAGGGGGAAAGCCGAAAAGCTTTTGGGTGCCGTGCTCGATGAACAACAGGGCTGTAATAACCCGCAGGATTGCCAGTGCGGTTGGCTGATACGGCGACAAGCGCTCGAAAACCGACATGAAGATCTCCGTTCGAAATAGAATGCAGAAGAGATCTTGCCGACAAGGCTCCCTTTCCGCTGACAACGGAATCAACACGCGAAAGAGAAAATTATTCGCCGGGCATGGCGATCGGCCAAGCCCGGCGATGACATTGACTACTTCTTGCGATTGTCGACGGCCACAAGGCCGGGACCCGCAAAGATCAGGAACAGGAAGACGAAGCAGTAAAGAATAGCTGCGTCGCCGCCATTGTTGGCCGGGAAGAAATTCTTCGGATAATGCGCCATGAAATAGGCGACCGCCATGTTGCCGCAAAGGATGAATGCGACGGGGCGGGTAAAGAAACCGACGATTGTTGCCAAACCGCCGACGATCTCGATGATACCCTGAACCAGAAGCAGGGTCGGCAGTGGGCTTGGGAATTGGCCCCCGGGCGGAAAGCCGAAAAACTTCTGTAGGCCGTGTTCGATGAACAGCACGCCGGTGACGACACGCAATACAGTAAGAGCATAGGGCTGATATTGATTCAGCCGATCGGAAAGCGCCATTTTAAACTCCAGTTTTAACTCCCCCAGAAGCAAGCATTAGAGCGGCCGCCCCTGAACGTGAAAACACGGATTCTGACGTCCAATCAATTTTCCGTGTGGAATCCGTGACTTGCTGTCACATGCTCACAGTGGAATGTTGTCGTGCTTCTTCCAGGGATTGGTCAGGTCCTTGTTGCGCAGCATCCGCAAGCCCTGCGCCAACCGGCGGCGGGTGGAACGCGGCATGATCACTTCGTCGATATAACCACGCTCGGCTGCGACGAAGGGCGACAGGAAACGGTCCTCATACATCTTCGTATGGGCCGCTATTTTCTGGGGATCAGCGATATCCTTGCGGAAGATGATCTCGACGGCGCCCTTGGCGCCCATGACGGCAATCTGCGCCGTCGGCCATGCATAGTTGAGATCGCCGCGCAGATGCTTCGAGGCCATGACGTCATAGGCGCCGCCGAAGGCCTTGCGGGTGATGACGGTGAGCTTCGGCACTGTCGCCTCGGCATAGGCGAAGAGCAGTTTGGCGCCGTGCTTGATCAACCCGCCATATTCCTGCGCTGTTCCCGGCAGGAAGCCGGGCACATCGACGAAGGTGACGATCGGGATATTGAAGCAATCGCAGAAACGCACGAAGCGCGCCGCCTTGCGCGACGCATCGCTGTCGAGCACGCCGGCGAGCACCATCGGCTGATTGGCGACGAAGCCGACCGTGGCTCCCTCGATCCGCCCGAAGCCGCAGACGATGTTCTTGGCGAAGCTCTCCTGTATCTCGAAGAAATCGCCCTCATCCGCCACCTTGAGGATCAGTTCCTTGATGTCGTAGGGCTTGTTGGCATTGGCCGGGATCAGCGTGTCGAGCGAGGTATCGGGCTCGGTGACGGATTGATAGCACTCGATCTCCGGCAGAGCCGCAGTATTCGATTGCGGCAGGAAATCGACGAGGCGGCGCACCTGCAGCAGCGTATCGACATCATTGTCATAGGCGGCGTCGGCAATCGAGGATTTCGTCGTGTGCACGGAGGCGCCGCCGAGCTGTTCGGAGGTGACGGTCTCGTTTGTGACGGTCTTCACCACATCCGGCCCGGTGACGAACATGTAGGATGTATCGCGCACCATGAAGATGAAATCGGTCATGGCGGGCGAGTAGACATCGCCGCCGGCGCAGGGACCCATGATGACGGAAATCTGCGGGATGACGCCGGATGCAAGCACGTTGCGCTGAAACACTTCGGCATAGCCACCAAGTGCGGCCACGCCTTCCTGAATGCGGGCGCCGCCGGCGTCATAGATGCCGATGATGGGCGCGCGGTTCTTCAGCGCCATATCCTGTACTTTGGTGATCTTTTCCGCATGTGCTTCTGAAAGAGACCCACCGAAGACGGTGAAATCCTTGGCAAAAATGAAAACGGTGCGCCCGTTGACCGTACCCCAGCCGGTCACGACGCCATCGCCGGCAACCTTGCTCTTGTCCATGCCGAAATCGGTCGAGCGATGCTCGACGAACATGTCGAACTCCTCGAAGGAACCCTCGTCGAGGAAGATGTCGATGCGTTCGCGGGCCGTGAGCTTGCCTCGCGCATGCTGCGCATCGATTCGCACCTGACCGCCGCCGAGCCTTGCGACCTCACGACGACGCTCCAGTTCCTGCAGAATTTCCTTCATGAGGCCCTCTCTCCTTCGCTGCTCGGGCTTAGCACGACGCGAGCGCGGTTTGAAGCTGCCGGCTCAGTTCGCCAGCCGTGGCATGGTCAGTGAAAAGATGGAGCGGACGCGAGCAGCGATATCTTCCGCCATCAGTTCATCGGCCGTGGCAGGATCGGGAGCCACCGTTCTTATTTCAAAGGATGCCATGGCCACCACGGAGCCACCGTCCAACGCCGCTGCGTCGATGTTGACCTTGGCGCTGCTGCGATCTCGGTTGAAGCCGCGCGCCTTGCGAACATCGGTCAATCGGATGGTGATAGCGACCTGCGGCAACGTCGTGCTGTGGGCCGTTGCGGCGATCGAGGCGTTCACGCGATCATTGGTGGCGGCAATCAGCGCCGGCGATACCGGCGGCAAGGCCTGATCGGCCACCACAGTCGCGCTGCGAACGTCATAGGTTGGAGGAGGAGGATCAACGGACCAGCTCGAGCACGCAGCCAGAGCCAAACATCCCACGAGCGCCAATACGGCCCCCGGCCTCAACAACAACATGATCCCTGCCCCGACTTCCAAATCCGCAAGATACGAAGGCTGTTATAAAGGACTGGAAATCAACAATATTCAACTGCGCAGTGCGGAAAAAACGTCGGTTGCCGCCTGAAATTCCTCGAAGCGTTGCGCGCGGCGGTGCTCGGCTTCCTCATCGCTGCCCCAATGTTCGATCGTCCAGTCTTCATCGAGATGCGCCAACGACCAGACGTCGGCAAGCGGCAGCCAGCCCTCGGCAAAGGCGAGCGCCAGGATCGCGGAGCCGGTCATGCTCGTGATCGTATGCAAGCTCGCAAGCTCCATGGGCGTATCGTATTTGCGCAATGCCGCGGCGAAGGCGGAAATGGCCTCGCGGGGCTGCTGCTGGTGAATGACGCCCTCGGCCAGAATGAAGCGAGCACCGATCTCGCGTGCCGCCCACTCGATCACCGGGTTCCAGCGCTCCGACTGCCGCGCGACCAGCCGCTCCGGCTCATTGGCGCGATAGCAAAGGAGATCGCTGCCGGAAAAGCGCACGATTTCGTCGAACACAGCCTGGCTTTCGGTCGCCACACCATCGATGGCGCTGTTGACCAGACGGGTGACCGGCATTGTTGCTGGATCGATGACGTCGACTTGTCTCGCCCATTCGGCCGCCACCAGCTTGGCAAGCGCTTCCGTCGGCAGGGCCAGAGAATGCCGCGCCGGCGTCTTGACCACCTTGCCGTCGAGCGCAATGGCGTGACCGTCCTTGCCCGGGTTGATTGTCACGTCCTTGTAGAAGCGCTTCGGCAAGGGTCTCTTCATCTGGATCTGCGCGCGGCGGATCGGATCGGGATGGCTCAGCCCCTCGGAAAGATCGTTCAACAGGTCGCGCATGGCGTCACCTCAGAGAATATGGCTCAACAGGTCGTTCGGATGGTGGGCAATCGCATCGGCGCCGGCAGTCAGCAATTCCTCGACCGAAGCGTAACCCCAGGATACGCCGATGGCGGTCGCGCCGGCAGCCTTTGCCATCTGCATGTCGTAAACGGCATCGCCAATGACGATGGTGTCGTGCGGATCCATGCCGGTTTCGTCGCAGCATTCCGCCACCATGGCCGGATGCGGCTTCGAGGGGCAATCGTCGGCAGTACGCGACACCACGAAATAGGGCGCAAAACCGTTGGCTTCAAGAATATGGATGAGACCACGACGGGACTTGCCCGTCACGGCACCGAGCAGCAATTCGTCGCGGGATGCGAGAGTCTCGATCAGCGGCTTGATGCCGTCGAAGAGCGGCGTCTGCATATCCGCCTCGTCGCGCACGCCGGGAAAGATCGACTTGTAGTGCGCGGTCATGGCAATCGCCTCGTCATCGACATGCGGCTTGCCCTGCATGCGGGAAACCGCGATATCCAGGCTGAGGCCGATGATCGCCTTGGTGGCGGAAACATCGGGGCGCTTGTAGCCAAAGGCAACGAATGTCCGCGCCATGACCTCGTGGATCAGCCGCACGCTATCGACCAGCGTGCCGTCGCAATCGAAAAGAACGAGTTTCATTCGTCGTCCGGCTCCCCTGCCGATGCCATGTCGAGACCGAGAAGGTTCCATGTCTGCACCATGTGCGGCGGCAGAGGTGCCGTAACGCGCAGGCGGCCGCCATTGGGATGCGGAATATCGATATGGCGGGCATGCAGATGCAGACGCTTCTGGACACCGCCTGGGAAATCCCAGTTCGGATCGTCATCGAAATATTTGGGATCGCCGATGATCGGATGACCTATATGCAGCGCATGGACGCGGAGCTGGTGCGTGCGGCCGGTATAGGGCTCCATCTCCAGCCATGCGAGGCTCTGCGCTGCCATTTCGAGCACACGATAATAGGAGATGGCGTGATCCGCGCCCTCCTCCCCATGCTTGGCGATGCGCATGCGATCGCCGTCGGGTGTTGCTTCCTTCACCAGCCAGGTCGAAATCTTGTCCTCGTGCTTGCGCGGCACACCCTTGACCAACGACCAATAGGTCTTTTTGGTGTCGCGCTCACGAAAGGCCGCAGTCAGCTTCTGCGCCGCGCCGCGGGTGCGGGCAACGACGAGGACGCCGGATGTGTCGCGGTCGAGACGGTGCACCAGACGTGGCTTTTCGCCCTTCTTGCTCGTCCATGCCTCCAGCATCTTGTCGATATGACGGGTGAGGCCGGAACCGCCCTGCACGGCGAGGCCGGCCGGCTTGTTCAGCACAAAGACCTTCTCGTCTTCGTGCAGCAGCATGCGCGCAAGAAGCTCGCCGTCGCCGGCGTGTTTGAGGTCATTGCCACCGATGGGGCCGCTCTTCAGGGCCTTGGCGTCAACATCGAGAGGCGGCACGCGCACCACCTGCCCCGGCTGCACGCGAGCATCCGTCTTGACGCGACCGCCGTCGACACGCACCTGGCCGGAACGCAACAACTTTTGCAGCTGACCGAAGCCGAGCCCCGGAAAATGTACCTTGAACCAGCGGTCGAGGCGCATGCCGGCTTCGTCAGGCTCGACCTGTATATGTTCAATCCCGGCCATTGTTCTTCTTTCAAATGCCGCAGCATGCTCCGGAAAATACCAAACGCTCGTTGGACGGGATCATGCCAATTCAAATAACGGGGCCAGCTGCCCCGCAGCCGGATATCCCGGCCTTTCGACGTGGCTTTAGAGCATTTCGAGCAAAAGTGGAAACTGGAATTATCCGGGCCGAATATTTTTCTGGCTCAGTTTCCCTTGGCCGACACGACGGGCAGATCGAGATCGACCATTCCGGCTTTCCCGAACATCAGCATCACAGGCACCGAGCCGCCCTTTTTGAAGGGCGTCTTCACCTGCTTGAACATCATGTGCATCGTGTTCGGCGAAAGCGTCACGGTAGCACCGGCGGGAATTGCGATACCACCCTTGATCTCGCGCATCTTCATGATCTCGCCGTCCATCTTCATCTCGTGCAATTCCACCTTGCCCGCAGCCGAGGATATGACTGATGTCAGCGTGTCGTCGGCCTTGCCGCCATTGTGGATGGTAATGTAGCCGCCGCCAACCGGTTGACCAGGCAGCATGGCGCGGACATAACCGCCGCTGATGTCGAGATCGCCGAGCTTACCGGTGGCTGAACCGGATGGCGCCGCCTGCGCATCCATATGCATCCCGGCCATGCCCTTCATGTCGCCGCTCTGCTGGGCCATTGCGCCGCCTGTCGAAAGCGAAAGTGCTGCTGCTGACATCAGCAATGCTGCGACCTGACAACGGTTCATCATTCTCTCCTGCCCAGCTCCTCTATCGACCCGAAGGGATAGCCTTTCGCAACCTCGTTGCAAAGCCCCCGCTTTCACTCGCGGGATGACCGATGGAAGCGCGCGACAAAAATTTGTTCAGCGGCGACATTTGCCCCTTGCCATCTCTCTCGACTACCAGATAATGACACTCGACCTTGTTGGGAGAATCCGGCGCAAGCCGGTGCCGAAGGAGCAACCGCCCCGGAAACTCTCAGGCCCAAAGGACCAGCAAGGGGCAGACGGAACTCTGGAGAGAAACGCGCAAGCGTTCGCCGAAGGGATAACAATCTCAGGCAAACAGACAGAGGGGGCTCATCGTCAGGCGCAACCGTGCCGAAATTGTGAGCTCTGCGCTCGGATATGAGCGCAAAACCCGGAGGCGTCATTGGACGAGACCGCTGCCCTCAAGAAGACACCCCTTTACGACCTGCATGTATCGCTCGGCGCCCGCATGGTGCCGTTTGCCGGCTACGACATGCCCGTGCAATATGCCGCGGGTGTCATGAAGGAACACCTTTGGACCCGCTCTTCCGCCGGCCTGTTCGACGTGTCGCATATGGGTCAGGTGACGATCCGCGCCCGTTCCGGCAAATATGAGGACGCGGCGCTCGCGCTGGAAAGCCTCGTGCCGGTCGATATCCTCGGCCTCGCGGAAGATCGCCAGCGCTACGGCTTCTTTACCGACGACAACGGCGGCATCCTCGACGATCTGATGATCACCCATGTGGATGATTATCTCTTCGTCGTCGTGAACGCTGCCTGCAAGGAGCAGGATCTCAAGCATCTTCAAGATCATATCGGCGATAGCTGTGAGGTTACCTTACTTGATCGCGCGCTGATTGCCCTGCAAGGACCGCGCGCCGTTTCCGTGCTTGCGGAGCTCTGGGCCGACATTGCCTACATGAAATTCATGGATGTGCGCCATTGTCGCCTGCACGACGTTTCCTGCCTCGTGTCGCGCTCCGGCTACAGCGGCGAAGACGGTTTCGAGATTTCCGTACCGGCCGACAAGGCCGAGGATATCGCCAAGCGGCTGCTCGAACACCCGGATGTGCAGCCGATCGGCCTCGGCGCCCGCGACTCGCTGCGCCTCGAAGCCGGGCTTTGCCTCTATGGCAATGATATCGATCAGACCACGACACCGGTCGAAGCCGCGCTCGAATGGGCCATGCAGAAGGCTCGAAAGACCGGCGGCACCCGCGCCGGCGGCTTTCCCGGCGCGTCCCGCATTCTCGCCGAACTCGATGGTGGTGCCCCGCGCCGCCGCGTCGGCCTGAAGCCGGAAGGCAAGGCGCCCGTGCGCGGTCATGCCAAGCTCTATGCCGATGCCGAGGGCAAGACCGAGATCGGCGAGGTTACCTCGGGCAGCTTCGGCCCGAGCGTGGAATCCCCCGTCGCCATGGGCTATGTGCCCACGAGATTCTCATCGGCCGGCACGACCGTCTACGCCGAGGTGCGCGGCAAATACCTGCCCGTCGCCGTCAGCGCCCTGCCTTTCGTCAAGCCTACCTACAAACGCTGAACGTCTTTTCCAGAGAGGATTATCCATGCTGAAATTCACCGAAGAACATGAGTGGCTGAACATCGATGGCGACGTCGCAACGGTCGGCATCACGGCGCATGCCGCCGAGCAACTCGGCGATCTGGTTTTCGTGGAACTGCCTGAAGTCGGCGCCAGCTTCTCGAAGGGCGACGATGCGGCAACAGTCGAATCCGTCAAGGCGGCTTCCGAAGTCTATTGTCCGCTCGACGGAGAAATCACAGCCGTCAACGAAGCCATCACCGCCGATCCGGCACTCGTCAATTCCGATCCGATGGGGGCTGGCTGGTTCTTCAAGCTGAAGCTGAAGAACGTGAGTGATGTTGATGGTCTTCTTGATGAATCCGGTTACAAGGAGCTGATCGGATAATGACAACGCCTACGGAATTCAAATTTACCGACTACCAGCCCTACGATTTTGCCAATCGTCGCCATATCGGCCCATCTCCGTCAGAGATGACCGATATGCTTGGCGTGATCGGCTACAACAGCCTTGACGGCCTGATCGACGCGACGTTGCCGCCTGCTATTCGCCAGAAGACGCCGCTCGCCTGGGGTGCACCGATGACCGAGCGCGAGGCGCTCGACAGATTGCGCGAGACCGCCAACAAGAACAAGGTCCTCGTCTCGCTGATCGGCCAGGGCTATTACGGCACGATCACGCCGCCGGTCATCCAGCGCAATATCCTGGAAAATCCCGCCTGGTACACCGCCTATACCCCTTACCAGCCGGAAATCAGCCAGGGCCGCCTCGAGGCGCTGCTGAATTACCAGACGATGATCAGTGACCTCACAGGCCTCGATGTCGCCAATGCCTCGCTGCTCGATGAAGCGACTGCTGCGGCCGAAGGCATGGCAATGGCGGAGCGCGTGGCGAAATCGAAGGCCAAGGCCTTCTTCGTCGATGCCGAGTGCCATCCGCAGACCATCGCGCTGATCAAGACCCGCGCCGAGCCGCTCGGATGGACCGTTATCCTCGGCAACCCCTTCACCGACCTCGATCCGGTCGATGTCTTCGGCGCGATCTTCCAGTATCCGGGCACGCACGGTCGCCTCAACGACTTTAGCGGGCTGATCTCCAGATTGCACCAGACAGGCGCCATCGCCGTCGTCGCGACCGATCTGTTGGCGCTGACGCTGTTGAAATCGCCCGGCGAAATGGGTGCCGATATCGCCATTGGCTCCTCCCAACGCTTCGGCGTGCCTGTGGGATATGGCGGTCCGCACGCGGCCTTCATGGCTGTCAAGGACGCTTACAAGCGCTCCATGCCGGGCCGCTTGGTCGGCGTCTCCGTCGATGCGCGGGGCAATCGTGCCTACCGCCTGTCGCTGCAGACCCGCGAACAGCATATCCGCCGCGAAAAGGCGACGTCGAATATCTGCACCGCGCAGGTGCTGCTCGCTGTCATGGCCTCGATGTACGCCGTGTTCCACGGTCCGCAGGGCCTTAAGGCCATCGCCCAGCAGGTCCACCAGAAGGCCGTCCTGATGGCCAAGGGGCTGGAAAAGCTCGGCTATGCCGTCGAGCCGGAAAACTTCTTCGACACGATCACAGTCGAAGTCGGCCATATGCAGGGTCTCATCCTGCGTGCCGCCGTCGCCGAGGGTGTGAACCTGCGCAAGGTCGGCGAGACGAAGATCGGCATGAGCCTCGACGAGCGCACGCGCCCGGCGACGCTGGAAGCCGTCTGGCGTGCCTTCGGCGGCGATTTCCGCATCGCCGATTTCGAGCCGTCCTACCGCCTGCCGAAGACCCTGTTGCGCACCAGCGAATACCTGACGCATCCGATCTTCCACATGAACCGCGCGGAAAGCGAGATGACCCGGTATATCCGCCGGCTCTCCGACCGTGACCTGGCTCTCGACCGCTCGATGATCCCGCTCGGCTCCTGCACGATGAAGCTGAACGCTACGGCGGAAATGCTGCCGATCACCTGGCCGGAATTCTCCGATATCCATCCTTTCGTGCCGGCCGATCAGGCGCTGGGCTACCGCGAAATGATCGACGATCTGACGGAGAAGCTCTGCGCCGTGACCGGTTACGATGCCTTCTCCATGCAGCCGAATTCCGGCGCGCAGGGCGAATATGCCGGCCTGCTCACCATCCGCAACTACCATATCGCCAATGGCGAGGGTCATCGCGATATCTGCCTGATCCCGACTTCGGCGCATGGCACCAACCCGGCCTCGGCGCAGATGGCGGGCATGAAGGTGGTGGTCGTCAAGGTCAGCGACGACGGCGATATCGACATGGCCGATTTCCGCGCCAAGACCGAGCAATATGCCGGCAACCTCTCCTGCTGCATGATCACCTATCCTTCGACGCACGGCGTTTTCGAAGAGACGGTGAAGGAGATCTGCGATCTCGTGCACAAGCATGGCGGCCAGGTCTATCTCGACGGCGCCAACATGAACGCCATGGTCGGTCTCTCCCGCCCCGGCGACATCGGCTCCGACGTCAGCCACCTCAACCTGCACAAGACCTTCTGCATCCCGCATGGCGGTGGCGGTCCCGGCATGGGCCCGATCGGCGTCAAGGCGCATCTGGCGTCTCACCTGCCCGGCCATCCGGAGACGGACGGTCGCAGCGGCGCGGTCTCGGCCGCGGCCTTCGGTTCGGCCTCCATCCTGCCGATCTCGTGGAGCTACTGCCTGATGATGGGCGGCGAAGGGCTGACGCAGGCGACCAAGGTGGCGATCCTCAACGCCAACTATATCGCCGCCAGGCTGAAGGGCGCCTATGACGTGCTCTACAAGTCCAAGACCGGACGCGTGGCGCATGAATGCATCATCGATACGCGCCCGCTGGTGGACAGCGCCGGCGTTACCGTCGATGACGTTGCCAAGCGTCTGATCGATTGCGGCTTCCATGCGCCGACCATGAGCTGGCCGGTTGCCGGGACGCTGATGATCGAGCCGACCGAATCGGAAACCAAGGCTGAACTCGACCGGTTCTGCGAAGCGATGCTGGCGATCCGCGAGGAAGCCCGCGCCATCGAGGAAGGCCGGATGGACAAGACCGACAATCCGCTGAAGAACGCGCCGCATACGGTGGAAGACCTCGTCGGCGAATGGAACCGCCCCTATTCCCGCGAGCAGGCCTGCTTCCCGCCCGGCGCGTTCCGCGTCGACAAATACTGGTCGCCGGTCAATCGCGTCGACAACGTCTATGGCGATCGCAATCTGGTATGCACCTGCCCGCCGGTGGAATCCTACGCAGAGGCGGCCGAGTAGATTTTTTTGCGAAAAAGCGAAGCGGTTCAGTCGCTTCGCGAAAAGCCGACATAAATCTATTGTGAAACTTGTCTATGAAAACGCCGCGCGTCCCACCGGATGCGCGGCGTTTTTTTATGACGCGCCATGAGGCCTTGGAAGTCAGACACTATGCCGGAATGGCCGGATTTTCATTTCATCGCCGGGCGGGCGGAGCATTCCTCCTCTCCGCTGCTTCTGCTGCACGGCAGCGGCAGCGATGAGGCCGCTCTCATCCCGCTTGCGGATGCGGTTGCGCCGCAGCGGCCGTACATGGCGCTGCGCGGCTCTGTCGAATGGGAAGAAGGGTTCGCCTTCTTCCGCCGCAATCCCGACCGCAGCCTGGATCATGTCGACCTCGACAGCCAGACGGATAGGCTCTGTCGGTTCATTACAACGGCGATAGAGCGAAAGCTGCTCGCGCAGCCGCCAGTTCTGCTCGGTTTCTCCAATGGCGCCATCATGGCAGCATCGATCCTTCAGCGACGGCCCGGGCTCGCATCATCAGCAATCTTGATGCGGCCTCTTTCACCGGCACCTGACGCAGAGTTCCCGTCGATGCCCGCGCTGCCGATCCTGATCATCTCAGGCGAGAACGATCAACGGCGGGAGCCTGGCGACGCGGAACTCGTGAGACAACAATTTGCAAACGCCGGCGCGGATGTCAGCGCTCTTGTGCTGCCGACCGATCATGGCCTCCATCAAGACGAGGCCGACATCATCCGCGACTGGCTCATACGGAAAGGCATATGAAATGAACGAGGAAAATCCCTTTGATACGGATAATCCCGACAGCTACATCGCGGCCGCCTTTGAGACCGACGATCCGTCCTCCATTGCCAGGGCATTGGGCGAAGTGGCGCGCACGCGCAATATGAGCAAGCTTGCCAAGGATGTCGGCATGAACCGCTCGGCGCTCTATCGAGCGCTGAGCGGCGAGGGAAATCCGGAATTCGCGACGATCCTGAAAGTCGTCAAGGCGCTCGGACTCAAGCTGACGCCGGTGCCGGCCGCACATTGAGAATCCAACACGCTCTGAGGTGAAATAACGACAAAATCCGCTTTAAGCGGGCTGAACGGCCTGCCGTTGCGCCGCCAGGGCGGCAAGATCTGCAGGCTTCAATTCGACGGACTCGCCACAGCCGCAAGCAGATGTCTGGTTCGGATTGGTGAACGTAAAGCCCGAACGCAAGGTCGTGGTCTCGAAGCCCATTTCGGTGCCGAGCAGATAAAGCACGGCCGACGGCTCGACCCAGACCCTGGCGCCGTCGTGCTCGATCAGATCATCCTTGGGGTTCGGCTCACTTACCAGGTCGATGGTATATTCCATCCCCGCGCAGCCGCCCTTCTTGATGCCGACGCGAACGCCCTTGGCATCGGATCCGGAATTCTCGACGATCGCCTTTACGCGCGCAGCCGCGGTATCGGTCATAGTCATCACTGCAAAGCCCATGGGCTCATTCTCCTTCCGCAACCGGGGTCAAGATCCGGCGCTTCGAGTCTTAATGTAAAGCCGGCGGCCTAAAGCTTCAATACCAGCCGATGGCCACTTGCGCTTCTTCCGACATGCGGTCCGCGCTCCACGGCGGATCGAAGGTCATGCTGACGTCGACGCCGGAAACGCCTTCGACCGCGCCGACCGCGTTTTCGACCCAGCCCGGCATCTCGCCGGCAACCGGGCAACCGGGCGCGGTCAGCGTCATGACGATCTTCACCATGCGGTCGTCTTCGATATCGATCTTGTAGATCAGACCTAGTTCGAAGATATCCGCCGGAATTTCCGGATCGTAGACAGTCTTCAGCGCGGCGATGATGTCGTCGCTGAGGCGAGCCAGCTCACCCTCGGGAATGCTGGAATGCACGATCCCTTCGCGTACATCGATCTTCTGTTCGCTTTCGTCGAGTGACATCGCTTGCCTCCTTAGGCGAAGAACTTGCGCGCATATTCCAGCGCATCCGCCAAAGCATCCACTTCGGCACGCGTATTGTACAAGCCGAACGATGCACGGCATGTGGAGGTGACGCCGAAGCGTTTCAAGAGCGGCTGGGCGCAATGCGTCCCCGCGCGCACTGCAACCCCCTGACGGTCGATCACCATCGACACGTCATGGGAGTGGATACCCGCGAGTTCGAAGGAGAAGATACCACCTTTTCCGGGTGCCGTGCCGAAAACTCGCAGCGAATTGATATCCCGCAGCCGCTCCGCCGCGTAGGCCGCAAGATCGGCCTCATGTCGGGCGATCGCCTCGCGGCCGATGCTCTCCATGTAGTCGAGCGCGAAACCAAGCCCGATCGCCTGCACGATCGGCGGCGTGCCGGCTTCGAAGCGATGCGGCGGGTCGTTATAGGTGACGTTTTCCTCGGTCACGTCGAAAATCATCTCGCCGCCGCCCTGGAAAGGCCGCATCTCGGCGAGCCTCTCCTTCTTGCCGTAGAGAACGCCGATGCCGGAGGGACCATAGAGCTTGTGACCGGTCATGACGTACCAGTCGCAATCGATATCCTGCACATCGACAGGCAGGTGCACGGCGCCCTGCGATCCGTCGACCAGCACCGGAATGCCCCGCTCATGCGCGATGCGGCAGACTTCCTTCACCGGAACGATGGTCCCGAGCGCATTCGACATGTGGGTAATGGCGACGAGCTTGGTCCGTTCCGTCAGGCTTTTCTCGAAATCCTCGATATGAAACGCGCCTTCGTCGTCAACAGGCACCCAGACGAGTTTTGCGCCCTGTCTTTCACGAATGAAGTGCCAGGGAACGATGTTGGAGTGATGCTCCATGATGGAGACGACGATCTCGTCGCCTTCACTCAGCTTCGGCATGCCCCAGCCATAGGCGACCGTGTTGATTGCCTCGGTCGAGTTCTTCGTGAAGACGATATCGTCCACCGACGGCGCATTCAGGAAACGGCGCACCTTTTCGCGCGCTGCCTCATAAGCTTCGGTGGCGGCATTGGAGAGGAAATGCAGGCCACGATGCACATTGGCGTATTCGCTGGAATAGGCATGCGAGATAGCATCGATGACGATCTGCGGCTTCTGCGCCGATGCGCCATTGTCGAGATAAACAAGCGGCTTGCCATGCACCGTCTTCGCCAGGATCGGGAAATCCCGGCGAATAGCTTCGACGTCATAGGCCGTTGCAGGCATGATCTTGTCCACGAGCTTTGCCTCCAATCAGGCGTGCTTTTCCAGCCAGGCAGAGATAACGCCTTCCAGCGCCTCGACCAGGGCTTCGTCTTCCAGTTCCTCGACGATCTCGGCCACGAAGGCGTTGACCAGCATGGCGCGGGCCTTGTTCTCCGGAACGCCGCGGGCCATCAGATAGAAGAGATGGTTGCGGTCGATATCGGCGACAGTGGCGCCATGGCCGCACTGCACGTCGTCAGCGAAGATTTCGAGTTCCGGCTTGACCGAAAATTCGGCATCGTCGGACATCAGCAGCGTGTTGCAGGCCATTTTGGCATCGGTCTTCTGCGCATCCGGTGCGACCCGGATCATGCCCTGGAAGACACCGCGCGCCCGGTCGAACACGACATTGCGAATGACTTCGGTCGATCCGGTGTTCGGAACATCATGACCAAGCACCATCGTCACGTCGGTATGCGTATCGCCACCGAGCAGGTTGATGCCGCGCAGCGTCAGGTCGGCGCCCTCGCCCGTTACCTTGATGTACAGCTCCTGGCGCACCAGCTTGCCGCCGGCATTGATGACGAACAGCCTCAGCTTGGCGTCCGTGCCCAGATCGATGCGGATCTGGCCGAGATGCGTATCCTCGCTGCCCTGCTCCTGCAGGATGATCCAGGTCACTTCGGCGCGCGCGCCGATCTTGACTTCGCTCACCGAGGAGACGAGCGCGGCAGCGCCTTCGACAGCCTGGTGGCGCTCGATGACCGTCGCCTTGACGTCGGCACCGAAGGAGACCGGGAGGCGGCTGTGATTCTGCCCGCCGGCATGAATGAACTGAACCTCCAGCGGCGCGTCGAGCTCGGTACCGTCAGGGAAATCGACGACATAGCCATCGCGCACGAAGCTGGCATTGATGCGCCCGATGGCATCGTCCTTGTCGAGCGCCTCCAGACCGGCGGCGGCTGTGCCGCTGATCAGGCTATCGGCGTAGCGGCCGATCGTCAGCCCCTTGACGGCAGCCTTCTCGCTCGCCTTGCCCTGGAGAACGGAAAGCACCGAAGCCCCCTCCACCGTCGGGGCCAAAGCTTCCGCAAGACCCTTGCCGATATCGGTCGGAACCAGACGCAGCAGGTTCTTGAAATCGGTGTAATGCCAGGCCTCGATGCGACGCGTCGGCAAGCCCGCGGTCTTCAGATCATCAAGCAGGCGGTCACGAACGGCGAAAACTTCACCGTCACCCGGCAGATCGCCAAGCTGGTCGTTGTACGCCTCGATCAACGCCGTTTCGGCTGATGTCAGGCGGTTCGTCGTCTGAATGTTCATCGACGTATCCTTTCCGCCCGATCAGGCCGCAGCCCCGATGATGTCGGCATATCCATTGGCTTCGAGTTCGTGCGCCAGTGTCTTGTCGCCGGACTTGATCACCTGGCCCTTGTAGAGGACGTGAACGGTGTCCGGAACGATGTAATCCAGCAGGCGCTGGTAATGGGTGATGACGATCACGGCGCGATCCGGAGAGCGCAGCGCGTTGACGCCATCAGCGACGATCTTCAGAGCGTCGATATCGAGGCCGGAGTCGGTCTCGTCGAGCACGCAAAGCTGCGGCTGCAGCAGCGCCATCTGCAGGATTTCGGCGCGCTTCTTCTCGCCGCCGGAGAAGCCGACATTGAGCGGACGCTTCAGCATATCCATGTTGATCTGCAGCTTGGCCGCTGCTTCCTTGACCCGGCGGATGAAATCCGGCGTCGTCAGCTCGTCTTCGCCGCGCGCCTTGCGCTGCTCGTTGAGCGCTACCTTCAGGAACTGCATCGTGGCAACGCCAGGGATTTCGACCGGATACTGGAAGGCAAGGAAAATGCCCTTGGCGGCGCGCTCGGCAGCGTCGAGCTCCAAAATGCTCTCGCCGTTGTAGAGGATGTCGCCCTCGGTGACCTCATAGTCGTCGCGGCCGGCGAGGATATAGGACAGCGTCGATTTGCCGGAGCCGTTCGGCCCCATGATGGCAGCGACTTCACCCGCCTTCACCGTAAGATTCAGGCCATGGATGATCTCGGTGCCGTCTTCGGCGATGCGGGCATGCAGGTTCTTGATTTCAAGCATTGTAGAATCCTAACGAAGGAATGAACGTAGGGCGCGGCTGGTGCGCCAAAGCTAATTTTCTATGCGAGCGTCAGCCGACGCTGCCTTCGAGCGAGATGCCGATCAGCTTCTGCGCTTCGACGGCGAATTCCATCGGCAGTTCCTGCAGGACTTCCTTGACGAAGCCGTTGACGATCAGAGCGATCGCTGCTTCGGTCGGGATGCCGCGCTGCAGGCAATAGAACAGCTGGTCCTCGGAAATCTTCGACGTCGTGGCTTCATGCTCGAACTGCGCCGTCGAGTTCTTGGCTTCGATGTAGGGCACTGTGTGCGCGCCGCACTTGTCGCCGATGAGCAGCGAATCGCACTGCGTGAAGTTACGCGCGTTCGTCGCCTTGCGGTGAGCCGAGACCTGGCCGCGATAGGTGTTCTGCGAGACGCCGGCAGCGATGCCCTTCGACACGATGCGGCTCGACGTGTTCTTGCCGAGGTGGATCATCTTGGTGCCGCTGTCGACCTGCTGATGGCCGTTGGAAACGGCGATCGAGTAGAACTCGCCGCGGCTGTCGTCACCGCGCAGAATGCAGGACGGGTACTTCCAGGTGATGGCCGAACCGGTCTCGACCTGCGTCCACGAAATCTTGGAGCGATGACCGCGGCAATCGCCACGCTTGGTGACGAAGTTGTAGATGCCGCCCTTGCCGTTCTTGTCGCCCGGATACCAGTTCTGAACCGTCGAATACTTGATCTCGGCATCATCGAGCGCGACGAGTTCGACGACGGCCGCATGCAGCTGGTTTTCGTCGCGCTGCGGCGCCGTGCAACCTTCGAGATAGGAGACATAAGCTCCCTCTTCGGCAATGATCAGCGTCCGCTCGAACTGGCCGGTATTCTTCTCGTTGATGCGGAAGTAGGTGGACAATTCCATCGGGCAACGAACACCCTTCGGCACGAAGACGAAGGAGCCGTCGGTGAAGACAGCGGAATTCAGCGTCGCGTAGAAATTGTCTGATGTCGGAACGACGGTGCCGAGATATTTGCGCACGAGATCGGGATGCTCGCGGACCGCTTCCGAGATCGACATGAAGATCACGCCGGCCTTCTTCAGCTCTTCCTTGAAGGTGGTAACCACCGAAACCGAATCGAACACGGCATCGACTGCGATCCTCGACTGCTTGACTCCGGCAAGGATCTCCTGCTCGCGCAAGGGAATGCCGAGCTTCTCATATACCTTCAAGAGCTCCGGATCGACGTCCTCGAGCGAGGTCGGGCCGGACGTGCTCTTCGGCGCAGCGTAATAGTAGATTTCGTTGAAATCGATCTTCGGATAGTCGACGCGAGCCCAGGTGGGCTCTTCCAGGGTCAACCAGCGGCGATACGCCTCAAGACGCCATTCCAGCATCCATTCCGGCTCCCGCTTCTTGGCGGAAATAAAGCGGACAATATCCTCGGACAGGCCCTTCGGAGCCTTGTCCATTTCGATGGTAGTTTCAAAACCATACTTATACTGGTCCACGTCGATCTGGCGAACCTGATCGACCGTTTCTTGGACTGCAGGCATTTCGTTCTCCAATCTCGCCGGATCCAAGGTCCGGCAGCTTGTCAACGTTGCGGCAGACTTATGTCTACCCTCTATGTAGTCGGCCAAAGGGGACTTTTCAGCCCACTTGGCAAGCGGAAATTTCCGTTTCCGCAAAATTGTGGCCGTCAGGCCGCGGCACCCGCCAGTTTGCGGCGGCCCGCAATGCGGGCAAGGGCCGCTATGGCGCGATCTACGTCCGCTTCGGTCGTGGCGGGGCCGAGCGAAATCCGAAGCGCTCCGAGCTTCGGATCGCATCCCATGGCGACAAGCACATGGCTCTCGCCGACCTTGCCCGACGAGCAGGCAGACCCGGCCGAAATGGCGACACCTTCGAGATCGAAGGCGATCTGCCCTGTCTCGGATTTCAATCCCGGCAGCGTGAAGAAGCTGGTATTCGGCACGCGCGCTCCGCCCTCACCGTGAATGATGATATCGGGCGCGGCAAGCCGCATGCCTTCTTCCAGCCGATCGCGCAACGCGCCGATTCTGGCATTGCGGCCATCGAAGTCCACAAGCGCTGCCTCGGCGGCGGCACCGAAGCCGATGATGGCAAGCACGTTTTCCGTGCCGGAGCGATGCCCCTTTTCCTGGCCGCCGCCATGGATCAATGGCTTCGGCATCAGCACTTCGCCGCGCGAGATCAGCGCCCCGGCTCCTTTGGGCCCACCGATCTTGTGCGACGAGACAATCAGAAAATCCGCGCCGATCGCTTCGATATCGATCGCCACCCTGCCGGCTGCCTGCACGGCATCGACGACGAATATGCCGCCTGCCGCCTGAACGAGCTTGGCCGCTTCATCGACAGGCTGAAGAATCCCTGTCTCGTTGTTGGCGAGCATGATCGCGACCATCGGCAGCCCGCTCGCCTTGTCATGCGCAGAAAGCACCGCTTCAAGGGCCGTAAGATCGATCATGCCGCCCGATGTCACCGGCACTTCGCCGATTCTGTCCTTCGGAAACCGGCCACCCTCGCGCACGGCCGGATGTTCGACGGCCGATACATAGAGATGGCTGACGGCAAGCGGCGTCCGCCCCATGCGAAACTCCGGCGTCAACACCATATTGGCCGCCTCGGTGGCGCCGCTGGTGAAAACGACATGGGCCGGAGCAGCGCCTGTCAGGCTTGCAACCTGCCGGCGCGCGGCCTCGACGGCAGCACGTGCCGCCCTACCTTCCCCATGCACGGAATTGGGGTTGCCCTGAATATCCATCGCACGTAGCATCGCATCCCGCGCGGCCTGATGAAGCGGCGCGGTGGCATTCCAGTCGAGATAAAGGCGCGTTGCCGCCATGATCTTCTTCCTGCCTGACGTTGCTTTGCTGCGTCCGGCTCATTTTCCTTGAAATTTCAGCCGGGCATGCCTTATGACACGTTCCATAAATCGTTGCACACACAACGCGCGGAACACCGCATCAAGTTTCGAATTGTTCTAAACTGCGTTCTAGAAAAGATGAGCGCATTCGTCAAGTCAACTTGCTGCGTGCCGTTGGGTTTGAACGCAGAAAAAGAAGAGCCGGAGTATCGATGCCCGAAGTTATTTTCAACGGCCCCGCAGGCCGCCTTGAAGGCCGCTATCAGCCCTCTAAGGAAAAAAGCGCCCCGATCGCAATTATTCTCCATCCGCACCCGCAGTTTGGCGGCACCATGAACAATCAGGTGGTCTACCAGCTCTTCTATATGTTCCAGAAGCGCGGTTTCACGACCCTCCGATTCAACTTCCGCGGCATCGGCCGCAGTCAGGGCGAATTCGATCACGGCGCCGGCGAGCTTTCCGATGCCGCATCGGCGCTCGACTGGGTCCAGAGCCTCCATCCCGATTCCAAAAGCTGCTGGGTTGCCGGCTATTCCTTCGGCGCCTGGATCGGCATGCAGCTGCTGATGCGCCGTCCTGAAATCGAAGGTTTCATGTCGATCGCGCCGCAGCCGAATATCTACGATTTCTCCTTCCTTGCTCCCTGCCCTTCGTCCGGCCTGATCATCAACGGCGATGCGGACAAGGTCGCTCCGGAAAAGGACGTCAACGGCCTCGTGGAGAAGCTGAAGACGCAGAAGGGCATCCTGATCACGCACAAGATCGTGCCGGGCGCCAATCACTTCTTCAACGGCCAGGTCGACACGCTTCTGGGCGAATGCGAAGATTATCTCGATCGTCGCCTGAACGGCGAGCTGGTGCCGGAACCGGCCGCCAAGCGCATCCGGTAAGAGAAGCGCCTTTACCGGGCCATTCTGAACGTTGGGCATGAGATCCCGTCGATGACCATCGGCGGGTGATCCTGCATGCCGATCTTTCGCAGAACCCGCTGCGACGCCGCATTCTCGGGATGTGTGAAGGCGATGAACTGACCGGCCAAGCCACGCTGCAAGAACCATTGCGCCAGCGCGCCGGCGATCTCCGTCGCGTAACCATTGCCCCAGGCGTCGTTCCGAATCGAATAGCCGAGTTCGAATTCACCGCGGCCGTTTTCCTCGTGAAATCGCGAAAAACCAGCGCGACCGATGAAGCGGCCGTCGTCCCGCCTCAGCATCTTGTATTTGGTCACCCCGTCGCGCGCTTGTTCGCCGAACCAGCTTTTCAGCCGCTCTTCGGCCTTCTCCAACGTCCATGGCGCCGCTCCGGAGAGATAACGCGTCGTTTCGACCGTCGAATGCAGCTGCCTGATCAGCTCGGCATCGCCCTTGTTCCACATCGTCAAAACAAGGCGGGGAGTTTCGAGTATGATGGCGTCGCTCATCCGTCTGCCTGTTTTTCGGGTAACACATGAAACTTGCGACTCATGTTCAATCACGACGGTCACCAGCCGGCAAGCCACTAAGCGCACCGGGTCCGCTCCAGTCATCGCGATAGGCTGGCGCTCAAAGAGCAAGGGCCGCATACGCGGCCCCCCGGATCGTCAGTCAAAATCACCGTTCAGTGACATGCAGGAAGCCCCGGCGCTCCGCACTTCTTCTTTTCCGGAGGCTTCGGCGGCGCAGGCGGGGGTCTCTTGACCTGCTGCGCAGCCTTCGGCTGGGGCTGCGGTCTCGGTTGAGCCTGAGGCTTCGGAGCGGGCGCCCTCGCCTGCGCGGTTGCGTGCGGCGCCGGCTTCGGCTGTGAGGCCACGGGGTTCACACGCTGCGGGGGCGCGGCTGCGACGTGCGGCTGATTGTTGTTGACAGGCTTTGGCTTGGCAGGTGCCTTCGCGGCAATAGCCGGCGCCGCTGGCTTTGTCGTCTGACCATGGGCATTCGGCTTCGGCCCTGTGGCGACCGAATTCTGTTTCGCGTTCGGAGCGACTTGCGGCGCCGGGGTCTTTGCGACCTGATTCGGACCCTTCGCTCCCGGAAGCGCATGCACACTGCCATTCGCACCCTGTGGGGCCGGCTTCGGCTGCGCCTGTCCTTGATTGGCGGGGGTCTTGCCGGCAGCCGGCAAGGGCTGGCCATTGGCACCAGGGAGCGCATGCGCTTTGCCATTCGCACCCAGTGGAGCGGGTTTCGCGCCAGCAGCAGCCGGATTTTGCACAGTGTTGGGCGCGGATTGTGGCGATTGCGCCTGCTTCGGCTGCACCTGCCCCTTATTGACCGGGGTCTTGCCAACGGTCGGCAAGGGCTGACCATTAGCACCGGGCAAAGCATGAGCGCCGGCATTTCCGGCTTGCGGCTGCCCCGAGGGTGCGGCGGGGGAACCTGCGGGCACCTTTACCACCGCCGCCGGGTTCTGCTTCTGCAGGACGGCCGCCTTCTGCACCGAAGGCGGCAGGGCGACATGCAGCGCCGCCGCACCGGCGCCGGCGACGACCGCTGCGCCGACGAGCTTCTGCCCTGTCGTCAGACCGGGTGCCGCAGGTGCAGCCCCGTTCTCGTTGACGGTCGTGTTGTTGATGACCGTATCGTTCTCGACCGTATTATGAATGTTGTTGAAGATGATGTTGTTTTCGGGCGGGGCGATATCGCGCGGCGGGAGCACCCAGCCCGGAACCGGAACGAAGACCGGCGCCGGCAGGACGTAAAGGTCGACCGAGGGCTGCGGTGGCGCCAACACGACGAAATCCGGCGGCGGCGGCGCCAGGAAAACAACCGGCGGCGGTGGTGCATAGCCGAAATCGGCATCATCGAAATAAAGAACGGGCCGATCGATATAGACGATTTCCGGCGGCGGTGGCGGCGGCACGTCATACTCGATCACGGTGAAGGACGGAGGCGGCTCGAGCGCTGCGTCGAAATGCTCGAGACGGCGGCGGGCATCCCAGACATGCGGGCCGCGTGGATAACGCCGCAGATAGGACCAATAGGCCTCCGGCGTATCCGCGATCCACGTCTCGCGCCAGGTGATCGCCTCGCGACGGGCAGCGATAATGGCGCGTACACGTCTCGCCATGGAGTCGTTCGGATAGGCGGCGAGGAAATCCTCGTAGCCTTGCAGCGAGTCACGGTCGAGCGCCGCAAAATAGGCATCCTTCTCATCGAAATCGCGGATCGCCTTCGTACGGATTGCCGCGTTGTCGTAACTGGACACCTGGGCTGCCGGCGCATCGGGTCCACGATCGAAGAAGGTGAAGGCGTTGTTGAATTTAGACGCGTCCCAGGAGATTTCTGCGCCCTTGGTCAGATCGCTCACTCGCAGGCGCGTGCGATCGAATACGTCGCCGAGCGAAAGGCCGCCGACGCGAATCATTTCCGCCAGCGCATGGGCATAGGAGCCATAGGGACCTGCTTCCGGCGGCGCGACGGTGCCGGGCGCCGCATTGAATGCGATCAACTGATTGGCGTCGGGTTCGACAAGCGTCAGGCCGCCGGCAAGCGGCTGATTGGACTGCGCGAACGGATTGGCCCGTGCCGCGTCGAGCACCACAATGCTGCCGCGATTGTTGATCGCCGCCAGCGATTTGGTGAAATCGGTTACCCGGATCGCCTCGACGGGAACATCCGTGGCATTGGCGATCTGCGCATCCACCGGCACGAAATAATTGTCGCCCTGGTATTGAAGCCCATAGCCCGCCAGATAGACGAAAGCCACGGTATCAGGCCCCGAGGCGTTCGCTTTCGCCAGGAAGTCCCTGAGTGTATCTCGCAACCCGTTCTGGTCGAGGTCGCGCGCGCCGATGACATCGAAACCCGCAGCCTGCAACGTCTGCGCAATCAAACCGGCATCATTGGCCGGCGTCGGCAACGCGCCCGTCTTGTAGGCGGCGTTGCCCACGACGAGCGCTATTCTCTTTTCAGGGGAACCTTGCGCATCGGCCGGGTTCGCGGCGACGATACCAGCCAAAACCAACACTATGGCAAAAAATGCCCAGATCATCTTTTTGAATGACAATCCCATCATCGGAAGCAGAGGTGACATACCGGTTTCTTTCGGGAAACATGTGGCGCGCACGGGATCAACGATAAATGAATAGGATTTGATTTGGGCGAATACGCGGCGGCTTCGCGGCGTTGTTACGATGTATTCACGTCGCGAAGCGTCGGTTTACAAATCCGGGCCGCCGCTCCACCGGGCTGAAACTCGGCATTCGCACTCAACCAAAATGGTGACGCGCTCACAAATCAATGCTAAACGCGCCGCGACGTTCAACAACAGCGATTGTGCCGCATGATCCATTTATGCGGCCTCGAGAGACCAAGATCATGGCTGAGTTCAAATCCGACTTCCTGCGCACCCTGAAAGAGCGCGGCTTCATTCATCAGATTTCCGATGAAGCAGGCCTCGACGACCTTTTCGCCAAGGAAACGGTGACCGCCTATATCGGCTTCGATCCCACAGCATCGAGCCTGCATGCGGGTTCGCTGATCCAGATCATGATGCTGCACTGGATGCAGGCGACAGGCCATCGCGCCATCTCGCTGATGGGCGGCGGCACCGGCATGGTCGGCGACCCCTCCTTCAAGGAGGAGTCTCGCCAGCTCATGACCATCGACACGATCGAAAGCAACATCGCTTCGATCAAGCGCTGCTTCTCCAACTACCTCACCTACGGCGACGGCCCGAAGGATGCGTTGATGATCAACAACGCCGAGTGGCTGCGCTCGCTGAACTACCTCGAATTCCTGCGCGATGTCGGCCGGCATTTCTCGGTCAACCGCATGCTGTCCTTCGATAGCGTCAAGACGCGCCTGGATCGCGAGCAGTCGCTGTCCTTCCTCGAGTTCAACTACATGATCCTGCAGGCCTACGACTTCGTCGAGCTGGCCAAGCGCTATGACTGCCGTCTGCAGATGGGCGGCTCGGATCAGTGGGGCAATATCGTCAATGGCATCGACCTCGGTCACCGCATGGGGACACCGCAGCTCTTCGCGCTGACCTCTCCACTGCTGACGACCTCGTCAGGCGCCAAGATGGGCAAATCGGCCTCGGGCGCGGTCTGGCTGAACGCCGACCTGCTCTCGGCCTACGACTTCTGGCAGTACTGGCGCAATACCGAGGATGCTGATGTCTCGCGCTTCCTCAAGCTCTACACCACCCTGCCGATGGGTGAGATCGCACGGCTCTCGGCCCTTGCCGGCTCGGAGATCAACGAGGTCAAGAAGATCCTTGCGACCGAGGTCACCGCGATCCTGCATGGCCGCGCGGCGGCGGAACAGGCCGCCGAGACGGCGCGCAAAACCTTCGAGGAAGGCGGCCTGTCCGAAAACCTGCCGTCCGTCGATATCCCCGCTGCGGAGATCGATGCGGGCGTCGGCCTTCTGTCGCTGATCGTTCGCGCCGGCTTGGCCGGTTCGAACGGCGAGGCCCGCCGCCACGTTCAGGGCGGTGCGGTGCGCATCAACGATGAGGCCGTCAGCGACGAGCGCAAGGTCATCGGCAGCGGCGAAATCACCGCCGATGGCGTCATCAAGCTGTCGCTGGGCAAGAAGAAGCACATCCTGATCCGCCCGGCGGCTTGAGCAACCGGCACACGACTATGAACAAAGCCGGCGCATCTTGCCGGCTTTTTGTATTCGCCGCGCAGACTGAAAACCGCCGACCGATAAAGTGATGTGGACGATCAGTCGACGAAGGCAGCGCCAGTCCGGACAGCGGATATCGGCCGCAGGAAGGACAACATAGCAGCTCCTAATCGCTCGGGCTGATCATATGGAACGCCGTGACCGGCATCGGGGATCAATTCATATCGAAGCAAGGGGTTGAGCTCCCGCAGCTCACGAGCCGTATCCAGCGAAACGCCCGCTTTGTCTCCAATCACGAGAAGGATCGGGGCGTGCATGCTCTGAATGAGCTCGCGATAGTCAGGATTTGGCGGCGTGAGCACTTCGAACGCGGACATACTGGTCTGAAGTCTTGCATCGGCCAGGCATTCCAAAATCTCCGCCGACGGGGATGGGTGTCGAAGCGCGCCTGGGCAAGCAGATCAGCCCTGCCCAACGCCATGGATCGCCGATGTTCCTCAGCGATATCGCTTTCAAAAACCTCGCGCTGCCACTCTGGACTTATGAAGGTCGGATCGACCAGGATAAGGCCGGAGATTGCCGATCCAAGCTGGCGAGCCGCAACGGCTGCTGTCGGATCGCGGACTACCGGTTCGTCCTCTGTCAGGACATGAAACTCCGGAGGTGGATTATGGATGAGATTCCGGTGATCAAAACAAGGCCCAAAGGCCGAAGCCTTACGCAGAATATGTTGATTCCAAGCGAGGAGATGGTTGCTCGCGCGTTATGGGCAGCGCCCCCAGGACAATTATCTGCCGTAGGCGAAGTAAGAAAGGCGCTCGCCAGTCAATATGGAGCAGATGCCTGCTGTCCTATCACCGTCCAGCGACACTTGGCTCAGATCAGCGAAAACGGCACCGCTCCGTTTTGGCGCGTCGTGGATCCCGATCGACCATTTGCCCGACGTATGAAAGGTGGACCAGAACGCATACGGCAGCGATTGGAGGAAGAAGAACGAGCTGTTAAATGAGCCGCCCGGCCGGAGAGAGCCGCAAACCGTCACGTCGTATGTCTCATCAAAACTCAAAGATCTGCCTAAATACCCCCGGTGCGATGATCGACAGCGGATTGATCTGAATACTCGATTTCTCCAGCGTACCCGTCACCCTGAAGGTGATGCCGATCAGGCCGCGGTCGCTGCCGTTGCCCAGGATGAAGCCGACGATCGGAACCTCGGCGAACAGCCGGTTCAGGCCGTAGGCGGGCATGAACGTGCCGGTCAGATCCATCTTGCCGTTGGCATCCTTGACCGTTCCCTGGAATGTCGCCCCGACCTGCACGCCCCGCACGACGCCGTTCTCGACCGACAGCGACCCATTTCGCATCACCAGCCGCGCAAAGCCTCTTTCGAAGCTTTGCGAGCGCGTATCGATATTCTCCTTCACGGCTGCATTCAGGCTTTTGCCGTTTTTGCCGCTCGGGGTCGAAACGATGGTCGAAAGCTTCTTCTCGTCGACGATGGCGAAGTTGCGCAGATCCAGCGATCCGTCCCAGTCGTCCTGCCCGACGGAGCGCAGCGACAGATTGAGCAGGCCGCCCTTCAGGTGCTTGTAGAGATCGGCAAAACGAGCAACAGAGCCGGCGTCGCCGCTGGTGATGCGGATGGTGCCGCTGCCGCTGCCCTTGCTCATCTGGCTGACGACAGCTTCTCCGCTGAGGGTGACGCCAGAAAAGTCCACCGCCGTCGTTTTGCCGCCTGCAATGGAATAGGTACCTTTGAGATTGCCGATCGATTCGTCGTTGAATCCAATAACCTTGTCGAGATTGACATGTATCGTCGCGCTTGCCGAGTCGTCGCCGCCGCTCTTCCCGCCGCCAGATGACGATGTCTTCAGCCGCGCCAGGATCGGGCGTATATCGGCCGAATTGCCCGATATCGATACGTCATAGCCTCCACCCTTGCCGCGCTTGAGCGACAGCGCGAAATCATCGAGGGCCGAGAGCTTCACGCTGTCGAAATTCGCTGACGACAAGCTCCCCTTGCTGATCACAAGATCGCCGCTGACGCCGAAACCGTCGCCCTTGAGCGTAAAATTCTTGAGTGTCGTCTGGCTGTCCGGTCCGGACGCTTCGAGTTGCGCGGTTGCGGGAATGCCGCTGCCCTTCGACCATCCTACCCACGGAACCGTCAGCGCTGCCTTGCTGAGATCCACCTTGACGCCCTGGCGATCGTCATCGATGCGCGTCAGCTCCACTTTGACAGGCCCATCGATGATATCGCGAAGACCCGGCAGGACGGCATTGCGTTGAGCATCGCTAAGCGTCGCCGTAATGACGCGGCTGCGCTTGGCGGTCGATTTGCTGTCGGTCGGCTCGATCATATCGATCTGTGCGGGAATGCCGTCGATCTGCGCCTGAGCCTGCAGGTGCACCGATTGTGGATCGGCCGCGATCTCGCCGGTCAGGTTGTCGATCTTGCGATTGTTCATCGGCTTCAACAAATCGACATTGTTGAGCTCCAGTTTCGCCTGCCAATCCGGCGGCGGCGGCTTCTGGTCGTTGATCAGGCCGATCCGGGCATTGACCTTGGCGACGATCTTGCCGTTGAAGTCCTCCGGTTTGAATTCCGTCCGTTGCAATACCTCAAGCGGTTTGTAGGTCAGCAATTCACCCACGGCGTCGCCTGTGCCGGATATTGTCAGAGCAAGCTCCGCCATCAGCGGCTTGTCGTAGGTTGCCGGTATCGAGAAGCTGCTATCGTTCAAGGTGATCTTGCGGCCTGTCGGGAAATAGGAGGTAGCAGTCTCGATACTGACGTCCATCGTCGGGCCGGTCAGATCGAAATGTGCTTTCGTATCCCGGAGCGGCGGTATTTGGCCAGGCACGTTGAGGCGCGCGCCGTCGATGTCGAAAGCAATGTGCAACTCGTTCTGGCCGAGTTGCAGCTTGCCGGTCTGCGCAGCCTCCCGCAGCCTCCCGGCTGGAATGAACACAGATATCACCGCATTCGTCACCGAGCCGCCAAAGAGATTGTTCTCGACCCATACTCTCGGCTTCGAAGCCATCCAGAAGGGCCACAGTTGTTTCACCACGCTGGTGTCGAGTTTGTCCGCGCGGCCGCCGAAGCTGATTTCCGGCGAGCTGTCGCCGAGCTTCATGTGCAACGAACCGAACAGAGCGCCTTGCGGTGTCGATATGCCGATATTCTCGAACTGGAATTCCTTGGTCGCGGACAGAAAGTGCCCTGTCGCCTGGCCGTCGAAGCTGACCGGCTTTTCTCCGGATATCGATGAGGCTGCCGTACCGTTCTTGATCAGGAAATCGATGCCGAAGCCTCTGCCTGCGTTGGGGTCAACCCGGTCGAGATCGATCAGGGCGCCGGAGAATGGCGCGACAGTGCTGACGAATTGCACCGTCGACGGTGCGATCTCGAGTGTCTGGTGATCGAAATTATAGGAGAGGTTGATATTGGCCTGCGTCAAATCCTGCGCGTCGCGATCCATATAGAGCACGCCGGGCTGGATATTGACGGAGGCATCGAGCTTCGGATCGGTGCCTGAGCCCCCTTTGACGGCAGATAGCGTCACATCGGCGAAACTCATGAGACCCTGACGCGGCGTGCCGGTCGCATCATAGGCCATCGTCAATGGCTTGAGATCGAGATTGGAGATTTTCGCGATCAGTGAAGAGCTGTGGCCGGACTCCTGCTGCTCTGCCATCACATCCAATATCGCCACCGACCCGTTGACGGCGACCTGCCCATAAAGATGCAGCGAATTCTGTTCGGTCCGCTCGAAGGTGAGATTATCGACCACAAGAGAGATGGGATCGCCTTCCTGGCGTGGCAGCTTGACCGAAAATCCGGAAATACGCACCGAATTCGTGCCGCCGCGCTGCACGAAGCGCTGCAGAAAATCGATATCGTCGAAAGCCGAGGTCAATGCCTGGGGCAGCGCATCCACGCGCCACGCGGTCAGGTCGACGGGATCTCCTTGAGGCAGGAGCGAAGTATCGAGCGCTATGCCTTCCGCCGCAACGCTCGCCACTTCCACCCGGCCTTCGATAAGGGCGAACGGATCGAGTTCCATATTGACCGCCGACATGGTCGACAGATGTTTGCCGCTGTCCTGATCGATCACGTTAACGTCACGCGCTTCGAGAGCCAGCCGCAGATCCGATGTGAAGCGGATCACGGTCTTGCCGACCTCCGCCTTGTAGCGCGGACCGATCGCCTTATCGAGGGCCGTCTGCGCCTTCTGAGACAGCGGCACATCGAAAACGCCGCTTTCGATCGTTGCGATGACGGCGCCGAGGATGATTGCAAGAAAGGTGAAGAAAACCAGCGTCATGCGGCAGACATGCCAGACATGCGAACGGTTGCGGCTGGTGCGTTCCGGAGGGACATGCACGATCATGGGATCATCGACCTGGGCGGAAGGCAGATGATCGAGTGAAACGAGATCCTTTTTACGGAATGTTACCTTTTCGCCTCGGATCACTCCTGCGCGTCCCTTTCATTCTCAGCAATTTTTTTGGTGACGCTGCGTCCCATGTGGACGGCATACCTGAGCAGCATGTATGGCTCAACCTTAGTATCGTCTAAAAACCAGGCAAAAGAAAGTTTTTCCCATGACGGAAGTTTTTCCGATTGTTTTGAATGTGGGCGACGAGGCACCCGATTTCGATTTGCCACGCGATGGCGGCGGCCATGTGCGTCTAGCCGATTTCGGCGGAAAACCGCTGGTATTGTTCTTCTATCCTAAGGACGACACGACAGCCTGCACGACCGAATCGATTTCCTTCACCGCGCTTAAAGCCGATTTCGACAAGGCCGGCGTCGCGATCCTCGGCATATCGCCCGATACTGTGAAGAGCCATGACAAATTCGTCAGGAAACACGCGCTTTCCGTGCCGCTCGCCTCCGACGGGGAAAAGACGATGGCGATGGCCTATGGCGTTTGGAGGGAAAAGAGCATGTATGGCCGAACCTATATGGGTGTCGTGCGCTCGACCTTTCTGATTGGCGCCGACGGCCGCATCGCAAGGATATGGGATAAGGTAAAGGTAGCCGGGCACGCCGAAGAGGTTTTGGCCGCGGCGAAGGAGCTTTGACGGCATGTCAGGCGACCCCGACACGATCACATCGCTACGCGGTGGCGCGATTGCCGCCATTCGTTCGGCCGATCTCGATCGCAAGACCGGGCTCGCCCAGGAATCCGCAACGCGCTGGTTTGCGCGCACCCTGTCATTGCGTTCGCCACTCGATCCGCCGCTGGCAGATCGACCCGGCCGGCCCGAACGGCCGGAGCTGGTTCCGCCGAAGCATATGGAGAAGCGCTCGCTGCATACGCTGAAGGGCCGCATCGCGCTGCTGCATGCTATCGCCCATATCGAGCTGAACGCGGTCGATCTTGCGCTCGACATCGTCGCACGCTTCGCGACCGAGCCGGTTCCCAATTCCTTCTTCGACGGCTGGATGCAGGTCGCCTTCGAGGAAGCGAAACATTTCCGGATGGTGCGGACCCGGCTGCGCGAGCTGGGCGCGGATTATGGCGATCTGTCCGCCCATGACGGCTTGTGGCAGGCGGCCCATGCAACGCGCACTGACCTCACCGCTCGCCTCGCCGTCGTGCCGTTGATCCTGGAAGCCAGAGGACTCGACGTGACGCCCGCCCTGCAGGCAAAGATGCGCGAGACCGGAGACATGGAAAGCGCGGCCGTGCTCGACGTCATCTACAATGACGAAAAAGGCCATGTCGCCGTCGGCGCCAAATGGTTCCGTTTTCTATGCGCGCGGGAAAAGCGCGATCCGGCCCGCGCGTTCCAGGAGCTGGTGCGCGCAAACTTCCGTGGCTCGCTCAAGGCGCCATTCAACGATATCGCCCGCGCCGAGGCTGGATTGACGCCCTCTTTCTACCGCTCGCTCACATCTACAAGTAACGCCTAAAATACTAAAATAAAAGAACTTTTCCGTTTTCTGACAATCGCGCGGAAAGTATTCATTAACCATAATCCCGTGTACTCCCATTGGGTGCCTGAGAGCATCGATTGGGAGATTCTCGGTGACAGCAAAGCCTTACAACCGGGTTTTCGGCAAACAACAGCGGTGTCACACCATCATCCTCGCAAGTGGAGAGACGGTGCGCCACATGACCGTGCGTCCATGGATGGCGGCACTGTTCGTCTGCCTCGCAGGCCTGTTTTCGATCGGCTACCTGCTGGCGACCTCCTACCTCGTCCTGCGCGACGATCTGATCGGCGCGACGATGGCCCGCCAGGCGCGTATGCAATATGATTATGAGGATCGCATCGCCGCACTGCGCGCCCAGGTCGATCGCGTCACCTCCCGCCAGCTTCTCGATCAGCAGGTCGTCGAAGAGAAAGTCGACAAGCTCATCGAGCAGCAGCAACAACTGTCGTCGCGCGGCGGCAAGCTCAATGCATTGCTCGACAGGGCCGAAAGCTCGGGCCTCACCGACAAAAGCCCACATGCCGATGCGAACACGGCGGCTGCAAAGAACGAGCATGCGCAGCTGACCGCGCCAAAGGCCATCGAAAAGCTTCTTACCAACGGCAGGCCCGCAGATGTCACCCCGGACAACTCCACCCTCGCCTACGTCCCCGCCCCGGAAACGGTCGCCGATCGCGCCGACCGCGTCTTTTCGAAAGTGACGCTGTCGCTGAAACATATCGAACAGGATCAGCTAACGCGCATCCGAAATCTCACCGCAGACGCATCCGGGACGGCGAACGAGATTCAGACGATCATGTCTAATGTCGGCGTTAAGATCCCGAACGAGGTCGTGGTCAGTGATAGCGAAGATGACGACGGTGGCGTTGGCGGCCCCTATGTGGCGCCGGAAAATGTCGACCAGTTCGAGCAGTCGATGGCCGATCTCGATACGGCGCTAACGCGCCTGGAGACGGCGCGAGGTGCCGCCGAGAGCCTGCCCTTCCGAAATCCTGCGCCGGGCAAGCTCGTCACCAGCCCCTTCGGCAATCGCAAGGATCCCTTCTTCGGCACGCTGGCTCTCCATCCCGGCACCGATTTCCATTTCAGCCCCGGCGAAAAGATCAAGGCGACGGCCCCTGGCAGGATCGTTTCGGCGGGCTGGACAGGCGGCTATGGCAATATGGTGGAGATCGATCACGGCGACGGCATCTCGACGCGCTACGGCCATATGGAGGAAGTGCTTGTCAAAGTCGGCGATAAGGTCGGCACCGGTGACCCGATCGGCCTCGCCGGCAGCACCGGGCGTTCCACAGGCACGCATCTGCACTACGAAGTCCGGGAAAATGGGCGTCCTATAGACCCGATGTATTTCATCAATGCCGGTACAAAACTCGCAAGTTACATCAGCGGTCTCGGCGCGATTTAACTGCCAGGATTGTGACAAACGAGCAACAAAGATGGCACTAATCCAAAAATTGCGTTACGAATGAACTTCGGGTCGGCAGAAGCGACCGCTTTCCTTGACTCCGTGGGTATTTGGTTCTATGTCGCGCTGCATTACGGCATGCTCCTGTGTGTCGATTCATGGTGTTCGACCGAACCGAGACGGAACTAGTTTTCCCTTTGACAACATTTGCTGACCTTGGCTTGAGCCAAAAAGTCCTTTCCGCGGTAACTGACGCGGGCTACACGACACCGACTCCGATTCAGGCCGGTGCCATTCCATTTGCGCTGCAGCGCCGCGATATTTGTGGTATCGCCCAGACGGGTACCGGTAAGACGGCTTCCTTCGTGCTGCCGATGCTGACGCTGCTCGAGAAAGGGCGCGCTCGTGCCCGCATGCCGCGCACGCTGATTCTGGAGCCAACGCGAGAGCTGGCCGCCCAGGTTGCCGAGAATTTCGAGAAATACGGCAAGAACCATCGCCTCAACATCGCCCTGCTGATCGGCGGCGTGTCCTTCGAAGAGCAGGACCGCAAGCTGGAGCGTGGCGCCGATGTGCTCATTTGCACGCCGGGCCGCCTGCTTGATCATTTCGAGCGCGGCAAGCTGCTGATGAGCGCCGTCGAAATCTTCGTCATCGACGAAGCCGACCGTATGCTCGACATGGGTTTCATCCCCGATATCGAGCGCATCGCCAAGCTCATTCCCTTCACGCGCCAGACGCTGTTCTTCTCGGCCACGATGCCGGCGGAAATCCAGAAGCTGGCAGACCGCTTCCTGCAGAATCCGGAACGTGTCGAAGTCTCGGCGCCCGCGTCGACGGCAAAGACAGTCACGCAGCGCTTCGTCGCCTCGCATGGCAAGGACTACGAGAAGCGCGCCACGCTGCGCGATCTCATCCGCGCTCAGACGGACCTGAAGAACGCCATCATCTTCTGCAATCGCAAGGTAGATGTGGCCGACCTCTTCCGTTCGCTTGAACGCCACGGCTTCTCGGTCGGCGCATTGCATGGTGACATGGATCAGCGCTCGCGCACGACGATGTTGCAGAATTTCCGTGACGGCCAGATCCAGCTTCTCGTCGCCTCCGACGTCGCGGCACGCGGTCTGGACCTTCCCGATGTCGGCCACGTCTTCAATTTCGATGTTCCGATCCATTCGGAAGACTATGTCCATCGCATCGGCCGTACCGGTCGCGCCGGTCGTTCCGGCGCCGCTTTCACTCTCGTGACGAAGCGCGACACCAAGCATATCGACGCGATCGAAAAGCTGATCGGCGAAGATGTCCAGTGGCTGAACGGTGATCTGTCGGCACTGCCACCGGCCGAGGAAGGTGGGGACGACAATCGTTCTCCTCGCCGCCGCGAGCCGAAAGGCAGAGGCCGCGAGCGTGATCGCAGCCCCAGAGGCCGGAGTGCCTCGAGTCATAAATCTGATATCGACGTCGAGGATAATGGCGTCGAAGTGATCGAAGCAGCACCAGCAAAGGCCGAGAGCGTGAGAAACGAGCGCAAGTCTGAGAACAACAACAAATCCAACAACGGTTCTCGCAACAATCACCGGCCCTTCCCCGCTGCAAACGACGACAACCGCGAACGCCGCAGCCGTTATCGCGACCAGGATGACGGCCCGACACCGGTTGGCTTCGGCGACGACATTCCCGCTTTCATGCTGATCGTCGCGAACGCCAAGGGCTGATAAGTCCACATCCGAAGCGTTACGCCGGAGTTAACGGCACATTTCGGGATGTAGGCATGGGCAAACCCGGCATCGATTTCCCAGGATTAGGAACCGGTCTCGCAATATTGCGGGACGGGAAGATTTTGCTCTACAGGCGCCTCAAGGCGCCTGAGGCCGGCTTCTGGAGCATCGTCGGCGGCAAGGTCGACCATATGGAGCCCGCAGCCAGGGCCGCCATCCGCGAGGCGGAAGAGGAAAGCGGCCTTTCCATCGGCCGGACCGAATACCTCTGCACAGAAGAGGTTATCGTCGAAGCGGATCGGCAGCATTGGATTTCGCTGATCTATGTTTGCAGGGATTTTTCCGGCGAGCCGCGCCTGATGGAGCCCGACAAGCTCTCCGATTTCGGCTGGTTCGGCCGCAACGAGTTGCCACAACAACTATCCGCTTTCGCCAAAGCAACGATTGCGCATCTGAGCGAAGACGATTTTCGCTGACGCCTACTTATCGGCGCGCAACGCAGCCTCATAGGCCAGCCTTACCCAGTGCGCCATGATGTCGGGATCGTCGAAAGCATCATCGGGAACCGACCAGTAAGGCATATTGACGGCCTTGCCCTTCTTGCCCTCATAAGCCCAACGCCGCGCTCCGGCCGCCTCGAACTCCGAAGCACTGACGTCATCTGCCTTCAAAAGTATCTCGTCATCCACTTCGAGCGCCAGGATCCGGCCCATATGGTAGATCCCCTTGCCGCCGAACATTCGCTTGATCGCTACCGGCCCGAGCGACTGAAACATCTCTTCGATATCGTTATTGTCCATTCCCTATCCCTTTAAAACGCCGCCGGCGGCGATGACGGCCTCGGGCGTATCGACGTCGAGATGCGCCGCCTCGCCGATATCGACGTCGACAACCGGAAGCCCGGACGTCTCGATGATATGCCGCGCGCCGACATCGCCCTCGAGCCGCATGACCGCGTTTAGCACCCCACGCGGCAATATGACGGGGTTGCCGCGCTTGCCGCCCGATACCGCGCGCACGATCGCCTGGCCATTCGCCTCGCGAAACGCGGCGATCAAGGTTTTCAAGTCGTCGCTGGTGACGCCAGGCATATCGGCCAGCATGACGAGGACACCGTCCGCACGCTGCGCACCCTGCGTGCCGACGCCTGCAACCAGCGAGCTTGCCATGCCGGATGCATAATCCGGATTGAACACCTGCTCAACCGCAAGATCGCGCAACGCCAGCTCGATGTCGTCGCGACGGTGGCCCGTGACGACGATGACCGCAGATGCTCCGCCTGCCATGGCCGTCAAGGCCGATCGACGGACCAATGGGACGCCGTCGAACTCGGCCAGCAGCTTGTGCGAACCGCCCTCGCCCATGCGGCTCGCCCGGCCGGCGGCCAGCAGCACGACGGCAACCGATATCTGCGCCGCCGGCTTGGCGGCGATATCGCGCGGACGCGGACGCGACTGTATTTCCATGAGCAATCCTCCAACGCCCATGCCGCTGATATCCTGCGGCGTCGGTTGTTCGCCGGCTAAGATACGATCCAGCACCCAGTCGAAACCGTTTTCCTTCGGGCTGCGGGCACATCCTGGTGCGCCGACGACATGGACATCGCCCACCTTGCCGAGTACCAAAAGGTTGCCGGGATCGACAGGCATGCCGACCTGAATGACCTCACCGCCCGCAAGCCGGATCGCCTCCGGAATGACATCGCCGGCATCGATAACGGCGGAGGCGCCGAAAACGATCACCAGCTTCGGCAATTGGTCCGGTACATCCAACGCCTGACCGATCGCATCGGCGACCGCTTTCGCCCGGTGGGCGACGCGCTCCTCCCGTTGCAAAACGCTGCCTGCAAGCTGAAGCCGCTGAGAGAGGATGCGCGCCGTCTTGTCCATGACACCAGTCTTCAGCGACGGCAGCTCCGTGGCGACGAGCGACACGGCATGCGGCAGGAACGGCTTGACTTCGAAAACCGGCATTCGCCGCAGAATGTCGGCGCCGGCCGCCACCTTCAGCCCCGAAACCGCCAGCGGAATGATCTTGAAGGTCGCCACCATGTCGCCTGATCGCACCGGCACATGATCGGCAAGACAGGCAAGCGTGATGGCCGGGTCGACGCAGTTGAGCCGATCGACGGCGGCGCGATTTGCCACGAACAGGCCGTCGACCGCGCTGTGAATATTGACACGCCCGGTCGTCGCCTTGGAAAAGGTCAGGTGATCGGGTGCAACCGCTTGTGCGAGCTGCTCGGCCGCCTCGTCTTCCATAAGATCGCCGAGCTCGATCCGCGCCGCGATGACGTGATCGATCCCGGCGGCGATCAGTCGTTCGACATCGCCGTGATCAAGCTTGTGCCCTTTGGCAAAACTACCATCGGATAACCGAAGGGAATGTGCCAGAACCGCGCCCTCGGCGTTCACAGTCGAAAATTCCCCGAAGATCATGGCTTCGGGCCCTTGGGCAACGACACGTCGCGCTCGCGAAGGGCGCCGATGATCTCGGCCAGAATGGCGACCGCGATCTCCGCCGGGCTCGCCGCGCCGATGGGAAGACCGATGGGGGCGTGGATGCGGGCGAGATCCTCTTCGGTCAATCCTTCCCGCTTCAAGCGCTCCAAGCGGCCGGCATGCGTCTTGCGGCTGCCGAGCGCGCCGACATAGAAACAGCCCGTCCTCAGCGCTTGCGCAATCGGCTCGTCGTCGATCTTCGGATCGTGGGTAACGGCGACCAGCGCCATATAGCTGTCGAGCGGCCGTTCCTTCAGTGCATCCGCAGGCCAATCGGCAATCAGGTCGATACCCTCGAAACGCTCCGGCGTCGCAAAGGCCGTGCGTGGATCGATGATGGTCACATCGAAGTCGGCAAGTGCCGCCATTCGCGCCAGGACCTGACTGATATGCACCGCCCCGATGACGACGATACGCGGCGGCGGCAGGTGAACGTTCAGGAACAGACTCTGTCCTTCAACCGCGACCGGTGCCGATTTGCCCGAACGGAATGTGGACGCGACGGCATCGGCCAGAGCGCCTTCGAGCTTGTCGCCCTCGACGATCAGCCTATCAGGCCCGCCCGACAGGTCGGTGGCAAGAATCGCCGCCCGCCGCTCGCGCCGCAATTTATTCAGCTTCGCCAGTATCTGACGATCCATCAGGCAAGCCTCTCGACATAGACGCGGATTCGGCCACCGCAGGAGAGGCCGACGCGCCAGGCAGTCTCGTCGGCAACGCCGAATTCCAGCATGCGGGGCTTGCCGTTTTCGATAACGTCGAGCGCCTCGGTGATCACGGCACCTTCCACACAGCCGCCCGAAACGGAGCCGTGGAAATTGCCCTCGCTGTCGATCACGAGGTGACTGCCCGCCGGGCGCGGCGCCGAACCCCAGGTATCGACGACGGTCGCCATGGCAACGCTGCGGCCTGCTGACACCCATTCCTCCGCGATCACGAGCGGATCCAGACTTTCGGATATATTTGTCATCGGAGCCTCATTACTTACAGAGAAACCGCCGCGGATCGTAGGCATCCGCGCGGCCGGCGGTGAGAGCCGATACGAGATCGGCCAGAGATAATAGATTGTGGACCGGACGGAATTCGTCAACATGCGGCAGCATGGCTTTTACACCGCGGGCGCGCGCTTGGAAGCCATCGAACCGCAACAGGGGATTGAGCCAGATCAGCCGCCGACAGGAGCGATGCAGACGGTCCATCTCCTGAGCGAGCAGTTCCACGCCCTCCCGCTCCAGCCCGTCGGTGATCAAGAGCACGATCGCGCCCTGCCCGAGCACCCGGCGCGCCCAGAGCCGGTTGAAGTCCTTCAGCGTCTCACCGATGCGCGTCCCTCCGGACCAGTCCCGCACCGCCGCTGCGCATTCGTCGAGCGCCTGATCCGGGTCTTTGTGACGCATCGCTCTGGTGACATTGGTCAGCCGCGTGCCGAAGAGAAACGTGTGCACACGCCGACGCCGCTCGGTCAGCACATGCAGGAAATGCAGGAAGATGCGCGTATATTGGCTCATCGAACCGGAAATATCGGCCAGCACGACGAGCGGCGGCTGTATTTGCTTGGCTTGTCGAAAACGCGGCAGAATCAGCTCTCCCCCGGTGCGCAAGGCAGACCGCATCGTCGCGCGCGGATCGATCTTGACTGGTCTGTGCGACGGCGCAAAGCGGCGCGTGCGTACCCGATCCAGCGGCAATCGCAGCTTTGCGAGCTCCTTCTTGGCGACGGCAATTTCAGCGGCCGACATCTGCGCAAAATCCAACCCGCGCAGAATCTCGCTGCCCGACGTCGTAAATCGGGCGTCGATCTCGATGTCGGGCGTCTCGCGTTGCGGACGGCGGTCGTCGCGGTTATCAAGTAAGGCATCGCCCGCGCGGGCTTCGCCGGGCTTCGGCTTCTCCTTCTCACGATTGTCGGGCGCGATCGGCGACATCATCGCGATCATCTTTGCAACGAGATCGCGCGAGCGCCAGAACAGCCGGAATGCCTCGTCGAAAACCGCCAGGTCCTCATGCCGCTTGACGAAGACCGAACACAGAGCGGCGTAGAATTCCTCGCGCGAACCTATGCCGATCGCTTCCACCGCCTCGATGGCATCCGCAATTGCCCCGGGCCCGATCTTCAGCCCGGCCTTGCGGAGCGCGCGCCCGAAAAAGACGATATTATCGGCAAGACGCCCGTCACCGGGCGGTGACGGCGCAACGGTGATGCCATCCTGCGCGCCCGGTTCCATGGTTCATCCCGCCGCGAGCAGTTCGGACTTTACTTCGTCCAGCACGCGCTTGCCCTCGCTACCTTGAATACGTGCTATGTCGTCCTGGTATTTCAGCAGCGTGCCCAGCGTGTCGGAGATCGTCTCCGGGTCGAGCGCCAGTCGATCGAGTTCCGTCAGCGCGCTTGCCCAATCGATGGTCTCGGCAACGCCGGGGTTCTTGTAGAGATCGAGAGTCCGCAGCTTCTGTACATAGGCAACGATCTGACGCGACAGCGCTTCGTTGCAGCCCGGCACCTTGCGGCGGATGATTTCCAGCTCCTGCTCCGCCTGCGGATAGTCGACCCAATGATAGAGACAGCGCCGTTTCAATGCATCGTGCACTTCGCGCGTGCGGTTGGTGGTGATGATGACGATAGGTGGCTCGGTCGCGCGGATAGTGCCGAGCTCCGGCACCGTCACCTGGAAGTCGGACAGCACTTCCAGAAGGAATGCTTCGAATGCCTCGTCGGTACGATCGAGTTCGTCGATCAGAAATACCGGCGCACGCCCGCCGACACCCGACAGCGCCTGCAGGACAGGACGGCGGATGAGATAGCGCTCGGAGAAGATATCGGCCTCGATGCGACCGCGATCGGTCAATCCCGATGCTTCCGCAAGGCGGATCTCCAGCATCTGGGCCGGATAGTTCCATTCATAGACGGCCGACGAGACATCCAGGCCTTCGTAGCACTGCAGGCGGATCAGCGGCCGGTCGAGCGCCTTCGACAATACCTTGGCAATCTCGGTCTTGCCTACGCCGGCCTCGCCCTCCAGAAAGAGCGGACGCTTCATCTTCAGCGCCAGAAACAGGACAGTGCCGAGCGCGCGCCCTGCCAGATAGTCATGGGCCGCAAGCAAGGCCATCGTCTCTTCGATCGAGCTCGGCAGCGAAGGTGATGATTTTTGATCCGCCATGATAACTCCCTTGGAGGGGTTATAGCGTGTGATAGCCCCGGTTCATATACAGCAGTGCCGGCTTTGCCTCGCTGTAGCGTACGGCCATGACCTCGCCGAAGATGATGTTGTGCGTCGAAGCCTGCTTGATCTCGATCACACGGCAATCGAACGCCGCGAGCGCGTCGGCGAGCACAGGCGCCCCGGTCGCAAGCGTCTCGAATGTACCGGAGGCAAAACGCTCGTCGGTGGTCAGCGGTGTCTTGCCGGAGAAGGCGTCGGCGAGCGACTGGTGATGCGCGCCCAGCGTATTCAGCGCGAAGATCCCGCTCTTGAAGAAGATCTCGTTCTTGACGTTGCTGTTGTTGAGGCAGATCAGAACCGTCGCGGGATCGTCAGACACCGAGCAGGCAGCCGTGATCGTCACGCCGCGCCGCTCCCCTTCGAGGGCCGTGGTCACCAGCTGCACATGGCCCGCATAGCGGCTCATGGCATCGCGATAAAGCGCCGGGTCCATACGCTGCCTGTCTAGCACCACCGTCTCCTTATTCTTTCTCATATCCCGTCTTTCGCTCAATATGGCGGGCAGGCGTTAGCTTTTCTACAATAGCATTATTGAAAACAGAGTGATTTTGCTGCTTTTTCTTTTGACGATCCCCCTCAGACGGATAAAAGAGCAGGAAAATTGTCCGGGATAATCAATCGATGAACGTTCTGCGTCGCCTTCCGCTTCTGCTTGTGCTGCTTTCGGCGGCTGGCAGCAGCGACGCCGCCGGAATCCGTATCGGTGTCGTGGCGCCACAGGACGGCAACTTCGCAACGCTCGGAGCCGAGATCACGACCGGCGCCAATTTCGAGATGCAGGCCCAGAAGGATGCGGCAACCGTCATCGACGACCCTTGCACCGAGGATGGCGGCCAGGCCGCTGCCCAGGCGCTGATTGCCGCCAAGGTGCAGGTCGCGATCGGCTTCCTCTGCACCGAGACGCTGGAAGGCGCGCTGCCGCGCCTCAAGGATGCCGGCATTCCGGTCATCACCGTTTCCGTACGCTCGCGCATCCTGATGGAAGATGTGCTGAAGAACGGCTGGCCGTTGTTTCGCCTTGCTCCGGTTGATAGCGCCGAAGCCTCCATGGCTATCGATACCATCCTGAAATACTGGGCATCCGAGCCGATGGCGTTGATCGACGATGGCACGATCCACGGCCGCGAACTGGTCGGTGCGATACGCAACGCGCTCGAGGAAAAGGGATTGAAGCCGGTCTTCACCGATACCTACCGGCCCGGCCAGGATCAGCAGATAGCTCTTGTACGCCGGCTGAAGAAGGCCGGCGCCACGCGCGTTTTCGTCGGCGGCGACCGCAGCGACGTGGCCGTGATCGCCCGGGATGCCAAGAGCGAGAACATTCCGTTGACCTTGATGGGTGGCGACGCCATGCGCGCCGCCGATCAGCCGGTGCCTCTATTGAACGGCGTCCAGGCTATCGCATTGCCGGAATACGCAACTCTGCCGGCCGCACAGCCGACTGCGCAGGCCATGCGCGCGAGCGGCATCGAGCCGGATGGCTATATCCTGCCGGCCGCGGCCGCGGCACAGATCGCCAGCCAGGCGGCTGAGAGCGCCAAGTCGGAAAACAAGCCCATCGCTGACAAGCTCGTTGCCACGACTTTCCAGACAGCGATCGGACCGATTACCTTCGGGAAGAACCATGAATTGACCGAGAACCCCTATCGGCTGCTGGAATGGCGCGGCAACGCTTTCGTGCCGCTGGCTCTGCCATCGAATTGAGGCGATCCAGCCAAGCAATACGAAGCTTGTCTGACGGTGAGACACCGCGAAATCCAAATTGCTTGATCTGCCAGAGGGAATGACCGGAGATAGACATGAACTCCATTATCGTCGGCAACACCAAGTTCTTTGCGATTGAAAGTTCAATCACAAAAGCATTTCCAAGCCTCAGTCAAAGAGCGTTGGGCTACTTTGTCATCCACATCGGAGAAAAGTTATACGGTGTCCGGGAATCGGACGCCTCGATGTTGGGCTGCTCGTTCGGTAGCGTCAACGACCGCTTGCTGCAACGTGGAACACATCAAATTCCGCTTCTGTCGACCATAGAGGCGACACTGATCGCCGAAGCTTATTTGGAAGCTATTTATACCGAGACGGAACGGACCGACTATTTTGGTCTGCCAAAGACCAAGTTTATAGACGTTTTGTACAACAGCGCGGTAGTTTGGGCACCAGACGGTGATGAGGCCTTCGATGATGGAAGCCATGTTCTCCAATTCGACATCGGAAACAAAGTTCGCCTCATCGCCTTCACAAACACCGACGCTCCCGGCGAAATGATAAGCACAGTCGCAGAGGAGTGGCTCGACGCAGAGGTCTTCTACAATGTTCTTTCTCGTTGGAGTGATTTGTTTGCCGCGGAATGGGCGGTAAAGATCGAAGAAAGTGACGACGCACCCGCCACGAAATGACGAGCACCCGTCGAATCTGGGTGCCGTGTCAACGTGATCTGCATTGTTTGCCCGCCGAAGCGGTGCTAATCCAGACCGAAAAATCAGATGGAGCTCAGCTTTCCCATGACTTTGCCGATCCGCATTGCCCCTTCCATTCTTGCAGCCGATTTTGCCAAGCTCGGCCAGGAAGTGAAGGATGTGACCGAAGCCGGAGCCGACTGGATCCATCTGGATGTCATGGATGGGCATTTCGTGCCGAACATCTCCTTCGGCCCTGATGTCATCAAGGCCCTGCGCCCCTATACGACCGCCACCTTCGACTGCCATCTGATGATCTCGCCGGCCGATCCCTATCTCGAAGCCTTCGCCAAGGCGGGCTGCGACCGCATCACCGTGCATGCCGAAGCGGGCGTCCATCTGCATCGTTCGCTGCAGACGATCCGGCATCTCGGCAAGAAGGTCGGCGTCACCCTCAATCCGGCAACGCCGCTCTCGATCCTGGAAAACGTGCTCGACGATATCGACCTGATCCTGATCATGTCGGTCAATCCGGGTTTCGGCGGCCAGAAATTCATCCCGGCCATGGCCGACAAGATTCGCAACGCCAAGTCTCTGATCGGTGACCGGCCGATCGAGCTGGAGGTTGACGGCGGCGTCTCCACGGAGACAGCCGGCCTCATCATCGCTTCAGGCGCCAATGTCCTTGTAGCCGGTTCGGCAATCTTCAAGGGCGAATCGGTCGATGCCTACAAGCAGACGATTGGTGATCTGAGGGCGGCGGCTGAACGAGGTCGCGTTGGATCAAACTAATCCGACCAGCACCATCATCGCGGCGGACCGAACGCGGACCGCCGCTTCGCATTGCCTCGAACTGTTTGGTGGCTCGATCAGCTGGGGCGTGGTTATGGCCGCCTCGGCACTTGCCGCTCTCTACCTGCGCAACGGCCTTCTGACGAGCCACCTGACCGCCCTTGCCCTTGTCTATTTCCTCGGCGGCGCGCTCTCCTGGCCTATCATGGTGCCGCTGGCACGGCGCGTTGCCAGCAGTCGACCGCCGAGCGCGCGTTTCGCGGCGTTTTTCCTGGCGCTGTCGCTTGGCACCACGGCGATGACGGCATTTCTGTTCGCCATGGACTATCGCTGGTTCTATGCGCGCTGGCATGCGCCGTTCGGTTCGCTGATCTGGACATTTCAATTCCTGTTCACCGGCGCCAGCGCCGTCTACCAATTCGCCGTTCTCGGCGTTACCTTGTTCATGCCGTTCGGTTTGCTCTGCCTGATCGCCACCTCCGCTTATCTCGCGCGATATGAGCGTTGAGCCGGATGAAAGATCGGTCGGACAAACATTGTGATTGCCGCCCGTCTTTGTTATGGGGGCGCCGAGGTTTCCTTTCCCGTTAGCCAAGAAAGCTTTGAGCCCATGATCCCGCGCTACTCCCGACCGGAAATGGTCGCCATCTGGTCGCCCGAAACCAAGTTCCGTATCTGGTTCGAGATCGAGGCGCATGCCTGTGACGCGCTGGCCGCTCTCGGCGTCATTCCGAAGTCGGCCGCCGAGACCATCTGGGAAAAGGGCGGCCAGGCGACCTTCGACGTCGACCGCATCGACGAGATCGAAGCCGTCACCAAGCATGACGTCATCGCCTTCCTGACGCATCTCGCCGAAATCGTCGGTCCGGATGCGCGTTTCGTGCACCAGGGCATGACCTCCTCCGACGTGCTCGATACCTGCTTCAACGTCCAGCTCGTACGCGCCAGCGATCTGCTGCTGGCCGATATCGACAAGCTTCTGGAAGCCCTGAAGCGTCGCGCCTTCGAACACAAGGACACGGTCACCATCGGCCGCTCGCACGGCATCCATGCCGAGCCCACAACCTTCGGCGTCAAGCTGGCGCTTGCCTATGCTGAATTCGAGCGCTGCAAGCAGCGTCTGATCGCCGCCCGCGAGGAAGTCGCGACCTGCGCGATTTCGGGCGCCGTCGGCACCTTCGCCAATATCGACCCCCGCGTCGAGGAACATGTCGCCGCCGCGCTCGGCCTGAAGCCGGAGCCGGTCTCCACGCAGGTCATCCCGCGCGACCGTCATGCGATGTTCTTCGCCACCCTCGGCGTCGTCGCCTCTTCGATCGAGCGCCTTTCAACCGAAATCCGCCACCTGCAGCGCACCGAAGTCCTCGAAGCCGAGGAATATTTCTCGCCGGGCCAGAAGGGCTCTTCGGCCATGCCGCATAAGCGCAACCCGGTGCTGACCGAAAATCTGACCGGCCTTGCCCGCATGGTCCGCTCTTACGCCATGCCGGCCATGGAGAACGTGGCACTTTGGCACGAGCGCGATATCTCGCATTCCTCGGTGGAACGCATGATCGGCCCGGATGCGACCGTCACGCTCGATTTCGCGCTCGCCCGCATGACGAGCGTCATCGACAAGCTCCTCGTCTATCCGGAAAATATGATGAGTAATTTGAACAAGTTCCGCGGACTTGTTCATTCACAGCGCGTGCTGCTGGCACTGACCCAGGCCGGCGTTTCCCGCGAGGATTCCTATCGTCTCGTTCAGCGCAATGCGATGAAGGTTTGGGAGGAAGGCAAGGATTTCCTTGAGGAGTTGCTGGCCGACCAGGAAGTCCGTGCAGCGCTTTCCGAAGCGGATATCCGCGAGAAATTCGATCTTGGCTATCACACCAAGCACGTGGACACCATCTTCAAGCGGGTTTTCGGCTAAGACTTGGCCGGGCCGGCCTGATTGCGAGTAGAGGCGGTGCGGCTGACGCGCCGCTTTTTTCTTTTGTTCGCGGATTTGGCGACGATTGCGCGATCGCGTTCGACGCTTTCGCCCACATTGCCGTTGTGCTGATTTTCGCTACGCTTGGCAGCCTTCCCCACCAGCCTGTCTAGATGCTTCAGATCCTCTTCGTCGAGGTTTTCAATGCCGATGAAGCGGTTTTCAGCCGCGCTGGTGAGGATCAACTCATTGAGCTTGGCCTGAATGGCCCGCGTATCACGCGTCTGCGCGTTCTGCAGCAGGAACACCATCAGGAAGGTTACGATGGTCGTGCTGGTGTTGATGACCAGCTGCCAGGTATCGGAGTAGCCGAAGATCGGACCGGTAGCGCCCCATAAGATAATGGAGAACAGCGCCAGGACGAAGATGGCCGGCTTTCCCGTCCATTCCGAAACCTTAACCGCAAAGCGGGTGAAGATGTGCGCAAGCCAAGCCATGATCCGCATCTCCTTGATGATGCGGATCAACGTGGAAATCCTATTGCGGTTCCAACGATTGCGAAGAACCGCTGAAAGGCCGGACTTTTAGTCCTGAACCACCACCAGCTTGCGATAGAGATGCCAGGATGCGTGGCCGAGTATGGGCATGACCACGGCAAGGCCTGCAAAGATCGGGATCGTGCCGACGACGAGAAGTGCTGCGACGATCAGGCCCCAGACTGCCACGGGCACCGGGTTGATCAGCGTCGCCCGAATACTGGCATCGACCGCTGCCACCACGCCCACGTCACGGTCGAGCAACAGCGGAAAGGTGACGACCGTGGTCGCCAGCACGACGAGCGCGAAGACGAAGCCGATGAGATCGCCCCAGAACATCATCGCCCTGCCCTCGGGGGTCCTCAAAATGTTTGAGACGAAGGACCAGAGCGTGGGCGGTGCACCATCGCCGAAATAGATGAAGTAGATATTCTGCGCCGCGAACAGCCAGACGATGAATATGCCGAACAGCATGAGGCCGGCGACGATGATCGACGGCAGCGCCGGTGAAAAGCGCACGTCGAAAGCATGGCTCCACGACGTATCCTGGCCCTTTTCGCGCCGTCGACTGATTTCGTAGAGACCGATCGCCGCCAGGGGGCCGAGCAAGGCGAAGCCGGACATCAGCGGAAACAGCAGCGGCAGCAAATTCTGTCCGGAACTCCAGATCGCCAGAGCAATGCCGGCAATCGGATACATCAGGCACAAGAAGACGTAATGCGATGGCTTCTCGCTGAAATCGTCAAGCCCCAACTTAAGGGCGTCGACGAGGTCGGCGATACCGATCTTACGGATGGCGGGACGCGTAAATGTGTGGTCCGCTCCTGCCATGACGTGAAAGGCCGACATAATGCTCTCCTCCTCAACCGTGGTGCGCGGCAGGCGGTGCAAAAGTGGCGGCAAAACAGACGCCGACATCTTCATTCGCTACCGGCAGCGGCCATACTAGCAAATTTTGCCGCATTTGTCGCCTTTTTCCCTTGACAGTTGGGTTCACCTTTTCCACATCGGCGCATCATGAAAGTCTCCGACGCAGATATTCTCATCATCCCGGGTTACACGAATTCCGGCCCGGATCACTGGCAGACGCGCTGGGAGCAGAAGCTCTCCACGGCGCGGCGCGTGGAGCAGGCCGAATGGTCCAAGCCCGTTCGCGATGACTGGATCGCCCGCATTGCCGAAGAGGTGAATGCTTCCGAGCGGCCTGTCGTGCTCGTGGCGCATTCGCTCGGCGTTCCCTCGGTGATCCATGCGATCCCGCATTTTCGCAACAAGGTCGCCGGCGCCTTCTTCGTCGCACCGCCCGATGTCGCCAATCCCGGCATTCGCCCGAAACATCTGATGACGTTCGGCCCCTATCCGCGCGATCCGCTGCCGTTTCCGTCAGTCACGATCGCAAGCCGCAACGACCCCTTCGGCAGCTATGAGCACGCCGACGATGTCGCCAGCAGCTGGGGTTCCCTTCTGATCGACGCCGGCGAGGCCGGTCACATCAACAGCGATTCCGGTCACGGCCCCTGGCCCGAAGGCACGATGGTCTTTGCCAAATTCCTCAGCCAACTGAAGTCGTGATACAATAAAGGCGGACTTGGGATGGATACGCCGCGGCTCACTAGCCTGTGAAGTACCGGCCACCTTCATTCCATCGTCAGATAAAAGCCTGTAATACTGGGCATGACAGGATCCCGATTCTCGCATTGGCGCCCCGCCAAGGCCGGAATTCCGAGGTAAGGAGGCGCTGGCGGATTGTGAATTCGCTTCTTATCCGTTATGGGGACGCCCACATACGATCCACTTGCGCTGTCCCGTGAGCGCCAAAGACAGAGAACAATACCAATGAACCGTCGCCGCCGTATCTACGAGGGCAAGGCTAAGATCCTTTATGAAGGACCTGAGCCGGGCACGCTGATCCAGTTCTTTAAGGACGATGCCACCGCCTTCAACAAGAAAAAACACGAAGTCATCGATGGCAAGGGCGTTCTGAACAATCGCATCTGCGAATATATTTTCAGCCATCTGAACAAGATCGGCATTCCCACCCATTTCATCCGCCGTCTCAACATGCGTGAGCAGCTGATCAAGGAAGTGGAGATGATCCCGCTCGAGATCGTCGTGCGCAACGTCGCCGCCGGCTCGCTCTCCAAGCGCCTCGGCATCGAGGAAGGTGTGGTCCTGCCGCGTTCGATCATCGAATTCTACTACAAGTCCGATGCGCTCGAGGACCCGATGGTCTCCGAGGAGCATATCACCGCGTTCGGCTGGGCCAATCCCGCCGAGCTCGACGACATCATGGCGCTCGCGATCCGCGTCAACGACTTCATGACCGGCCTGTTCCTCGGCGTCGGCATCCAGCTCGTCGATTTCAAGATCGAATGCGGTCGCCTGTTCGAAGGCGACATGATGCGCATCATCCTTGCCGACGAAATCTCGCCCGATTCCTGCCGTCTCTGGGACATCGAAACCCGCGAGAAGATGGACAAGGACCGTTTCCGTCGCGACATGGGCGGACTGCTGGAAGCCTATTCCGAAGTAGCCCGCCGCCTCGGCATCATCAATGAAAACGAACCCGTGCGCGGCACCGGCCCGGTTCTCGTCAAGTAAGTTCAGGAAGGACAATCGTGATCAAGGCTCGTGTAACCGTCACGCTGAAGAACGGCGTTCTCGATCCGCAGGGCAAGGCAATCGAAGGAGCGCTCGGGGCGCTCGGCTTTGACGGCGTCCATCAGGTTCGCCAGGGCAAGGTATTCGACCTCGAACTCGAAGGCACCGACAAGAGCAAGGCCGAGGCGGATCTCAAAGCCATGTGCGAAAAGCTCCTCGCCAACACGGTGATCGAGAACTTCAGCATTTCGATCGACTGATTGTCGTCTTCCGCCGGCCATTCTTCCTTTGCAGCAGGCAATGGAGTATGGCTCACGAAGCACATTCCAGCGATTACCCCTAGCCTCTTGCGGGACCAGCATCATGAAATCAGCAGTCGTCCAACTTCCAGGCCTCAATCGCGATCGCGACATGATCGCGGCGCTGACCAAGATTTCCGGCCATGCGCCTGTAACTGTCTGGCAGACCGAAACCGACATCCCGGACGTCGATCTGATCGTCATTCCCGGCGGCTTCTCCTACGGCGATTATCTGCGCTGCGGCGCGATCGCAGCCCGCATGCCGATCATGCAGGCGATCAAGGATAAGGCCGACAAGGGCGTCAAGGTTCTCGGCGTCTGCAACGGTTTCCAGATCCTGCTGGAAGCCGGCATGCTGCCCGGCGCGCTGATGCGCAACGCCTCGCTGAAATTCGTCTGCCGCGAAGTGAAACTCGAAGTCGTCAATGCCGACACGGAGTTCACCAGCGCCTACGCCAAGGGCCAGATCATCCGCAGCCCCGTGGCGCATCACGACGGCAACTATTTCGCCGATCCCGAGACGCTGGCAGCGATCGAAGGCAACGGCCAGGTGGTCTTCCGTTATGCCGAAGGCACGAACCCCAACGGCTCTGTCAACGACATCGCCGGCGTCATGAATGCCAAGGGCAATGTGCTCGGCATGATGCCGCATCCGGAAAACCTGATCGAGGCTGCGCATGGCGGCAACGACGGCCGCGGCCTCTTCGCCTCGGCACTCGGCGTGATCGCGGCCTGATAGATCGTCGGGCTTGGCTCCGAAATCTTAAAATCGACGTCTTTGCGCCAAACAGCAGGGACGTCGTTATCGTTGCCTCCGGCAACCCTCGGGCAAAGAGCAGCCCTAACCGCTTCGTTGGAAAGAAATTGATGCGCCCTCGCCTCCTGACAGGACTTTACTCCGCCGCTGCCATCACGATGCTTGGGCTTCTGGTCACCTCGTGCGGCCCGCGTCCGCCGAGCATCAGCGCCACCGATCACAGCGCCCTGTCGACGATGGAGCGCGTCATGATCAATTCGAACGCCTGCTGGTTCAAATCGGCCGATCCGGCCTTTGCCGGTTATCAGCTCGCTCCGGAACTCAATTCCTTTACCGGTCGTCCGCGCATTCTCGTTGTCGACAAGAAACATCCGACCGGCCGACCGTCTCTGGTTGTCCAAGCGGAAGGCAACCCGGCCCAATTGCAGGCCTTCGGTCCGATGATGAACGGCGCTTCCGGCGGCCGTATTACGGGCGACGTCAATCGCTGGGCTGCGGGTTCGAAGAACTGCAGTTAGGCCGATGGCCTGAAGAAGCTCCGCTTCCACTCAGACACTGCAGCCGACGCATGACGTACCCTCAACTCCAGGGATCATTGTCATGGACAGGTTTGTCATTCTTTCAGGCTGCTCGGGCGGCGGTAAATCGACCTTGCTCGAAGCGCTCAGGCTTCATGGACACCACGTGGTCGAGGAGCCCGGTCGTCGCATCGTTATGGAAGAGCTGAACAGCGGCGGCTCGGCTCTGCCGTGGGTGGACACCACGGCATTCGTGCGCCGGGCAATCGACATGTCGTTGGCCGACCGCGAGGCAGCGGCAGCATTTCCAGGTATCGTGTTCTTCGACAGGGGATTGATCGACGCTGCATCAGCCCTCGAGCATCTGACGGGTGAGCCCGCTTTGACGTCATACGGTCAGCTGCACCGCTACAACAAGCATGTCTTCCTCACCCCGCCCTGGCCTGAAATATACGTCGGCGACCGCGAACGAAGACATGACCTGTCCGAGGCGATTGCCGAATACGAGCGGCTCAGCGTCGATTATCCCGCACTCGGCTATGAGATTCATATCCTGCCGAAAGTCGGCGTCGCGGACCGCGCCGATTTCGTCCATTCCATTCTGAGCCTGAGCTAAGCTGCAAACGTCCCGCCATGGCCGGCGCGAACACCATCCCATTTCAATCCCAGAAGAATGACTTGCTGACCTCGGTCCTCGCCTCGCTTGGCGTCAGCCCGACATCGCGTAGCTGATCATCCGTCAGCTCCCGCAGGACACAGCGGCTTTCGCGTTTCTGCATCCACAGCAAAAAGGACGTCCAGAGCCGATGCGCCGCGCGCGACTTTGGCTGCGTTGCCCTCGTGTCCCGGCCCGCGGCGAAAGCATCCTTGGCTTGGGCAGGATGGATTGTATCTATTGTACTCATTTCAATACTCGCTTGATGGTGACATTTCTCGAGGTACCGAGCCAAACGATACAATTGTCACTTAGTATTGACTCCATGCGCGATGCAATATAGCAAATTGTCATTATGACAAATTGGCTCCCTGACATTTCCAGCGGCAATGGGCCGGTCTATATCCGTGTTGCCGACAGCATCGAGAACGCGATCACCCACGGCGTTCTGCCGCCCGGCACGAAGCTGCCGCCGCAACGCAACCTCGCCTATGATATCGGCGTCACCATCGGCACCGTGAGCCGGGCCTACGCGCTCGTGCATGAGCGCGGCCTGGTGGCGGGCGAAGTCGGCCGCGGTACCTATGTGCTGGAGCGCTCGAACGGCAAGCAGATCGAACAGGTGGATCCGATCACGCAGGCGCTTGCCGGCACCCGCGGCCTGAATACGCCTGATGCCAGGATACGCTTCGATACGACGGCCGCCCCCGATATCGGCCAGGGCGAGATCATCGGCAAACTGTTTGCGGATATCAGCAACGAGCACCAGTCGGAGATCTCCTCCTACTCGCGGAATTTCCCGACAAGCTGGTATGAGGCGGGACAGATCTGGCTTGCCCGCAACGGCTGGCAGCCGGCAATCGAGACCGTCGTGCCGACGCTGGGCGCTCATGCCGGCGCCATCGCCGTCATCTCGGCCGTCACTTCGCCCGGCGACAAGATCGTCTTCGAGAACCTGACCTATACGCAGATCAGCCGCGCCACCCGCCTCCTCGGACGCCGGTCGGTATTGGTGGATTCCGATGAGCACGGCATCAACCCCGACGATTTCGAGCGACTGTGCCAGCAGCAGCATCCACGTCTGGCCTTTCTGATGCCGACGGCACACAATCCGACGCTCGTGACGATGCCGGAAGCACGCCGGCGCGCAATTGCCGCCATCGCACGCCGCCACAGCGTCTGGCTGATCGAGGATGATCTCTATGGCGCCATGACCGGCGACCAGAACCCGCTCATGGCGGCTATCGCGCCGGAACGCACCTTCGTGGTGAGCAGCCTGTCGAAGTCCGTTACAGCAGGCGTGCGTGGCGGCTGGGTCGCCTGCCCGCCGCATTTCGCCCAGCGAATCAAGGTCACGCACAAGATGACGACCGGCGGCCTGCCTTTCATCCTGGCGGAAACCTGCGCCCGGCTCGTGCTCGATGGTCACGCGCTGGAGCTGCGCCGCAGGTCGGTCGAGGAAATCAAGGCTCGCGAGCAACTGGCGCGGGACGCCCTGTCAGGATTTGAGTTCAACTCGCATCCGCATCTGCCGTTTCTCTGGCTGAAGCTGCCCGAACCATGGCTATCAGGCACTTTCAAGAATGCCGCCATCGCCGAGGGCGTGCTCATCGACGATGAGGATGAATTCAAGGCCGCGCGCATGGAGAAGGTCTATCATCGCGTTCGCGTCGCATTCTCATCGCCGCGACAACGAGAAGATGTCGCCGCCGGCTTCATGACGTTACGGCGGTTGCTGGAAAACGGCTCGGCCGGTTACGACAGTCACATTTAAGCAAGCCTCGTCGTTTTTATCGGCAGCGATCTTGCAAAATCCCGGCTCTTCTCTCTCGACTCCTAGCACGCTACCATTTTAAGTATGTGAAACGATTCGCCCGCCGTACTAGGGGGAGTGCATGGCCATTGACAGCGTTTCAGCAGGCAATTTGTGCAAGCGTTTAGTTACGAGTTTTCTGGCAATCAGTTCCATACTCATCGCGGGTCAGTCCGCTGCAACCGCTGCAGATGCGGTTCCCGTCGCCGCCAGCCCTAAGATTTTCGACGAACTGCGTTTCGGAGCAAGCGGCTCCATCCAGAGCGGAAACGATCACGAAAACGGCGTGTTTCCGGATGTGCAGATGCTCTTCAATCCGTTCGGCTACAATCCAACCGCTGGTTGGAAGGATCAGTTGGCGCATCCGCGCATCCATTTGGGAACCTCGATCGGCACAGCCGGCTCGGCGACCCAGGTTTATGCTGGTCTTTCCTGGACGCTGACGCATAGCAACGGCATCTTCACCGAAGCTGGCTTCGGTGGAACGGTACATTCAGGCAATCTCGATGATTGGACCGAACATGGTCCGCTGCTTGGTTGTCGCCTGCTTTTCCACGAATATGCCGGGATTGGTTACAATTTTGACAACCATTGGAATATGATGGCGCAGATCGCGCATTCCTCGCACGCCAATCTCTGCGACGGTCCGAATGGCGGCATGACGCGTGTCGGCGTTTTGGTTGGCTATAAATTCTGACGATCCGAGAACGGCCGCGAATGGTCGTGCTCACGACTTGCCTGTTATCAATGTCGGCGTGCTGCGAACGCCGGCGATTTTCCTGTCGCACGACAGGTTGACTTGCGCTAAAGAGACCTCGATCCCCTGACCGGCCTTCAAACCCCTTACAGGCAAGGACCCTCGAGCGCCCATGACCATTTCAAATTCGATCCAGATCACCCCCGAACTGATTGCCGCCCACGGCCTGAAGCCGGATGAATATCAGCGCATTCTGGATCTGATCGGCCGCGAGCCTTCCTTTACAGAGCTCGGCATCTTCTCGGCCATGTGGAACGAGCATTGCTCCTACAAATCCTCGAAGAAGTGGCTCCGCACTCTGCCGACCAAGGGTCCGCGCGTCATCCAGGGCCCGGGCGAGAATGCGGGCGTTGTCGATATCGATGACGGCGATTGCGTCGTCTTCAAGATGGAGAGCCACAACCACCCCTCCTATATCGAGCCCTATCAGGGTGCCGCGACCGGCGTCGGCGGCATCCTGCGCGACGTTTTCACCATGGGCGCCCGCCCGATCGCCGCCATGAACGCGCTGCGTTTCGGCGAGCCGGATCATCCGAAGACCCGCCATCTCGTCTCCGGCGTCGTCTCCGGCGTCGGCGGCTACGGCAATTCCTTCGGTGTCCCGACAGTCGGTGGCGAAGTCGAATTCGATGCACGCTACAACGGCAATATCCTGGTTAACGCCTTTGCGGCTGGTCTGGCCAAATCGAACGCCATTTTCTTGTCGGAAGCCAAGGGCGTCGGCCTGCCGGTCGTCTATCTCGGCGCCAAGACCGGCCGCGACGGCGTCGGCGGCGCGACGATGGCATCTGCCGAGTTTGACGAATCGATCGAAGAGAAGCGCCCGACGGTTCAGGTCGGCGACCCCTTCACCGAAAAGTGCCTGCTGGAAGCCTGCCTTGAGCTGATGCAGACCGGTGCCGTCATCGCCATCCAGGACATGGGGGCCGCCGGCCTCACCTGCTCTGCCGTCGAAATGGGTGCCAAGGGCGATCTCGGCATCGAGCTCGACCTCGATAAGGTGCCGGTGCGCGAAGAACAGATGACGGCCTATGAAATGATGCTGTCGGAAAGCCAGGAGCGCATGCTCATGGTGCTGCAGCCTGAAAAGGAAGCCGTCGCCAAGGCGATCTTCGTCAAATGGGGCCTGGATTTCGCCATAGTCGGCAAGACGACGGATGACCTGCGCTTCCGCGTCATCCATCAGGGCGAAGAAGTCGCCAACCTGCCGATCAAGGATCTCGGCGATCAGGCTCCGGAATACGACCGTCCATGGCGGGAAGCCGACAAGCGCGCTGCCCTGCCCGCCGATCTGGTACCGGCTCCTGAAGATTACGGCCAGGCTCTGCTGTCGCTGGTCGGCTCCGCCAATCAGTCGAGCCGCCGCTGGGTCTACGAGCAATACGATACCCTGATTCAGGGCAACTCGCTGCAGCTCCCGGGCGGTGACGCCGGCGTCGTGCGCGTCGAAGGCCATCCGACCAAGGCGCTGGCATTCTCCTCCGACGTCACGCCCCGTTATGTCGAGGCCGACCCGTTCGAGGGCGGCAAGCAGGCCGTCGCCGAATGCTGGCGCAACATCACGGCAACCGGCGCTGAGCCGCTTGCAGCGACCGACAATCTGAACTTCGGCAATCCGGAAAAGCCAGAGATCATGGGACAGTTCGTCGGCGCGATCAAAGGCATCGGCGAAGCTTGCCGCGCGCTCGATTTCCCGATCGTCTCGGGCAACGTTTCGCTCTACAATGAAACCAATGGCGTCGGGATCCTGCCGACCCCCACCATTGCCGGCGTCGGCCTGCTGCCGGACTGGAAGACGATGGCCCGCATTGGCGCCGCCTCCGAAGGCGACAGCGTCCTGATGATCGGCCTCGACGGCAGCCATCTCGGCTCTTCGATCTATCTCCGCGATATTCTGGGTTCGACCGATGGCCCCGCTCCGGAAGTCGATCTTTTCGCCGAGCGCCGCAACGGCGATTTCATCCGTTCGGCCATCCGCAACGGCCAGGTCACGGCCTGCCATGACATTTCATCGGGCGGCCTGGCGCTGGCCCTTGCCGAAATGGCCATCGCGTCCCGCAAGGGGCTGCGCATCGACCTGACCGAAAGCAAGACCCCACCGCATGCGGCACTTTTCGGTGAGGATCAGGCCCGCTACGTCATCGCCGTTCCGGCCGATGTCGCCGATTTCGTCTGCATCAATGCGGAAAGCGCCGGCGTGCCGTTCCGTCGTCTTGGCACTGTCGGCGGCGATGCGCTCGTCATCGATGGCCTGTTGTCGCTTCCGGTTGAGCAGTTGCGCGACGCGCATGAATCGTGGTTTCCTGCCTTCATGGATGGCAGCGCTCTCGCTGCCGCTGAATAGATCGAGGTACACCACCAATGCCAATGAACCCCGGCGATATCGAAGACATGATCAAGGCCGGCATTCCCGGAGCCAAGGTGACCATTCGCGACCTGGCCGGAGACGGCGATCACTATGCCGCCGAAGTTGTCGCGGAAGCCTTTCGCGGCAAAAGCCGCGTGCAGCAGCACCAGATGGTTTATGATGCCCTGAAGGGCAATATGGGCGGCGTGCTGCATGCCCTGGCGCTGCAGACCTCAGCGCCCGATTGAGGCTGCCTGCAACTCGCTGCCGGAGTTGAACGTCAACTCCGGCATGTTGTTCGCCGAAAACTCCGCAAAGCGGGAGGCTGGCAACGGGCCAGCCGTCATCAGCGTAAAATCGAAGAATGCCCGCACGTCCGGCCCGAGCACATATTGCCGATGGACACGCAGGAAATCGCGCTTGATCTTGGCGTAGTGCTGCGCTGTCAGCATTTTCTTGAAACGCACGAACAGGATCGCCGGCTGCTTGTCATCGGCATGCCCGCAAACCGCCACGACCTTTGTCTTGTAGAAATGGATCGCGTCGGTCAGACAGTGAACATCCACCCAGAACATCTCCTTGCAGCGCGCAAGCAAGCCAACGCGTGAGCGCAGCACGACCGCCGACCGCATGAGGGCGCATTGCAGGATGGCGCTCCCCAAGGTCGCAAACACTACGCGCTTGTCACGAAAAACCTCAGGCTGCCGCTCGAGCAGGAGACCGATCACATGCGCCGCCACGGATGAGCCCATGCTATGCGAGGAGATGACGAATTCATCGACGCCGGGCTCATCCAGCGCCTGGCGCACGCTGATCGCGCAGGTCTCCAGCCATTGCTCGTTGCCGATTCCGTTCAGCCCCGCCATCGCCACGGCCATCTCCCAGTCGGAGAAGAGATGCAGCGTATGCAACCTTTCGGCCTGCGGCAGAAAGGCATAGACGAAGAAAGCGACGGCCAAGGCGATGCTGCCGATATGACTCCAGGCGGCCAGCCCCAGCATGAACGGCAAGAATGCTATCGACAGGCTGAGCAGCAGCCCGACAAACATGAGGAGAAACGGAAATATGAAAAACAGGCCGAAACGCCATGCATGGCGGAAATAGCCTGTCATCCCTCCGGAAACGATAACCCTTGCGGCCGCCAGATAGCCCTGTGCCAGCCGCGTGAAAAATGGCCTGCCGTTCAACGCCGCAACCAGGTCGTTATGGTCGACAATATGGACACGGCTGTGCGTCCGCCAATCCGCAGCTTCGGCAGTCACATCGAAATAGGGTGCCCTACCGAAACTCTTCAGCTCGTCCACGGTGACCGAATAATCCCACACGGCGGCGCTTTGCCTGGCCGAGCGCTCGTAGCGCGCCCGATGCGCCGCCGCATCCAGCGGCTCAAAGCCAGGGAAGTGGAGAACCACCCGCTTCTTGATGCTATCCATATTATCGTTGGTCCCCAGCACGCGCTTCAGCGGCAGATACACGTAAGCGACCGCCAAGACCACGGCCTGCTGGCTTTTTCATGGCAGCGCAATGCAAAGCTATCCATTTGCCGCACCGCTACAACGAGTGAAACTTCCGTCGTCTGAGGCTGAAAGCTCGAATCAGATCAGCATTCCCGGCCGGGATAGGGCGAGATGTCAGAACACGGATCCGCGGGGGGCGCAGTCATGATTTTTTCGATGACCGAAGCCACGGGCGGTTGCGGCGTCGGCGCGGTCGACGCGCGATAACCGAAGGCGATGCTTAGAATCAAAACGATGGCGCTGACGGTAAAGGCACTGTTCAATATCGAGGCTTTTGACGTGCGCACATGCTCATAATATTCCCGCTCGCCGTCGCTGGTCTCTTCCGTACCGTAAAACTCTCGCTCCTCACCAACCTGGCCCTCGGTATAATGATGATGGCTCATGGTGTCCGCTCCCTCATATGCAATGCAATCTTCGCAAAGGACCGATACGCGCCAAACCGCATAAATCGACTGTCTCTAACAAACATACCGGTCGCATGTAAAATTAATAGCAACCTAATATTAATCAACCCTTGCCTCGATTTTATGTGTGTTGTTCAGCTCTCAGGTTGAAGGGGCTATTTCAAAACGCACTGTTCAAGAAAAGTAGCTAATCGACGGATTCGGCCATCTTTCTTAACCGCTGATGCCGAAAATCCATTCATGCGATGAAAACGACGCGTGGTACGTTTTGCGGCTGGAAATCGAGCCGGTCGCTTGCTATTTAAGAAAGAGATTTAACGCTGTGGGCCTTGACCCCGCATGTGAAAGGACTGGAAAATGAGCGGCATTCACGAATTCATTGCCAATGAAGTAAAGAACAACGATGTTGTTGTCTTCATGAAGGGCACGCCCCAGTTCCCGCAATGTGGCTTCTCGGGCCAGGTAGTCCAAATTCTCGACTATATCGGCGTCGATTATAAGGGCATCAATGTCCTTGCTGATGCCGAGATTCGTCAGGGCATCAAGGAATACTCCAACTGGCCCACAATCCCGCAGCTCTACGTGAAGGGCGAATTCATCGGCGGCTGTGATATCGTGCGCGAAATGTTCCAGGCGGGCGAGCTGCAGCAGCACTTCCAGGAAAACGGCATCAGCGTTCGCGCCGCCTCCTGACCGGTCACCGGGCTCTCGTCCGGTTTCCATAGTTCACTTCGATCGAAAGGCGCTGCTGCAGGGCAGCGCCTTGATATGTTTATGGGAATAAAACCGTGACGACTACATCCCAGGCTATGTCCCATGGGCAACTGCCCATGGGCAAACGCGAGTTCATCGTACTCGCGGCCTTCCTGATGGCGATCAATTCATTGGCCATCGACATCATGCTTCCGGCTCTCCAGCAGATCGGCTCCAGTCTCGGTGTCGAGAACGAGAACCATCGGCAATATGTGGTAACAGCCTATCTGATCGGATTTGGCTCGGCGCAGCTTATCTACGGTCCGTTGTCGGATCGCTTCGGCCGCCGCATTCCCCTGTTGATCGGCATTGTCGTCTATGTCATCTCCGCTTTCGGCATTGCCCTTATTCCGTCCTTCGCCGGTCTGCTCGCCCTGCGCTTCATTCAGGGGCTGGGTTCGGCAGCGACGCGCGTCATCACCATTTCCATCGTCCGCGACGTTTTCGGCGGCCGCCTGATGGCCGAGGTGATGTCGCTGATCATGATGGTCTTCATGATCGTTCCCGTCATCGCGCCGGGAAGCGGCCAGATCATCCTGCTGATCAGCACTTGGCACATGATCTTCGTCTTCATCGGCACCATGGCGACCCTGGTCGGTCTCTGGATGTATTTCCGCCTTCCGGAAACACTGAAGCCCGAAAATATCCGCCCGCTAACCGTCAGGTCGGTTGCATCCGGCTTCAGCATGGTCCTGACGAACCGCGTCGCGCTCTGTTACACCATCGCCAGCACGTTCCTCTTCGGCGCGCTGTTCGGCTTCATCAATTCGGCCCAGCAGATCTACAGCGGCATTTACGGACTTGGCGTCTACACCCCCGTCGCCTTTGGTGGCGTGGCGCTCTTCATGGCGCTGTCATCCTTCATCAACTCGCAGCTCGTCGGCCGTTTCGGCATGCGGCGGCTGTCGCATGCGGCCTTGCTCGGCTTCTCCTTCATTACCTTTGTCTGGCTGATGGTGCAGCTTAACGGCCCTGCCCCGATGCCCTTCCCGCTGTTCATGATCTTCTTCGCGCTGGCGATGTTCCAGTTCGGTTGGATCGGTTCCAATTTCAACTCGCTCGCCATGGAGCCGCTCGGCCATGTCGCCGGAACTGCCTCCTCGGTGCTCGGTTTCATGAGCACGGTCGGCGGCGCATCGATCGGCGCCGGCATCGGCCAATATTTTAATGGCACGGCAACGCCGATGGTCATCGGCTACTTCACCGTCTCGCTGATCGGCTTGATGTTTGTGCTGATTGCCGAAAAGGGGCGCCTCTTCCGTCCGCACAATGCGCCACCGCCGGCCGATCAATCCCTCGCTTTGCATTGACAGGCAAATTCATATGACCCCGCCTCAAGAACACACGCCGGCGCAATCCGGCTCCAATCGTATCGGCCTCGGCATCGTCGAATTCATCATCATCATCGCGCTGATGACGGCGAGCATTTCCATGGGCATCGACAGCATGCTGCCGGCGCTTCCGAACATCGGCCAATCCCTTAATGTCGCCAACCCCAATGACACGCAGCTGGTCATCGGCGTCTACTTCCTCGGCTTCGGCATCTGCCAGCTCTTCTTCGGCAGCCTGTCGGATACCTATGGCCGCCGTAGCATTCTGCTCGGAGGCCTGGCCTTTTATACGGTGACACTGTTTGCGGCGGCCTGGAGCGGCAATCTCTTCGCGCTGCTCGCTCTGCGCTTCGCACAGGGCGTCGGCGCCGCAGCCGTGCGCATCACTACGCTTGCAATCGTCCGCGATTGCTTCGGCGGTCGTGAAATGGCGCGCGTCATGTCCTATGTCATGATCGTCTTCATGATCATGCCGATGGTCGCACCTTTCGTCGGCCAGGTGATCGTTGCCTATTCCAACTGGCAATGGATCTTCATCCTGATCGGCATAGTCAGCGCCGGTCTTTTCCTGGTCGCTTTCTTCCGCATGAAGGAAACGCTTCCGACCGAAGAGCGCCTGCCGCTCTCGGTCGCTTCGGTCGTCTCCGGTTTCAAGACGGTTCTGACCAACCGCATCACCTGTGGCTACATGATCGGCCTGACGCTCTACACGGGTGTGATCTGCGCCTATATCGTCTCGGTGCAGCAGGTATTCGGTGAAGTCTACGGCCTCGGGGACACGTTTCCGATCGCCTTTGCGGCGACGGCAGCCGGCACGGCAGTGGCCCAGTTCGCCAATGGTTATTTCGTGCGCAGCTTCGGCATGCGGCGCATTTCCCACGCCGCCATGATCGTTTTCACCGTCCTGGGCGCTGTCGGCTACGTCGTCGGCATGTTCGGTCAGCCAAGCTTCACGTTCATCTATGTGCTGATCTCGATCATGCTGATGATGTTCGCTGTAATCACCACCAACTTCATGGCCATCAGCCTCGAGCCAATGGGACACCTGGCGGGCACCGCGGCTGCCATCACCAGCTCGGTCTCGACCACCGTCGGCGTTCTGCTCGGCGGCATCGTCGGCCAGATGTTCGATGGCACCGCTCAGCCGATGATCGCTGGCTTTACCATATTCGGTGCGCTCACGATCGTCGCGACGCTATGGGCCGAACGTGGCAAGCTCTTCACCCATCCCGGTGATACGCCGGCACTGGAGCCGGGCATGGGGCACGTCTGAACGGCGTACCTCTCTTACGCGTCGCTGCGCGAACGGCTGACCCAACGCAGCGCCGCGGCAATCGCAAGTCCGAAGAGTGGCCACATCGCCCAGGGTGTGCCCTGCCAGGTGAAAATGTTGATCGCGACGATGCCGATGCCGGTGACAATCATGCGGGCGATAACGATGTCGATCCGCTTGTTGCTCCGCGCAAAACGGAGCGCCCCAACCCAGGTAAGCGCGAGTATGGGCCACTTTGCCCAGAACTCGCCATGCCATGTCAACGCGTTCAGCGCGGCAAGTCCGACCGCGACAACGAACAGCGCGCCATAGCTCCGCCGCCAATCCAATAAAACGGGTTCTTTCGTTGTTTCCTCGGGCATGCGAACCGGTTGCGGTCTGGCGCGATCGTCAACTGAAGTGTCGACGACCTGCACGCCGCCGACCCGCACCGCATAGCTCGGCACGCCGCCTTCGATGTTCTTGACCTCGAGCTGACCGAGAAAATCGAAGCCGACCGCGACCTTGTTCCGCACTTGGTCGTAGACGGTATTCGAGATGACGATACCGCCCGCCGCAGCGCGCGACTGAAGCCGAGCGGCTATATTGACTCCATCGCCGTAGAGATCATTGCCGTCAGCGATCACATCGCCAAGGTTGAGACCGATGCGAAAGAGCATCTGTCTTTCGGTATCCATGGCGGCATTGTAGCCGGCCAGTTCGTTCTGGACGTCGATTGCCGCCCGTACGGCTTCCACAACGCTCGGAAATTCGGCGAAAACGCCGTCGCCCCAGGTATTGATCACCCGGCCGCCATGCGCCTCAATGAGCCGCGTCATGGCATCCCGATAACGACGAAGGGTCGCAAGCGTCCCCTCCTCATCCTTGCCCATAAGACGCGTATAGTCTTGCACGTCTGCGCAGAAGATGGTGGTCAGCTTGCGGCTCGTTTCGGACATCTGCCTCATCCTCTCGGCAAGCGCCGATCGCAGTCCTTGCCTGTTGCGGCGAAGATAGCCTTCCCGACGCGACTTTCCAAGTAGCCGCGCCGACTATCCGATCCGGCTCGATGCGGCCTGTTAGACGGTGAAAACCTCACGCCGCAGCAATTCCCAGGAATCCTTATCCACCGCGACGAGCAAGCCTCCGTCGAGATGATGCGGCAGATAGGGCGAGCCGTCGAAGCGACGCACATAAGCGCCCGCTTCCTGCGAGATCAGCGCGCCGGCGAGATGATCCCAGGGCATCAGCTTGTTGTACATCAGATAGTGGACATGGCCGCCGGCAAGCGTGCGATACTCGTGCGCCGCGCAGCGATAGTTGGTGGAGTAGCGCACCTTGGCGAGATTGCCCATGACTTCCGCGCGCTTGTCCTTCGGCAGGAAGCCGGTCGATGCCATGCCGACCATGTCTTCCAGCGCGACCGATTGCGTCACCCTCATGCGCAGCGTCTCGCCGTCGGGGCGACGCAGCCATGCGCCGCTGCCGCGCTCCGCCAGCACCCAGTCGTCGCCCATCGGATCGAAGATGATGCCGGCAACCGTTTGACCCTTGGAGATCACCGATGCCATAACGCCGAAGGCGGGGATGCCCGAGGCGAAATTGAACGTGCCGTCGACAGGATCGACGATGATGGCCAGATCCGCATCCGGCAGCTTGTCGAGCAGTGCGGGATCGGCGGCAACAGATTCTTCGCCGATGAAGAGCGCCTCGGGCCAGAGCCGCGACACCTCGGCCTTCACCATGCGCTCGGCACGCTCGTCAGCCTCGGTCACCAGATCGGTCGCTTCGCTCTTGGCGCGAACATCGCCGCTGCCAAGTCTGCGGAAGCGCGGCAGGATCTCCATCTGCGCGGCGCGGCGCAACACATGAGCAAGGGTGGTGATGTCAACGGGCGATGTCATGATATGGTCCTTTCCTGTCAGGCGCCGATGATCTCGCGGCGGATCATTTGCCAGCTATCCTCATCCGGCGCAGAAATAATGCCGCCGGTGGTCTCGCCAGGGCGGTATGGTGTGCCATCGAATTTGGCCGTATAGCCGCCGGCCTCCTGATGCGCCAGCACGCCGGCAAGATGATCCCAGGGCATTAGCTTGGAATGGCCGATGAAATGCCATTTGCCCGATGCCACCATCCAGTATTCGTAGGCGGAACAATTGAGCGAGAAGGTCATGCGTGTCTTGGCGAGATTGGCGCAGATACGCGACCTCTCCGGCTCATCCATATGCCCCCAGGATATTGCGCCGGTCATGGCGCTCAGCGCAGCGGGTGCGGCAACCGAAAGACGCCTCGCCTGCCCCTTGCCACGACGCAGAAAGGCGCCCGCACCGCGCATGGCGGTAACGGTGTCACCGAGTACCGGATCATAGATGACGCTGGCGATCGTCTCGCCCTTGGCGACGACAGCAACGATCGTGCCGAATACCGGCAGCCCTGCCGCGAAATTGAATGTGCCGTCCACCGGATCAATGGTAAAGGCCAGATCCGCATGCGCCAGTGCCGGCACAACGGACTTGTCGGCCTCATAGGCCTCTTCTCCGACGATAAGAGCGCCGGGAAAGCGCGCCTTCAGCGCCGCAGTGATGTATTGCTCGGCCAGCAGATCTGCCTCAGTCACCAGATCGATGGCCGACGTCTTTTCCGATATGTCGCCATCACCCAGATTGCGGAACCGCGGCAGGATTTCCCGCGCCGCCGCCTCGGCAACGATCGTCATCAGATGGTCGAAGTCTGTATCGGAGAAAGTCATGGAAGGCCTTTATCTTGGGAGAGGCCTCCTCTTATGACCGATTCGATGACGCTGGTGTGGCAAAACCGCCTAATCGGCGTCGGTTTGTCCAGTCATCAGCCCCGCAAAATCGAAGAGCTTGGGATCGAGCAGATGCGACGGATTCACATGCGCCAGCGCCCGCAGCATCGTATCCTTGCGGCCCGGCATGCGCCGCTCGATATCGGCGAGCATATCCTTCATCGCATTGCGCTGCAGCCCGTCCTGCGAGCCGCAGAGATCACAGGGAATGATCGGAAACTGCATGGCGGCGGCGAACTTGGCGAGGTCGTCTTCGGCGGCGTAGGCGAGCGGGCGCAGCAGCATCAGATCGCCCTCATCATTGAGAAGCTTTGCCGGCATCGAGGCCAGGCGCCCGCCGTGGAAGAAGTTCATGAAGAAGGTTTCGAGAATATCCTCGCGGTGATGGCCGAGCACCAATGCATCACAACCCTCTTCGCGCGCGATGCGATAGAGATTGCCGCGGCGCAGGCGCGAACAGAGCGAACAATAGGTCGCACCCTCCGGCACCTTTTCCTTCACGATGGAATAGGTGTCGCGATATTCGATGCGATGCGCGACGCCGATCTTCGTCAAATAGTCCGGCAGGACATGCTTCGGGAAGTTCGGCTGGCCCTGATCGAGATTGCAGGCGATCAGTTCCACCGGCAACAGGCCGCGCCATTTGAGATCGAGCAGGATCGACAGCAGCCCGTAGGAATCCTTGCCGCCGGAAAGGCCGACAAGCCAGCGCTTCTGCCCCTTCAGCATCTGGAAATCCTCCAGGGCCTGACGCACCTGCCGCAGCAGGCGCTTGCGAAGCTTGTTGAAGGAGACGGATCGAGGCGCATCGGAAAACATCGGATGCACGGCAGCAGCGCCGTCCTCAGCCTCGATATCGATCTCGTCCATTACCGTCGTCGCGATGTTCATTCCGTCGTCCTCAGTGCCTCGCCACGCTGATAGCAGAAAGCGCCGAAAGAAGACACCGCATCAATCGCCGAACACCGACCAGCCGGTGCGCGCAGCCAGCATTTCCAGCGCCACGGCGCCGAGCTGCGAATTGCCGACCTTGTTCAGGCCCGGCGACCAGACGGCAATCGATCCGATACCCGGCGCCACGGCGAGAATGCCGCCGCCGACGCCGCTCTTGCCGGGAAGGCCGACATGATAGGCGAAATCGCCGGAGCCGTCATAATGGCCGCAGGTCAGCATCAGCGCATTGATGCGCCGCGCCCGCTTCGGCGAAACGACGGAATGGCCTGTGATCGGATTGCTGCCACGCGCCGCAAGATAGAGCCCCGCCTTGGCAAGCTGTTCGCAGCTCATCGAAAGCGCGCACTGGTGGAAATAGACGCCGAGTACATGCTCGACCGGATGATCGAGATTACCGTAGGCGCGCATGAAATTGGCGAGCGCGAAATTACGGAAGCCTGTCTGCGTCTCCGAGCGCGCTACCCTGTCGTCGATGGTGATCGACTCGTCATCGGCTACATAGCGTACGAAGCGCAGGAGCTCGCCGATCGCCTCGCGCGGCGCATGGCCAGACAGCACGACATCGCTGACGGCGATCGCGCCAGCATTGATGAAGGGATTACGCGGAATGCCCTCTTCACGCTCGAGCTGGACTATGGAGTTGAAGGAGGTGCCTGACGGCTCGCGTCCCACTCGGTTCCAAAGGCTTTCGCCGATCTTGCCGAGCGCCAGCGTCAGCATGAAGACCTTGGAAATGCTCTGGATGGAAAAGGCAGTGCCCGCATCACCGACGCTGTGAACCTCGCCGTTGACGGTGGCGATCGTCATGCCGAACTGCTTCGGATCGACCTTGGCGAGCTCCGGAATGTAATCGGCAACCTTACCCTCGCCGATACGCGGCGAAAGCTCCGTATGGATGCCGTCGAGAATTGCCTGCAGATCGGTCATAGGGCGCTCCAAAGACAAAAAAGCCGCTCGAAAGGAGCGGCTTTTCCATCATCAAGAAAAATATCCGCTTTTTAACGCGAATAGAATTCGACGACCAGCTGCGGTTCCATGACGACGGCGTAGGGCACATCGGCGAGGGTCGGAACGCGAGCGAAGGTCGCTACCATCTTGTTGTGATCGGCTTCGATGTAGTCCGGAACGTCGCGCTCAGCGAGACCAATCGATTCCAGAACGATCACGAGCTGCTTCGACTTTTCGCGGACTTCGATCACGTCGCCAGCCTTGCAGCGATAGGAACCGATGTTGACGCGAACGCCGTTCACCGTGACGTGGCCATGGTTGACGAACTGACGGGCTGCGAAGACGGTCGGAACGAACTTGGCGCGGTAGACGATCGCGTCGAGGCGCGATTCGAGCAGGCCGATCAGGTTTTCCGAAGTGTCGCCCTTGCGGCGGTTGGCTTCGTCGAAGGTGGCGCGGAACTGCTTTTCACGCAGGTCGCCGTAGTAGCCCTTCAGCTTCTGCTTGGCGCGCAGCTGCACGCCGAAGTCGGAGAGCTTGCCCTTGCGGCGCTGGCCGTGCTGGCCCGGGCCGTATTCGCGACGGTTGACCGGGGACTTCGGACGACCCCAGATGTTCTCGCCCATACGGCGGTCAATTTTGTACTTGGACGATTCGCGCTTGCTCATCGCATTTCCTTTCAAACTATTTGAGCGGCCCGTTGCCGAACCGCGAAGGAAACACGCCCTCCTCTGAACTCCATTTTCGAGCTCTGACAGGCTTCTCACATTAGCGAACGGAGAAAGCCACGGGACATGTCAAATGAAACACCGGACATTTCTGCCCGGCGTTGGCGCGGTCTGTAAGGGGTCGTCATGAAAATGTCAACAGCAGGATCGAAGGAAGTGACGGCTATTCCGCAGCCGCTTGCTCTTCGCCATGCATATCAGGCGCATTGGCATCACCCGGCGCTGTCTGGCAGTCGATATCCGGGAAAGCCACAACGCGGCGACCGGAGAAATCGGTATGGACGACGACGCTGCCCTGTTCCTCGAAGTAGCTGAGCAAACGCCGGGCGCGGCGGGCGGAGTGGGTACCGTAGGCACGGGCGATCCGCGCATCGGAGGGGCAAGCTTCGCCACCGATGGCCGCCTTGGCAAGCATCAGAAAGACACCCTGCAGATCGTCGGTGACACCAGCCGAAAGCGACAGAGCCGTCGCCCATGCCTCCGTCGCCATCGTCGCCTCATCCGCGCCGGAGCGCACCACCGCCACGCGGCGGCGAAATTCCGACAGGCTCATCGGCGCACCGGGCACGCGGCGCATGCGCAGCCGCACGAGAAACTCCTGGTAAAGGACGGAATCCGTGCGGAAGGCAGAGGCCGGATCATCCAGGATTTCGGAAAGCACGGCGGTCACCCGCGCTTCGCGATCCTCATTCGACAATTCTGGCTGGCTCGGCTTCGGCTCTGCCGCAGCCGCGTTCATCGCAGGGGCGGAACGCGATAGTTCGGCCAGGATATCCGTCGTCGGGCGCGGCGCGGGTGTGGCCCGGCGAACCATCGGCTTGGAAAACTCTTCCGGATCCGGCGTAAAGATCAGATCCTCGACATCCTGAGGCGCATCCGGCAACGGCATCAGCTTCGGGCTGGAGGAACGCGCCGAGGTTTCCACGGAACCGATCGTGATCGGCAGCGGCCGCCGCGATAGCGCCGGACCAAGCGCGACGAAATTGCCGCGCTTCAGATCGCGGAACATCTCCGCCTGCCGGCGGTCCATGCCAAGCAGATCGGCAGCACGCGCCATGTCGATGTCGAGGAAGGTGCGGCCCATCAGGAAGTTGGAGGCCTCGGCCGCGACGTTCTTGGCAAGCTTCGCCAGGCGCTGTGTAGCGATGACGCCGGCAAGACCGCGCTTTCGGCCGCGGCACATCAGATTGGTCATGGCGCCGAGCGACATCTTGCGCGCATCTTCGGAGACATCGCCGCCCGCGGACGGCGCAAACATCTGCGCCTCGTCGACGACAACCAGCACCGGATACCAGAATTCGCGATCGGCATCGAACATGCCGTTGAGAAAAGCCGCGGCGGCGCGCATCTGCTGCTCGATATCGAGCCCTTCCAGCGTCAACACGCAGGAAACGCGATGCTGGCGGATGCGGTTGGCAATGCCGGCAAGCTCGGCCTCGGTGCGCTCGCCATCGACGACCACATGCCCGAACTTATCGGCCAGCGTGACGAAATCGCCTTCCGGATCGATGATGACCTGCTGGACCCATTGCGCCGACTGTTCCAGCAAACGCCGCAGCAGATGCGATTTTCCGGAGCCGGAATTGCCCTGCACGAGGAGACGGGTTGCCAGCAGCTCCTCGATATCGAGCTGGGCGCTGGTCCCGCCGGACGCCGTTCCCATGTCGATGCCGACCTGCAATGCACTTCCCCTGTCATCAAGAATCAAATGCCGATGCGTCCCATCTTTCTGAAAGGACGCGCCTTCGTCTAGCAAAGATTTCCAAGCTTCGCGCCCGTGGATTGAAAAAACCCACAGGCAATCGCGATGTCAGCGAAACCGCAGATTGGCGCGCGACAACTGGTCGACCGAGGTGCAGCCCATCAGCTTCATGTCGCGCTCGATCTCGGTGCGCAAATGCCGCAGCGCGCGTTCGACCCCCGCTTGGCCGGCAGCTGCCAGCGGATAGAGATAGAAGCGGCCAAGACCTACGGCCTTGGCGCCGAGCGACAGGGCCTTCAGCACATGCGTGCCGCGCTGGATACCGCCGTCCATCATGACGTCGATGCGGTCGCCGACGGCATCGGCGATTTCCGCCAGCTGGTCGAATGCCGCTCGCGAGCCGTCCAACTGCCGGCCGCCATGGTTCGAAAGCACGATGCCCGTGCAGCCGATGTCGACGGCACGCTTTGCATCCTCAACCGACATGATGCCCTTCAGGCAGAACTGCCCGTCCCAATGCTTCACCATTTCGGCAACGTCGTTCCAGTTCATCGACGGATCGAGCATCTCGGTGAAGTATTTGCCGATCGACATCGCGCCGCCGCTCATATCCACATGCTCATCGAGCTGCGGCAGGCGGAATTTCTCGTGCGTGAGATAGTTCAACCCCCAGGCTGGCTTGATGGCGAATTGCGCAATGCCTGCGAGATTGAGCTTGAAGGGAATGGAGAATCCGGTGCGCAGGTCGCGCTCGCGATTGCCGCCGGTGATGCTGTCGACGGTGAGCATCATGACGTTCACGCCGGCATCCTTCGCCCGCTGCATCATCGCGCGGTTCAGCCCGCGATCCCTGTGGAAATAAAACTGATAGACCTGCGGCCCCTGATGCTTCTTGCGCACCTCCTCGAGGCTGACCGTGCCGAGCGAGGAGACGCCGAACATGGTGCCGATGGAAGAGGCTGCCGCCGCAACCGCATTTTCGCCCTCGTGATGAAAGAGCCGCTGCAGGGCCGTCGGCGAGCAGTAGAAGGGCGTGGCGAGCTTTTGTCCCATGACGGTGACAGACATATCGACACTGCTGACGCCGCGAAGGACGTTCGGAACGAGATCGCAGCTCTCGAAGCTCGCCGTGTTGCGCCGAAGCGTCACTTCGTCGTCGGCAGCACCATCGATGTAATTGAAGATCGGACCGGGAAGACGGCTCTTCGCAAGAGCGCGGAAATCATGGAAATTATAGCAGTCACGCAGGCGCATGGCTCGCCTCTGCATGGAAACTGCAACCATTTTCAAAAAACATCAAATATCGTCCTCCCAATATCCCGCCGCTTAGTCCGACCTTGCACTACAGTCGATGCAACCGTGCTTCCCATTTGTAAAGCACATCCGGCTCCTTCTCCTCATTGCCTGCCCCGTCCGACTCGTCAACAACGAAGAAGCCGTGTTTTTCGTAAAAGCGGCGCGCCGGCGCATTTCGTTGAAATGTCCAGAGCGAAAGCACCGGATAGGCCGATTTGGCGACATCGAGCAAACGGCTGCCGATGCCATGCCCCTGTGCCTCTGGCAAAACGTAGAGCTGGTCGATCCAGTCCTCCAGAAATGCAATCACGCCGACCAAGCGGCCGCCCTCTTCCGCACCCCAGATCTGGCAGTCCTTGAACACCACTGCACTCCAGAAGCCGACATCTTCCTCCGTCGTATGAAGCCCGGAAAGCGTCGGAAGCCGCTCGTCGAAGGAGGCGCGGTGAACGGCCGCTGCTGCGGGCATGTCCGCGAGATCGAGTTTACGCAACGAAACCTTGTCTGCCATCATCAAGCCCTGAGCCCAAAACCCTGCATCAGCCGCCGGGTCGGAAAATCCGGCGCGCCTGAGGTGAACATTGCAAAGTCGAAATTGTCGGGATGGACGGCATCGACGGCTTGCGGCACCAGGCTGCGCGCACGGCGCGCGATCGCCTCGGCCGGATCGAGCCAGTCGACCGGCCAGGGTGCGAGCCTGCGGAAGATGTTGGCCATGAAAGGGTAATGCGTGCAGGCCAGCACGACGATGTCAGTCCTGCGTCCGTCCTTCTCGACGAAGCACTGATCGATCTCGGAGAGCACCGCCTCGTCGGAAACCACATCGCCGCGAATATAGGCCTCCGCCAGGCGCGCCAGATTTTCCGAGCCCACGAGCCGGACATGGCATTGAGTGGCGAAGGACTGGATCAGGTCGCGCGTATAGGCCCGCTTGACCGTGCCCGGCGTCGCCAGCACCGAGACCAGGCCAGAGCGGGTCCGTTCCGCAGCCGGCTTGATCGCCGGCACCGTGCCGACGAAGGTCATTTGCGGAAAGGCGGCGCGCAGATCGGCGCCGACAAGCGTGAAAGCCGTGTTGCAGGCAATAATGCAAATTTCCGGATTGTATTGCGCGAGCAGCTTGGCGAAGAGATCGATGATGCGCTCCTTCAGCGCCGGCTCTTCCCAGCCGCCATAAGGAAAACCGGCATCATCGGCGACGTAGATGAAACCGCGCTCCGGCATCAGCACCCGCGCTTCGCGCAGCACGGTCAGGCCACCGATGCCGGAGTCGAAGACCAGGATGGGTTTCAGCTCATTCGCCGCTGCTGTCATCGTTCGTGGTTTCCTTGGATGCGCTGGACGATCGGGGATGGGAACCGCTGCCGCGGGGAGATTTCCGCGTGAAGCGATCGAGAGACGAGATCACGCCGCGCAAGACGCTGATTTCCTGTTCGGTGAACGCCCGGCGCGAGAGGACAGCGCGGAGATTGTCGACCATTTTCGGCTTTTTCCCGGCAGGATGGAAATAATTGCGGGCGTCCAGCGCCTCCTCGAGCTGGTCGAAAAGGCCGAAAAGTTGATCCTTCGTCGAAGGCCGCTGTTCGATTGCCTGGAAAGGCACGGCGCCGAGATCCTCCATGCCCGACTTCATCCACTCATAGGACATCAGCAGCACGGCTTGGGCGATGTTCAGGGAAGCGAAAGCGGGATTGACGGGGAACGTCACGATCTCGTCGGCAAGCGCCACTTCCTCGTTCGTCAGGCCCCAGCGCTCGCGCCCGAAAAGAATGCCCGTGCCCTCGCCGGCCTTGAACCGGGCGCGAAGGGTCTCAGCCGCGACGACCGGCGAACGCACGGGCTTATAGCCATCGCGTTCGCGTGCCGTCGTCGCATAGACGAAGTTGAGATCGGCGACCGCCTGCTCCAACGTATCGTAGACCTTCGTCGCCTCGATGATGTGATCGGCCTTCGAAGCGGTCGCCTGCGCTCTCTCGTTCGGCCAGCCGTCACGCGGATTGACGAGGCGCAGTTCTGCGAGACCGAAATTCGCCATGGCCCGCGCCACCATGCCGATATTCTCGCCCATCTGCGGCTCGACCAGAATGACGGCCGGCCCCTCGGCTAGAAGTTGACGCTCGCTGTTCGTGCCTGCCATGACGCTTTTTCTCCGGGCGCGAACCCCGTCCGCGCAAATCACGGTCGCAATAGCGAGACACCAGCCGATCGGCAAGGTTTTTGCGCGCTGGCGCCGCGACGAACCCTGCCCGACTATTGCGGATTGGCCAGCTTCTGCTGATCGGAAGGCTGCTGTTGCTGCTGCTTGACAAGATCCTGCATGACCGATTTCAGCGAGCTCGGATTGCCGTTGTCGTCGATCGTGATGATGTCGTCGATGACGGGTTTTCCGGCCTCCTGGATGACTTCGAAACGAACCGTCGTCGTCTTCTGGTAGTCGACGTCCGATCCCATGCAGGTGGATTTCTTGAACGTGGCGAGGACTTCCGTCACATCGCCTTTGGGCGGCTGGCCGGCGAGCTTCATGTCCTCCAGCGGACAAGCATCCTGCGCGTTGACGATGACGTCGTAGTCGAACGGTGAAATCCCGTCCTCGTCGGCTGCGGGAAACTGCGCCGCCGCCTGATATTTGGCAGCAAAATCCTTGCTGTAGACATCCTTGAGCTTGCTCTCGTCGAAAATATCCTGCCAGTCGCTGTCTCCGCCTGCCCAGTTCGAGACGGTGGCATCCATGATGACCTTGACAGGAGCCGTCGCATCGGCCGCAAGCGCCATATTCGCCCCGAACGAGAACTGAAGGAATGTGAAGACAAGCGCGGATGCGGCGAATTTCTGCATGATATGATTCCGTTGCGACAGGCGAAACATGGGCGACATTAGACGCATCCACCGCTTTGGCAATGGTGCCGATTTTGAAAAACCACCCGTCGGACCGAAGCTGCGCTGATAAGATTACGACGATTTCAAAAGCCGTCTTTGTCGGCGTTCCAGGCTTGTATGTTCCTTTTACAAGGAAGGCCGGGCCTTCATTTCGAATGGATATATGCGGTTTGCTATCCGATATGCGGCGAAGACAATTTCGCCGAGGGGGACATCATGTCGCGCGGCCTGTTGGTATTCGTGCTGCAGATATTTGTCTGCCTCGCAGTTGCATTGCTCGGCGCCTGGACGTTGTTCCGGCCCAAAAGCTTTCAGGCCTTCGTGCATGAAAATTTTGGAATTTTTCCAAGCGTCAAGCCCGGCATTCAACCAATAGCTATCCTCACAAGGCTCTCATCGGCTTTTTTGCTCTGATACGCCAACATGCTGGCGCAGGTCTTCGGTGCTGAAATTCTCTTTCTCGTTCATATCGTGCAGCACCTGGCTGGTTGACACTGACATCGAAAAGTCGATCGCTACCGGAAGGTGCCATGAAGCGGATGTGATGAGCAAAAACGCCGCCTTGGCGCCGCTTTGGCTTTGCGTTCGGAACTTGCGATGCTATAGCGCTCGAGACTTCATATCACTCACGGGGACATGCGCCCCCATCAGCTTAAACGAGGCAGAAGCATGAAGAAGATCAAGGTCGCTAACCCCGTTGCCGATCTCGATGGCGACGAGATGACTCGCATCATCTGGCAGTTTATCAAAGACAAACTGATCTACCCCTACCTCGATATCGATATCGACTATTACGACCTCTCCGTCGAGAACCGCGATGCGACCAACGACCAGGTTACCGTCGATGCCGCCAACGCCATCAAGAAGCACGGCGTCGGCATCAAGTGCGCGACGATCACGCCGGATGAAGACCGCGTCAAGGAATTCAACCTCAAGCAAATGTGGAAGAGCCCGAACGGCACGATCCGCAACATCCTCGGCGGCGTCATCTTCCGCGAACCGATCATCTGCAAGAACGTACCGCGGCTGGTTCCGGGCTGGACCAAGCCGATCGTCGTCGGCCGTCACGCCTTCGGCGACCAGTATCGCGCCACCGACTTCAAATTCCCCGGCAAGGGCAAGCTGACCATCAAGTTCGTCGGCGAAGACGGCACGGTCATTGAACGGGACGTCTTCGACGCCCCGGGCGCCGGCGTTGCCATGGCCATGTACAACCTCGACGAATCGATCCGCGAATTCGCGCGTGCCTCGATGATGTACGGCCTGATGCGCAAGTGGCCGGTCTATCTATCGACCAAGAACACCATCCTCAAGGCCTATGACGGACGCTTCAAGGACATTTTCGAAGAAGTCTATCAAAGCGAATTCAAGGCGAAGTTCGACGAAGTCGGCATCACCTACGAGCACCGTCTGATCGACGACATGGTCGCCTCCGCCCTGAAGTGGTCCGGTGGCTACGTCTGGGCCTGCAAGAACTACGACGGCGACGTCCAGTCCGACACGGTTGCTCAGGGCTTCGGCTCGCTCGGCCTGATGACCTCTGTTCTCTTGACGCCGGATGGCAAGACGGTTGAAGCCGAAGCCGCCCACGGCACGGTCACCCGTCACTATCGCCAGCACCAGAAGGGCCAGGAAACCTCGACGAACTCGATCGCCTCGATCTTCGCCTGGACCCGTGGTCTCGCCCATCGCGCCAAGCTCGATGACAATGCCGAACTCGCCAAGTTCGCCGCAACGCTCGAAACCGTCTGCGTCGACACTGTCGAAGCCGGCTTCATGACCAAGGATCTGGCGCTGCTCATTGGACCGGATCAGCCGTGGCTCTCGACCACCGCCTTCCTCGACAAGATCGACGAGAACCTCCAGAAGGCCATGGCTGCCTAAGCCTCGGCAACATCAAAGCTTACGGAAACCCGGCCTCAGTGCCGGGTTTTCTTTTGTCACGCAACTTGCTGACCCGCCTGAGCGATGGCAAGAATGCGCCAAACCAAGGGAGAATCTTATGACCGAGGAACTCGTTTTCTACACCAATCCCATGTCACGCGGACGTATCGCCCGTTGGATGCTGGAGGAAATCGGCCAGCCCTATCGCACCGAATATCTCGATTTCGGCACGACGATGAAGGCGCCCGACTATCTCTCGATGAATCCCATGGGCAAGGTGCCGGCGATCAAGCACGGCGATACAGTCGTCACCGAGGGCGCGGCCATCTGCGCCTATCTGGCCGAGACCTTTCCGCAGGCGGGCCTGGCGCCGACGGCAGCCGAGCGCGGACGCTACTTCCGTTGGATGTTCTTTGCGGCTGGGCCGATGGAGATGGCCGTCACCAATCGTGCCCTTGGCTTCGAAATTCCACCCGAGCGCCTGCGCATGGCCGGCTGCGGCAGTCTGGATAATGTATTCGACACTCTGGAACAGGCAGTCAGCATTTCGCCGTACATTGCCGGCGACCGTTTCACGGCCGCGGACGTCTATGTCGGCTCCCATGTCGGCTGGGGTCTCAATTTTGGTACAATCGAAAAGCGACCGGCCTACATCGACTATTGGAACCGCGTTAGCGACCGCGATGCCTATCGCCGTGGCAACGAACTCGATAACGCGGCAATGCCGAAGCAAGCGAATGGCTGAAAGGCCAAGGCTCTACAGCCATTCCCTCGTGTGAAACATCATGCCGCTATTGCAGCGGCATGTAGATATCGGTCAACAACTCCGTCGGCTGCACGTCGCGCGGATTGTTGAGATATTCCTCGAACATGACGGCATCGCGCAGTTGCCGGCCGGAGGCCGGCAGCCATTCGGCATAGAGCCACTGATAGGCCCTATACATATCAGCATAGGGGCCCTTGTGCCGCAACACGGCATATTCGCCGCCATCGACGGCTCGCCGCTCCAGCGGAGTCTCGACGGCAATCTCCTCGCCGGCATTGACGCAGGCGTAGGAGTGCAGTTTCTCGGCCGCGACAACGTCCGGATCGTCGAGATAGACACCGATCATCCGCATATCGGGCCTGGCGAGGCCGCGCGCATAGAGCGTGCCGAACAGGGTTTCGAAAGCCTGGCCGATCTGCATGTAGGGACCCTTGTGGGAAACCCCGATCAGCGAGATCGGTGAGATGGTGCGAAGCGTAACGTCGAACATGAGCTTGATCCTTCCTTGGGTGCCGGGTTCGAAAATCGTGTGGCTTCCCTCATTCCGATATCGCGCCGGCGGCATGCCGTAGACGGATTTGAAGATGCGGTTGAACGATTGGAGGTTGGGATAGCCCGATCGCTTTGCAATGTCGCTGACCACAAGATCGGTGCGTACGAGATCGCCGGCGGCGCGGTGAAGCCGCAACCGTTTGACGGTAGCAGCCGCCGTCTCGCCATAGATCGCCCGATAAATCCTGTGCCAGTGATAGCTGGACATGCAGGCGATCTCGGCAAGTTTCTCCATATCGAGCTCTTCATCCAGATGCTCGTGGATATAGGCAGAGACCCGCCGCAGACGGGTCTCGTAAAGCGCCCATGCCGTTTCGCCGTTCATGTCCAACTCCTTGCAAATCGATCGGCCCCAAGGAACCATATCTCGATTTGACAAATCCTGCTGAGTCGGTTGCACAAACGAAAACGGCGGAGGTTAACTGCCTCCGCCGCGTCCGATATTGGAATGAAATCTGGCCCTTAGCCGGCGAGTGCCCCAGCAACCGCTTCGACCGCCTCATTCGCCTTGGCACCATCGGGGCCGCCGGCCTGAGCCATGTCGGGACGTCCGCCGCCGCCCTTGCCGCCGAGGGCAGCAGACGCGATGCGGACGAGATCGACCGCGCTGAAGCGGCCGGTCAAATCCTCGGTGACGGCAACGACGGCGCTGGCCTTGCCATCCTCGGAAACGCCGATCAGCGCAACGACGCCGGAGCCGAGGCTGGCCTTGCCCTCATCCGCCAGCCCCTTGAGATCCTTGGGGTCGACACCGGAAATGGCCTTGCCGAGGAATTTGACGCCACCGACATCGCGCACCGCATCGGCAGAACCGCCCTGGCCGCCGCCCATGGCGAGCTTGCGCTTGGCATCTGCCAATTCACGCTCCAGCTTGCGGCGCTCATCCAGCAAAGATTCGACGCGCGAAACGACATCGCCGGGCTGAACCTTCAGCGCCGAAGCGAGGCTCTTCACGCGTTCGTCCTGCTCGGCAAGATAATCACGCGCGGATTCGCCTGTCACGGCTTCGATACGGCGCACGCCGGCACCGACAGCGCTGTCGCCGAGAATGCGCACGAGCCCGATCTGCCCGGTGGCGGATACGTGCGTTCCGCCGCAAAGCTCGATGGAATAGGGCTTGCCGGCCTTGGCGCCGCGCACACCCTGCCCCATGGATACGACGCGAACTTCATCGCCGTATTTCTCGCCGAACAGCGCCATCGCGCCTTCCGCGATCGCATCGTCGACGCTCATGAGGCGGGTCGTAACGGGCGAATTCTGCAGAACGATCTCGTTGGCCATATCCTCGACGATCTTCAGCTCCTCGGCCGACATCGGCTTCGGATGCGAGACGTCGAAGCGCAGGCGCTCGGGCGCGACCAGCGAGCCCTTCTGGGCAACGTGGGTGCCGAGCACCTCGCGCAGGGCCTCATGCAGCAGATGGGTCGCGGAATGGTTGGCGCGCAGGCGCGAGCGCCGTGCGTGATCGACCGTCAGCACGACGGCATCGCCCACCTTGATCGCGCCTTCCGAAACCTCGGCGCTGTGAACGAAAAGGCCTTCGCCCTTCTTCTGGGTGTCGCCTACAACAAGCTTGCCGCTGTCGCCGGAGATCACACCGGTATCGCCCATCTGGCCGCCGGACTCGCCGTAGAACGGTGTCTGGTTGACGACGATCTGCACCTTGTCGCCGGCCGAAGCACTGTCGATAGCGGCGCCGTCCCGAACGATCGCCTGGATGACACCCTCGGCAGCCTCCGTGTCGTAGCCGAGGAACTCGGTCGCGCCGAACTTTTCCTTGAGCTCGAACCAGATGGTCTCTGTCGCCTTGTCGCCGGAGCCCGCCCAATGCGAACGCGCCTCGGCCTTCTGCCGCTCCATGGCGTCGGTGAAGCTGGAAATATCGACGCCGATGCCGCGGGCGCGCAGCGCGTCCTGAGTCAGGTCCAGCGGGAAGCCATAGGTATCATAGAGCTTGAATGCGGTTTCGCCGTCCAGGCTATCACCCTTGTGCAGGTCCGACGTGGCGTCCGACAGAAGCGACAGGCCGCGTTCCAGCGTCTTGCGGAAGCGGGTTTCCTCAAGCTTCAGCGTCTCGGAGGTCAGCGCTTCGGCGCGCACCAGCTCGGGATAGGCGCGGCCCATCTGCTGGATGAGCGTCGGCAGCAGCTTCCACATCAGCGGCTCCTTGGCGCCAAGCAGCTGGGCATGGCGCATGGCGCGACGCATGATGCGGCGGAGCACGTAGCCACGGCCCTCGTTCGACGGCAGCACGCCGTCGGCGACCAGGAATGCCGAGGAACGCAGATGGTCGGCGATGACACGATGGCTGGCGCGATGTTCGCCCTCAGCCTTCACGCCGGTCGCCTCTTCGGAGGCTTCGATCAGTGCGCGGAAGAGATCGATGTCATAATTGTCATGCTTGCCCTGCAGCACGGCGGCAACGCGCTCGAGACCCATGCCGGTGTCGATCGACGGGCGCGGCAGGTCGACCCGCTCCTGCTTGCTGATCTGCTCGAACTGCATGAAGACGAGATTCCAGATCTCGATGAAGCGATCACCGTCTTCTTCCGGCGAGCCGGGAGGGCCGCCCCAGATATGATCACCGTGGTCGTAGAAGATCTCCGAACAGGGGCCGCAGGGACCGGTATCGCCCATCGCCCAGAAATTGTCGCTGGTGGCGATACGGATGATCTTGTCGTCAGAGAGGCCGGCGATCTTCTTCCACAGATTATAGGCGTCGTCGTCAGTGTGATAGACCGTGACCAGCAGGCGCTTGGCGTCGAGGCCGAATTCCTTGGTGATCAGATTCCAGGCAAGCTCGATGGCGCGCTCCTTGAAATAGTCGCCAAAGGAGAAATTGCCGAGCATTTCGAAGAAGGTATGATGGCGGGCGGTATAGCCGACATTGTCGAGGTCGTTATGCTTGCCGCCGGCGCGCACGCATTTCTGCGCTGTCGACGCCGTCGTATAGGGCCGCTGCTCCAACCCGGTGAAAACGTTCTTGAACTGCACCATGCCGGCATTGGTGAACATCAATGTCGGATCGTTACGCGGCACCAGCGGGCTCGACGGCACGATCTCGTGGCCGTTTTTCTTAAAATAGTCGAGGAAGGTCGACCGGATTTCATTCACACCGCTCATATTGGGCCCTTCAGTACTGCCATCAGCAACTTGCGTCAAAGTCAGTGGCTTTTATCGTTCGCTCCCGGCCCTGTCCAGCCGCACGAACAAAACCGGCCGCACATCTCTTGGACAATGCGGCCGGTTTCGGATTTTGGTCTTATATCAGGCCCGGGATCGCTCCCGGAAACCGCTATTCCGCAGCGGCGTCGCCATCATCGGCATCAGGGCCGCCATTCTGCAGGAAGCGATCGGCGATCAAGCCGGCATTCTGGCGCAGTGACAACTCGATCTCGCGGGCGAGATCCGGATTGTCGCGCAGGAAGAGTTTCGCATTCTCGCGACCCTGGCCGAGGCGCTGGCTGTTATAGGAGAACCAGGCGCCGGACTTTTCGACGATGCCGGCCTTGACGCCGAGATCCACCAGTTCGCCGGTTTTGGAAACACCCTCGCCATACATGATGTCGAATTCCACCTGCTTGAAAGGCGGCGCCATCTTGTTCTTGACGACCTTGACGCGGGTCTGGTTGCCGACAACCTCTTCACGCTCCTTGACGGCGCCGATACGGCGGATGTCGAGGCGGACCGAGGCATAGAACTTCAGTGCGTTGCCGCCGGTCGTCGTTTCCGGCGAGCCGAACATGACACCGATCTTCATGCGGATCTGGTTGATGAAGATCACCATGCAATTGGACTTCGAGATCGAAGCGGTGAGCTTGCGCAGCGCCTGGCTCATCAAACGAGCCTGCAGGCCCGGCAGGCTGTCACCCATCTCGCCTTCGATTTCGGCGCGCGGCGTCAACGCCGCGACGGAGTCGATGACGAGAACGTCGATAGCGCCGGAGCGCACCAGCGTGTCGGTAATTTCAAGCGCCTGTTCGCCGGTGTCGGGCTGCGAGATCAGCAGGTTCTGCAGATCGACGCCGAGCTTGCGGGCATAGACCGGATCGAGCGCGTGTTCGGCGTCGACGAAGGCGCAGATGCCGCCCTTCTTCTGCGCTTCGGCGATCGTCTGCAGCGCCAGCGTCGTCTTACCGGAGCTTTCAGGCCCATAGATTTCGATGATACGCCCCTTCGGCAAACCGCCGATGCCCAGCGCAATATCGAGGCTCAGGGAGCCAGTGGAAACCGTTTCTATTTCGACCACGTTCTCGTTAGAGCCGAGCTTCATGATCGAGCCCTTGCCGAACGACCGCTCAATTTGAGAGAGTGCCGCTTCAAGTGCTTTGCTTTTATCCACCGATTTGTCCTCTACAAGCCGCAAAGAATTCTGAGACATTCGATCCACCTTTAGGTTATTGAAGCCGCTCTAGCAATGTCGCCGCCGATGAGAATTCTGTACTCTATTTGTTCTCCAATCACAAGAGCACAACAAGCAATTGAAAGAAAAAGGTAAAATGAATTCCGTTCTACTTTTGTTTTCTCCTTTCTTCCCAGGCACTTACGGGTCCGCGACGATCGGATCAGGCTTGTTGGCGGCCGGTCCGATTCGCCTTTTCGATTGCTGAGGAAAACCATATGGCGAAGAAGATTCTCGTTCTTGGCGGCGCTCATGTCGACCGCCGCGGTCGCATCTTCGGCGAGACGGCGCCGGGCGCCAGCAATCCGGGAGCATGGTTCGAGGAGCCCGGCGGCGGCGGCTTCAATGCAGCCCGCAATCTCGCCCGCCTAGGCTTCGACGTAAAGCTGATCTCGCCCCGCGGCGGCGACCCCTCCGGAGAGATGGTGGCCGAGGCCGCCAGCCACGCCGGCATCGACGACAAGCCTTTCGTGTTCCTCGACCGCAAGACACCGAGCTACACCGCGATCCTAGAACGCGACGGCAATCTGGTCATCGCGCTTGCGGACATGGAGCTCTACAAACTGTTCGTCCCCAGGCGCCTGGCGATTCGCGCCGTTCGCAATGCATTCGAGGCGACCGACCTCGTTCTTTGCGACGCCAATCTGCCGGCCGAGACGCTGAGTGCCATCACAGCAAGGGCGTCCTTCTGCGGCAAACCCGTCGCCGCCATCGCGATTTCGCCTGCGAAGGTGGTTCGGCTGAAGCCGTGCCTTGCCGGCATCGATCACCTGTTCCTCAACGAAGCCGAGGCCGCGGCGCTGACGGAGAGCCGTCCACAAGACCCGCGCGAATGGGTGAGCGAATTGCGCGCGCTCGGTCTGCGGAGCGGCGTGATCACCCGCGGCAAGCGCGAACTGATCGCGTTCTCGCGCGATGTCGTCATCAGCCTGCAGCCGCCCATCGTCGACAATGTCGCCGATGTCACCGGCGCGGGAGATTCGCTTGCCGCAGGAGTTCTGGCCGCCCTGCTCGCCGGCCACGACCTTGGCGAGGCCGTGCGTCACGGTGCTGCTGCGGCGGCAATCACCGTGCAGTCGCCCTTCGCCACCGCCGAAAATCTCACACCCGAGCTGCTAAAGACGATGTTGGCCCTTGTTCCAGAGGCCGCTATTCTGTCATGAAGCCTGCTCAAATCGCCTCTACCGTTTCAGTCAATTGGACACGACCATGACCAAGCCTATCTCGCCACTGCTTCCGATCTCCTATTCGAAGGAAGTCGCTGCGGCAAAGCTGCGCGGCGCGCCGCTCGTCGCGCTGGAATCGACCATCATCACCCACGGCATGCCCTACCCGGGCAATATCGAGATGGCCCGCAGCGTCGAGGCGATCATCCGGCAGGAAGGCGCAGTGCCGGCAACCATCGCCGTCATCCACGGCGTTTTGCATATCGGCCTTGAGCCGGAAGAGTTGCAGGCGCTCGCCAAGACCGAAGCCGCCATGAAGGTGTCGCGCGCCGATCTCGCCTTCGCGATCGCCGAGCGCCGCACCGGTGCGACCACGGTCGCCGCCACGATGATCGCCGCCGCCCGCGCCGGCATCAAGGTTTTCGCCACCGGCGGCATCGGCGGCGTGCATCGCGGCGCGGAGGAGAGCTTCGATATCTCGGCCGACCTCGAAGAACTTTCCCGTACCGGCGTCATCGTCGTCTGCGCCGGCGCCAAGGCGATCCTCGATATTCCGAAGACGCTGGAAGTGCTGGAAACCCGCGGCGTGCCCGTCGTAACCTATGACAGCGCGGAATTCCCGGCCTTCTGGTCGCGCTCCTCCGGCCTGCCGAGCCCGCTGACTCTGAACAGCCCCGCGGCAATCGCCAACTTCCAGACCACCCGCGAACAGCTCGGCATCGATGGCGGCATGTTGATCGCCAATCCGGTGCCGGAAGCCGACGAAATTCCGCGCGAGGAAATGGAAATCTACATCCAGCGCGCCCTCGACAGCGCCGAACGCGACGAAATCACCGGCAAGGCGGTCACCCCGTACCTGCTCGGCACCATCTTCGACATCACCGACGGTCGCAGCTTGAAGACCAACATCGCGCTTGTCGAAAACAATGCGCGGCTTGCCGCCGAAATCGCCGTCGCCCTGGCGGAATAACAAACGGAACCTCGCAGCCGCCCTAGGTCAATGTGAACAGACCAAGGGCGGCTCGCAATTCAGCGAGGGCCGCCTCCGTCCGCTCCCTTGCCTTCAGCGTGCCCTCCCGCAATATCCCCATTACATAGTCCGGTTCACTGGCAAACCGGGCGCGACGCTCGCGGATCGGCGCAAGCAGCGCCTGTAAAATGCCGTCCAGATGTCTCTTCAGGGTGACGTCGCCCAACCCACCCTGCCGATATCGCGCCTTCAGCTCGTCCACGAATTGCCGATCGTCGCAGAAGGCGTCCAGATAGGTAAAGACGACATTGCCCTCGATCCTTCCAGGATCGCTAACGCGTATGTGGTCGGGATCGGTATACATGCGCCGTACGGCATCGCGAATATGGTCCGGCGAAGCCGAGAGCGGGATGGCGTTGCCCTGTGACTTGCTCATCTTTGCCTTTCCGTCGACGCCCGGCAGGCGGCCGACGGTCGGCACCATGGCCTCTGCCTCGACAAGGATATCGCGGCCGACCTGCCGGTTGAGGCGGCGGACGATCTCGTTGGTCTGTTCTATCAGAGGCGCCTGATCCTCGCCGACGGGCACGACCGTTGCCTTGAAGGCGGTGATATCGGCCGCCTGGGCCACGGGATAGCAGAGGAAGCCGGCGGGTATATCGCGCTCGAAGCCGCGAAGCTGGATTTCCGTCTTGATCGTCGGGTTGCGCTCCAGGCGGCCGACCGTGACGAAATTCATATAGAGCAGCGTCAGTTCCGCCAGCGCAGGCAGCGCGGATTGCACGCAGATCGCCGTCTCTACGGGATCGATGCCGACGGCGAGATAATCGAGGGCGACTTCGAGAACGTTGCGACGGACCTTCTCCGGATCGTGGGCATTGTCGGTCAGCGACTGTGTATCCGCCAGCAGCAAGAACTGCCGATGGCTGCGCTGGAGCGCGACGCGGCTCTTCAGCGATCCGACATAATGGCCGAGATGGAGCGGCCCTGTGGTCCGGTCGCCCGTCAGGATGACGGGGCGGGTATCGATAGAGGAAGACATTTTTTGCTCCGCAAAAGGAGCCGCCGTAGTCGGGAAGGAAAACTGAAATGACGATGCCTACCGGATCACGGCGGCAAAGGTCGATTTCAAGACATGACGACTGCCGCTCCTAGAGGGAGCGCCACCACATACGGAAAATGGGCTTGGCAGGATCGATCATGCGCAGTTGATATCACTCATGCGCCGGCATCGGCAATATCGGCCGAGAAAAAACGTTCCGAATGGAAAATACCCCGCCTATCGGTCCAGCGTTTCCCGCACGACCACCGCGAGCTGCTTCAGCGAGAACGGCTTCGGCAGGAAGCCGAACTGCGCGTCGGCCGGCAGATTGCGGGCGAAGGCATCCTCTGCATAGCCCGAGACGAAGATGAACTTCATATCCGGATATTTCTTGCGCAATTCGCGCAGCAGCGTCGGACCGTCCATCTCAGGCATGACAACATCGGACACGACAACATCCACCTGACCATCGAGTTCGTCCAGGATCTCCATTGCTTCGACGCCGGAGCCCGCCTCGTAGACGGTGTAGCCGCGTGTCTCCAGCATGCGCTTGCCGCCACGGCGTACTGCCTCTTCGTCCTCGACGAGCAACACGACGGCAGACTTGCCGGTAAGATCCGCCGGCTCTTCGCTCTGTCCCATCGCCGCAACGCTCTGATCCATTGCCGTGACGCCGCGGCTTTCCGACGCCTTTTCTTCCGTCACGACCGACGGGTCGACCATATGACGCGGCAGGAAGATGCGGAAGGTCGTTCCCTTGCCGACTTCCGATTCCGGATGGATGTAGCCGCCGGACTGCTTGATGATGCCATAGACCATCGCGAGGCCGAGACCCGTGCCCTTGCCCACTTCCTTCGTTGTGAAGAAGGGCTCGAAAATCTTGTCCATGATTTCCGGCGCAATACCCGTGCCGGTATCGTTGACCTCGACGAGAACCATGTCCTCATGCGGCAGATAGGCGTAATTGAAGGCGCTTACATCCGCCGCCAAAAGATTGCGGGTGCGCAGGGTCAGCGTACCGCCGCCCGGCATGGCGTCGCGCGCATTGACGCAGAGGTTGATAAGCACCTGCTCGAACTGCGACAGGTCGGTTTTGACAGGCCAAAGGTCGCGGCCGTAATCGACATCCAGCTTGACATGCGTGCCTGACAAGAGCCTGTCCACCAGCATGCGCAGGTCGCCGATCACATCGGTCAGGTTGAGGATCGTCGGCCGCATGGTCTGCTTGCGAGAGAAGGCAAGCAGCTGCCGGACCAGCACTGCCGCGCGATTGGCGTTGCGCTTGATTTCCATCAGATCCGCAAAGCTGGCGTCGGAAGGCCGCGCCTGCAGCAGCAGATGGTCGGAAGACAGCAGGATCGCCGTCAGCACGTTGTTGAAATCATGCGCGATGCCGCCGGCAAGCGTTCCCACGGCGTTGAGCTTCTGCGTCTGCGCCATTTGCGTTTCGAGCGCCTTCTGCTCGGTCACTTCGACGGCATAGACGATGGCGGCCTCTTCCGGGGCTTCGTCGGTCTGGTCGATCACGGCGTTGATATAGAAGCGGAAATGCCGCGTGTCGTCCTTCGGATTGCGGGAGTCGATTGGCGGAATGTCGCCCTGTCGGTCCTTGGCGGCCGCCAGCGCCCGGCGCAGCTGAGCCCGGTCGTTGTCGTTGACGACAGTCTCCAGCGCCGCGCCGCGCTCGATATCGTCGCGCGACACGAGATCCGAGAAGAGCTTCAGGAAGGGCGCGTTGGTGCGCAGAATGCGACCCTCGCCATCGACCGAAGCGATTGCCATCGGGGTATTGTTGAAGAAGCGGCTGAAGCGCATCGCCGCCGCCGAAGCCGATTGCTCTGTGCCGCCGCCGTTCTGTCGCGTCAGCACGATCGTCCGGCTTTCGCCGGGGGCGCCATCGCGCATGGACGTGACGCTGTGGACGATCTGCACCGGCAGGCTCTGGCCGTTGGCACGGCGCAGATCGAGATCGAGCGTCACCGTCTTCTTCAGTCCCGGCTCCGCCTGCACGGATTGGATCAGCGCCAGCCCCTCGCCGGCAACGAGATCGCCTATCGTCGTCGAGCCCGGCACGAATTTCGTGAGGTCCAGACCCAGCCATTCGGCAAGCGTCGCATTGAGATAGAAGATCTCGCCCTTGCGTCCGGCCGAGAAGAAGCCGGCCGGCGCGTGGTCGAGATAGTCGATCGCGTTCTGCAGCTCCTTGAAGAAACGTTCCTGATCGTCGCGTTCGGAGGTGATGTCGGTGATCTGCCAGATATGCAGGGCCTTGCCGCGCCCCGGTTCCGGCGGCAGCACGCGCGCTTTCAGACGATACCAATGAGCATCATTGCCGCTTCCATCCCCTGGGCCGAGAGGCTTCATCAGACGGAATTCTTCCGATCCCTCCTTCGCTTCGCGCAGACCGTTTGCGAGGCGATACAGTGCCTCGTTGGATTCGCGGTTGCGCGACAGCAGCGTCTCGAGCGACTGCACCTCCGTCGCCTTGGCGGCGCCCGTCAGGCGTCCATAGGCCGCATTGGCATAGATGATGCGGCCTTTTTCGTCGGTGATCAGCGTGCCGTCGGGCTGGCTGTTGAGGAATGAGCGCGCCAGACTATCGGACTGGGGCTGCGGCATGACCTCGACGAAACCGATGATCGACGACACCAGGAAGAAGATGCCGACCATGGCGAGGATGCCGAGGCCGCCGAGCACGGCCTCATTGTCGAGCTGGCTCTTGAAGACGACAAAGGCGGCCGCGGCCGCGACGAGGACGAGCGCAAGCAGGATGATGCGCAGCGCGGTGCCCGAACGAACCCCACGATCCACCAGCGGCACGCTATACTCGTCGGACGGACGATGCTTCGTCATAGACCCCTCGTCTTCGCCTTCCCCTTGCGACATGTCGTGAACGTTACGGATCGCAGGAGTCGGACCTTTCGAATCCTTCTTTATCAACTTGCGTCACCCGCAAAAAGCTTTGCAGGCTCAGAAAGGCTTGAATTCACAGGCAAGAGCACGGAACATCAGGCAATGCCATCTTGTCTCCGGCACAATCCTGTTCATATGATCACCTCATATGAAGGCCAATGTCACGGCGGCGGCCCTGCGGTTGCTGCGCAAAGGCCGCGCTATCGGGGATAAATACGGAGTATCTCGACATGTTGGACGAAATCGCCGGAGCCTACGGCAGCCGCTTCTTCCTCGCAGTCGGCGGAGTTGGCATCGCTCTTCTCCTGCTGATCGGCATTCTCTGGATTCTGCGCCACCGAGCGCCCTCGCCTTTCGTGCGCGGTGGCAAGAACCGCCAACCGCGCCTGCAGGTGCTGGATGCGGCCGCTGTTGATGCCCGCCGCCGACTCGTTCTTGTCCGTCGCGACGGCATTGAACACCTTATCATGATCGGCGGGCCGACCGATATCGTCATCGAATCCGGGATCTCAGATCCAACGCGGACAGGAACACCGACACCGACATCGATACCAACGCCCACGCCGGTCGAAATCCCCTTCGCGTACGAAAACCGACCGGAACCGTCACAGAAAGCCGCCGAACTCGATACCCTCCCCGCCGCATTTTCGCAGCTCCCTCGATCGACCGGGGACAAGACCGACGCCTATCTGCGCACTGAACCGGCTGTCGCCGCTGCGCCGGAGCCCGCACCGCGTCAGGTCGAACGGCCTCAGCCTATCGTCACGCCGCCGCAGCGCGCATCCCAGCCCGTGACCGCGCTGACCGAGACGGAAGCCGCCGACATCTTGGAAGCCGCTCGCCATATGGTCCTGCCGCAACAACCGGCACGCGCGGCGGCCGTCGAGCCGACGGTCGCCGCACCGTCTCCCGCCGAACCTGCCAATGAATTTCAACGCGTGCTGGAAGCGGAAATGTCAAAGAATTTGACTGCCGAGCGGATCATTCCGAACGTGCAGCAGCCCCGCCAGGTTCAGCAACAGCCGGCCGCCGCATCCGCCCCGGTACAGGCTCCTGGTCCCGCACAGCGCATCGATCCCGAACTCGCCCCGATAACCGGAGCAGACAGCGCCCTACAAAAGGAGGTTGCACGCATTTTCGGCGAGATGAGCGTCAGCCGCGACAAGTAAGACGCAGTCGCGCGACTGCGTCGCCAAATGAAAAAGGCACGACGGAAATATTCGTCGTGCCTTCAGTTTTTCAATATTGGCCGAAACCGGCTGTGCAACTACTCGTCGCGATAGACCTTCTCGCGGCGCTCGTGACGCTCCTGCGCTTCGATCGACAGTGTGGCAATCGGACGGGCATCCAACCGCTTGAGGCCGATCGGTTCGCCGGTCTCTTCACAGTAGCCGTAAGTGCCGTCTTCGATGCGCTGCAATGCAGCGTCGATTTTGGAAATAAGCTTACGCTGGCGATCACGAGCCCGGAGTTCGATGGCTCTATCTGTTTCCGAGGAAGCCCGGTCGGCCAGATCGGGATGGTTTGCGCTTTCTTCTGCCAGGTGATCCAGCGTCTCGCGCGCTTCTCTTAGGATATCATTTTTCCAGGCTACCAGCTTCGCTCTAAAATAGGCCCGCTGATTTACATTCATGAACTCCTCGTCCTCCGAGGGCACATAACTGCTAAGATCGATCTTCTCACTCAACGCGATTCTCCTGAAGAACATCTCATATTGCCGGGTGTATATCCCAACCAATAGTATCGATTCAAGCCAAATAGATGCTGTCAACTGATTTTTAAATTTGTCATAAAATTCAGCTAAGGGTCTATTTTTTCATCATATATTTGCAACGGGCCGAATCCGGCCCAACCGTAACCTTCGCGTGAATAAGCGCCAAACGCGGATCTGGCGGAGCTGGCGGATCTGGGAGCAGTTGACTGTATGTGGGATCAGACGTTACCTCGTTGATGAAATCGAGCTCTGGAATTTCGCCATGACCAACATCTCGCCACCGCCTTCCCGGATCTATCTCTTGCGTCATGCGGCGGCTCAACAAGCCGCGCCGGGTCAGCGGGATTTCGATCGCCCTCTTACCGACGACGGCTTTGCCGCGGCCGAGATTGTCGCGGACAAGGCGGCTGACAAAGACTACGAGCCGGACCTGATCATTTCCTCGACCGCCCTGCGGTGTCGGCAGACTGCTGACGCCATGCGCCGTGTCGTCAGCCCATCCACCGAATTCCGCTTTGTCGATGCTCTCTACAACGGCACGTTGGAAATCTATCTTTCGCTCATAGCATCGCAAACCGACCAGGAATCCGTGATGCTGGTGGCGCACAATCCGATCATCGAGCAGACGCTGGAATCCCTGATCGGTCATGAAGCCTTGGTTGGCGCGCTTCCTCGCGGCTTTCCAACCGCCGGCCTGGCGGTTGTCGACTCGACATCGACAGGCTGGGTGCTTGCGGACTTTGTCACCGAGTAGCGATATCTGCTGATGCCAGCAAGCGCTCCAGCCTTGGCCGGAACGCCCGCCGATATAACGTTGCCTTTTCGGCTTGAGTTTCGCTTCCTATATTCACGGTCACGCTGTCATTCAGGGATCCCGCCTTGCCGCCAAGCCTGACCTCCTTCACCGACGACGCCCTGATCGCCTTTGATAATCTTGCTGATCGCGCGGCCGGCCTCGTCAACCCGACAATTCGCCTCGGTGTCACCGGCCTGTCCCGTTCGGGCAAGACCGTGTTCATCTCCTCCCTGGTACACAATCTCCTGAATGGCGGCCGCCTGCCGCTGTTCGAGGCGGTGCAATCGGGTCGCGTCTCCGCAGTGCGCCTCGAACCGCAACCTGACGATGCCGTGCCGCGTTTTCAATACGAGGACCACATTCGCGCGCTGGTGAAAGAGCGGATTTGGCCCGATTCGACACGCGCGATCTCGGAGCTGCGCATTACCCTGGACTATCAAAGCGCCAGCGGCTGGAATCGGCTGTTCTCTCCCGGGCGCCTTTCCATCGACATCGTCGACTACCCCGGCGAATGGCTGCTCGACCTACCCCTGCTCGGCAAGGATTTCCGCACCTTCAGCGGGGACACGCTGGCTTTGACCGCGACCGGCATCCGCGCCGAGCTGTCACGCGCCTGGCTGGCGATAACAGAAAATGCGGATATTGCGGCGCCTGCGGACGAAATGAAGGCGCGCGACCTTGCAACGGCTTTTGCCGATTACCTCAAGGCCTGCAAATCCGACGAGCGTTCGCTGTCGACGCTGCCGCCGGGCCGCTTTCTGCTGCCTGGCGATCTGGACGGTTCGCCGGCGCTCACTTTCGCGCCGCTGAAGCTTCCGGCTGAGGGCAACGCCCCAAAAGGCTCGCTCTGGGCGATGATGGAGCGCCGCTACGAGGCCTACAAATCCGTGGTGGTCAAACCCTTCTTTCGCGAGCATTTTGCCCGTCTAGACCGCCAGATCGTTCTCGTAGATGCCTTGCAGGCCATCAATCGCGGTCCAGAAGCGGTGCAGGATCTCGAGCGCGCGCTGACGGATGTGCTGGCCTGCTTCCGTCCCGGCGCCAATTCCTTCTTTTCCGCGCTCATCGGCCGCCGCATCGATCGCGTGCTGGTCGCCGCCACCAAGGCCGACCATCTCCATCACGAAAGCCATGACCGGCTGGAGGCACTGACCCGCCGCCTCGTGGAGCGTGCCGTCGAACGCATCGGCATGGCCGGTGCCGGCATCGAGGTCATGGCCATCGCCTCCGTGCGCGCCACCCGCGAGGCGACCGTGACGCGCGACGGACAGACGCTTCCCGTCATCGTCGGCACGCCGATGGACAAGGAAACGATCGCCGGCGAAATCTTTGACGGCAATCGCAAGACGGCAGTATTCCCGGGCGATCTGCCGGAAAATCCCCGCTGGCTGTTCGAAGCCCTTGAATCGGATGGGGCAAAGGTCCATCTGCCCGAGGTGAACGTCGTGCGCTTCCGCCCGCCGGAGCTGGATGAAACCGGCAGCGGCATCAAGCTTTCGGTGCCGCATATCCGCCTCGATCGCGCCATGCAGTTCCTGTTCGGAGACCGTCTCGCATGACGAAACCGACCGCAAACGAACCAAGCGGCCCCGCCCGCCGTCCGGCCGCCTTTTCGCTGGAGCCGGACATTTCCAGAAGCGATGCGAATGCCGCAGCCGGTTCGGAATCGCTGCGTCGCAAGCCGCAAAGCTTCGACACCGAAATCGTCCTGACACCGGACGAGGAAGACCCTTTCATCAACCCTGCCCTCGACTCGGCACTGACCGAAAGCGCCGTTGCCAGGCCACGCCGCCGTGGGTTTTCCTTCGGCAAGGTGGCGCTTAGCGCACTCGGCATCCTGGTGTCGCTCGCCTTCGGCCTCTGGACGGATCAGCTCATCCGCGACCTGTTCAGCCGCGCCGACTGGCTCGGCTATACGGCGCTCGCAACGGTCGCCGTCGGCATTCTCGCCGTCCTTGCCATCGTTGTCAGGGAAACCGCCGGCATGATGCGGCTCGCGGCCGTGCAGACCATCAAGGCGGAAGCGGAAGCCGCGATCGTCGAAACACGCCCGGCGCGGGCCAAGGCGCTGGTAAAGCGGCTCTGCATTCTTCTCGAAGCCAATCCGGAAACAGCACGAGGCCGCGCCACGCTGAAAGCCGCCGAGGACGACATCATCGATGCGCCGCACTTGATCGACCTCGCGGAGCGCGAGCTGCTCGGACCGCTCGACCGTCGCGCCCGAGCACTGATTCTCGGCGCCTCGAAGCGGGTCTCGGTCGTGACAGCCGTCAGCCCGCGCGCCCTCGTCGACATTCTCTTCGTTCTCTACGAGGCGGCAAAGCTGGTGCGGGCCATGGCCGAGCTCTATGGCGGTAGGCCCGGTACGCTCGGCATGCTCAGGTTGATGCGCGATGTGCTTGCCCATCTCGCCGTCACCGGCTCGATCGCAGTCGGCGACGGCATCGTCCAGCAGCTGATCGGCCACGGCCTGGCATCAAAGCTTTCGGCGCGGTTAGGCGAAGGCGTCGTCAACGGCATGATGACGGCGCGGATCGGAATTGCAGCCATGGATCTCTGCCGGCCATTGTCCTTCAAGGCGCTCAAGCGGCCTGGCATTGCCGACTTCGCCGGCGATCTCACGCCGAGTGTGACGGGCCGCAAGACGACATGAATGCCCGTAAATCCGGCTTTACAAGGCGCAGGAAACCAAGCATTAACCATTCTCGGGCAAAAGTGAGAACCAGATTTACGGTCCCGCCTCGCTAAGGAATGTCCATGTTTTCGCGTCAATTTCTTCTTGTAAGCGGCCTTGCCGCCGCGACCCTCTCCACAGGTGCTTGGGTTCATTCGGCTGACGCGGCCCCCCGCGACAAGGCCTTTTTCCAATCGGTCGCCGGCTCCTGGAGCGGTCCGGGCGAAATCGTCGCCGGCAAATACAAGGGAACGAAATTCACCTGCTCCCTCACGGGCAAGGCGCTCGACAGCAGCAATGCCGGCGTCAAGCTCGATGGCACCTGCCGCGTCGGCGTCTTCCAGCAGCCGATGTCGGCCGAGATCACCCAGAGCGGCGGTAGTTACACCGGAAAATTTCTGGACGGAGCCGCCGGCAAGGGTCTGGATGTGACGTCCGGTACGGTCAATGACGGTACGGTCGTGCTCGGTCTGAACCGCCAGAAGCTCAATGGCGCCATGATCGCCCGCGTGACGAACGACAAGTTGATGAACGTCACGATTTCGGTAAAGGTTGGCGAACAGATGGTTCCGGTCATCGGCGTCACGCTGAAGCGCGCCGACATCGACCAGATGGCGGTCGGATCGATCCAATAATTCCAGGCATCAAGCCATATTGATAGCGGCCGGCATCCTTCGCCGGCCGTTTTGCATTCCCTGTCAGGCCGATTGCCACCAATCGCGGCTTTCGTCCGCAACCTCGATCCCCTCGACATCGACCTCACGCAGCCAGTCCTTGATCGCGCGTCCTTTGACCGTCAGATCGGCGGCGAAATCGGCAAGCGGCATGAGGACGAAACCGCGCTCGGTCATGCGGGGATGAGGAATGCTGAGCAGCGGCTCGGCACGCTCCAGCTCGCCATAGGTCAGGATATCGATATCGATCGTCCGCGGCCCCCAGCGTTCGATCCGAACCCTTTTCATGTCGCGCTCTATACCCAGGCAAACCTCTAGCAGCGCTTCCGGCGCAAGCGTCGTATCGACGGCGGCGCAGGAATTATAGAAGAAGGATTGATCCGTCTTGCCCCAAGGCGGCGTCCTATAGAGCCGCGAGACCGAAACCACCTGGCAATCGGCCCGCGAATCAAGCGTCCGCAAGGCAAGCGCCATCGCGTGCTTGGGATTATCCAGGTTGCCGCCCAGGCCGAGCGTTGCGCGCACGGCTCCGTTCTCAGGCAAAATGCTCAACGCTCACCTGTACGTAATCGAGAACGCCCGGAACCGGAGCATTGGGTTTGCGCACCGTGATCTTCGCCCTGCGGATGCTCGGAAAACGCCGGCACAGCTCCTTCGCCACATCGAGCGCCAGCGCCTCGATCAGATAGCGCCGGCGTCCCGTGACGATTTCCTCGATGACGCTGAATGCGATGCCGTAGTTGACGGTATCGTTGATCGAATCTCGCTCCAGCGCGTCGCCGGCTTCGACGTCGAGTTCGGCGTCGACAAAGAAACGCTGACCGAGGAATTCCTCCTCGTCATGCACGCCGTGGCGGGCAAAGAACGCACAATTCTGAAGAGTGATGGTGTAGGTGATAACGCTCATGACGTCCCTCCGTTTCGAACAGACACGACGGCGTCCGAAAACCGCTCCCTATGGTCCGGGATCATGCTTTAAGTCTCGCGCGCGTCCCGAGGATAGCATCCGCGACCGCCAACGCGTCCCTGTTGATTGCGACATTATGTACGCGGAATAGGGCTGCTCCCTGCAAGCGCAATATCGCATTCGCCGCAGCCGTCCCGACATCCCGATCCGGTGCGTCGCGTCCGGTAATAGCGCCGACAAATCGCTTGCGCGAGGTGCCCACCAAAAGAGGCAGCTCGAATCGAAGCAATGCATTGAAACGCGCCATCAATTCCAGATTCTCCTCCGTGTGCTCCTTGGCAAAGCCAAAGCCGGGATCCAGCACGATATTCTGCCGGCTCACGCCGGCTGCAGCGGCGATGTCGAGCGAGCGACTGAGGAACAACATCTGATCGTCGATCACGTCGGGCAGCTTCTGCCGGTCGCGACCGGTATGCATGATGCAAAGCCCGGCGCCTGTCTGCGCCGCCAGAGCCGCGATCTCCGGCTCGCGTTGCAGGCCGAAAACATCGTTGACGATATGCGCGCCGGCTCCAACCGCCAGTCGCGCCGTATCGGCCCGATAGGTGTCGACCGATATCAACGCATCCGTCTTGCTTCGGAGCGCCTCGATGACGGGCAGCACCCGCCCCTGCTCTTCGCTGGCGCTGACGGCATCACCGCCGGGCTTCGTCGATTCGCCGCCGATGTCGATAATCGCGGCGCCATCCTCGACGCAGGCGAGCGCATGCGCAACCGCGGTATCGACGGCCTCATAGTGCCCGCCATCAGAGAAGGAATCCGGCGTCACATTGACGATAGCCATGATGACGCTCTGTTTGCCGACATCGAGGCTGCGCCCATGCGCGACATGCCAGCTTTGACTGCGAAGCTCTGCCACCAACCATCCCATCCCATTGAAATGAAAAAACCTTGCGCTTGATATTGCGCTCACAGTGGCTATGCCGCAAGGTTCGCCGAAGTTCAACATGGTAGCAACATGAATGCCGTTTGCGTCCCAGAAGATCCGTGTTTCGCTTGCGCTGTTGCTTGCGTGCTGCGTGCCCGGCATGGCCGACGCGGAGGTGATCGCCCGTAAATCCGTCTCCTATTTCGATATCAAGGGAAAGAGCGCGGACGAGCTTGACGCGGCGTTGAACGAGCACGGACCGCTCGCGATGGGCTCCAGCAGCCATCATCCCGGCGCGACAAGGATTCGCTTCGGTGGCAGCGCGACCTACAGCGAGACGAATGGCCGCTGTTATATTTCCGGCGTGAAAGTTACTGTCGATACTGAAATCATCCTGCCCCGCTGGCGTGACCGGCGCCGTGCAAGCAAGCGGCTTTCCATGATCTGGGATACTCTGCAGGCCGATATTCGCCGTCATGAGGATCGGCATGTCGAAATCGCACGCGAGCACGCGCGCCAGATGGAGAGGGCGATCCTTTCCCTGCCGTCGGCAGGCAGCTGCGACGCGCTTCAGGAAAAGGCAAACGAGGTGACGTCGCGAGAAACCGACCGACACGACGCCGATCAGGCGCGATTCGACCGCATCGAAGCAATCAATTTCCAGAACCGCATACAAAGACTGCTGTATTATCGCGGCCGGCAAAGCGGCCAGTGACTGGACGCAACAATGTTCATTTCGGACAAACAGCGGCCGGATCGCAGCCTACTGTGTGAAAAGAGCCACTATATCTGTGAATCGTCCGTCCGCGCCGCTCTTTGAACTTTACGAGAATCTGAAATAGGTTTTTCCTGTGGAACATAGAGAAGATCGGACCGGATGATTCGAAAATTCTGGGCGGGATCTCTGATGGATCGATTGGATTGCCTGCGCTGGCGGGTTCGTTCGCTCTCCTGCGCAGTCTGGGTTTGCCTTTTAAAGCATGCGCTACGTGTTCTCCTGGCGCGTCCTCAAGCCGCAGGTGTTTCCTCCCTTGCCTGTCGGTGATGCGCCCGCCTCGCCTCGCTCGCTGAAACTAGCAGAGCGAGGCTTCTTTTTGGAGCGAACCTTCGGATTTTACATCCGACAGTCCGGCATGATCGCGGCAGCCAAAAAACACTGGCTGCAGGACGTTCTAGGCCTGGCGTTCGGGAACGTGGACGACAAGCCCGTCAAGGGCGCCCTTCATCTTGATCTGACAGGAGAGGCGCGAATTGGGACGGACGTCGAAAGCGAAATCCAGCATGTCTTCTTCCATCGCCTCGGGACTGCCGACCCTTTCGGTCCATTCCTCGTCGACATAGACATGACAGGTGGCACAGGCACACGCACCGCCGCATTCCGCCTCGATGCCGGGCACCGAGTTGCGAACGGCATTTTCCATCACGGTGGAGCCCTCGTCGACATTGAGGTCAAAGCGCGTGCCGTCGAAGGCGACGATGGTCAATTTTGTCATTTAAGTGAATTCCGAAATCGTGAGTGAAGGATCGTTCGGAATTTTACTTCCAACAAATCGTTGGGGCAGTCAACATTTGCGCCACCGAAACGGTTTCACCCGTTTGGCGGCGCAATGCCTGAATTTGCCGATTTTCCAGCGGATCAGTTCAACGCGACAGCTTCAGAATGAAATTCTCGGCGTCGACGACACAGGTGGTAACCGCCGCCATGCGGGCAGCATCGCCTGCATCGCTCTCGAGCGCCGCCGCCGCATCCGCCACGCGGAAGGCACCGACGGCACTGGCTGCACCCTTCAACTTGTGCGATGCAGCCTGGACACGCTTGGCGTCGCCGCTGCCGATCTCCTGCAGACAGGAGCGCGCCTGCCTGGCGAACATCTGCAGCACCTCGACCTCGAGGGCCTTGTCGCCCATCGTCTGCTTTGCAAGGTGAACCAGATCGATCGATCGCTCCCGCGACGGGGCCGGACCCCGCGAATTGTCCGGAGATTCAAACGCGATATTCAGTGCTGCCATGTGCCAATGCTCCCGTCTTATAACTGTGACTGTTTGTGGGACGTGCCGCATGCTTGCGGCCTGGGGATGGCCATCGAGTTAAATTTTGGCACATTCAGGGCGCAAATCTCCAGACATGGTTAACGTGCGTTAAACATGCTCAAAATATTGGCTTTTCATGATGTTGCACCAGCGAAGAAGGTTAATGGTCTCTTAATGATCCACTGCCTTTACCGTGGAGTTAATTGTCATGACTGGGGGAATGTGTCACTACGATACTGATAAATTGGGTCTTTGGCGCGTGCCTTTGCCCAAGGGGTGGATAGTGGTAATGTTTTCATAACATTCGTTTGAAAAAGCAGTTATCCACTCTGAATGTAATAGGAAATCCATCATCGATAGAGATCGATGACGGAAGACCTCACGGGAGGCAGGGTTCGTCTTTTCTGGACACGGCGGAATTTCCGGAAACGACACGGCAAGCCCGATTTGAGTTGTAACGAGGCGTAACCGCATGGCGAACAAAAAGTACATCGAGTCGGTCGAGGACAAGGCCTTCCAGGCATTGGACGAAGCTTTGCAGATCGATTTCAGTGACGAGGACTTGGAGTCTCGCAGCAGCCCTACACCCGATGCCCCGGAGCGAAAATTGTCTGAGCCGACCAAGCAGACTAGGAGCGACGCAGCCCCTAAGACAGGCCCCGCACGCAACTCGACCACAACGGCTGCCACGCCACGCCCGGCTGAAGCGCCCAAGAGCCCGAACCTCGCAGCCGCCAACGATGCCAACCGGGCAAGCCCGGCCAGCATATTGAAAGCACTGGACGGCGGCTCCCAGAGCCATGCGGTGCGCAACGCCACGATCTTTTCGTTGTTCTGGATCATCGGCGGCGTCGGCCTCGCCATGCTTCTTTACGGCACTCAGATCCGGAACATCCAATCCGTCGCCGATCTCGCCGCCCTCCCCGGCGTCATTGCCTGCATCGTCGGCATCGTCGTTCCCGTACTCCTGTTCTATGCTTTCGGCATGATGATTTCCCGTGCGCATGACATGCGCAATGCGGCCCGCTCCATGGCGGAAGTGGCCTTGCGCCTCGTCGAGCCTGAGACCGTCGCCTCCGACCGCATCATGACGGTCGGCCAGGCCGTGCGTCGCGAAGTCTCCGCTATGAACGAAGGCATCGAGCGCACCATTGCGCGCGCCACCGAACTGGAGACCCTCGTTCACACCGAGGTCAATGCGCTGGAGCGCAGCTACGCAGACAATGAACTGCGCGTACGCGGCCTCGTCCACGAACTCGGCGCCGAGCGCGACGCGATCGTCAACCACGCGGAGCGGATCCGCTCGTCCATCGTCGGCGTGCATGACCAGATCAAGGAAGATCTGTCGCTGGCGACGGAAGAGATCGCCGTGCGTCTTTCGACCTCGGGCGAAGCCTTCGCCTCGATGATCGACACGCGCGCCGCTGCGCTGATGGAAAAGTCGGATTCTGCGGTCAACGCGATCGGCACCCTGCTCGCCGCCAAGACCGACAGCCTGCTGCAGAACCTCAACGCTTCCGGCTTCGCCCTCAGCCAGGAATTCGACACACGCCTGGAATCTCTGTCGTCGACGCTTTCCGAACGCGGCAAGGAATTGCTCGGCCAGTTCGAAACCCGCGCATCGACGCTCGACGCGAACACCGAAAAGCTCAACACCGCGCTCAATGAGCGCGCCCGCCAACTGAATGAGACGTTGGTGGCCCGGACCAGGGAGATCAGCGAGAGCCTCACCGGCGGCGAGCGTTCAATCACCGGCACGCTCGACGATGTGCTGGCCAAGCTCAACACCGCGCTTGATGAAAAGGGCTCAAGCTTTCGCCAGAGCCTGCAGTCGACGGCTGACGATGCCATCATGGACATCGATCTTCGCTCCGGTTTCTTCGATGAGCGCTTCCAGTCGACGATCGCGCAGCTTTCGACGGCCTTCGACGAGCGCGTATCCCAATTCACCTCCGCCTTCGACAAGCGCGCCGGTACGCTGGACAGCAAGCTGTCGGAAAGCCTTGCTCGCATCAATGAGACCTTGGGCGGCAACTCCGACGCTCTGGAAGGCATACTGACCTCCAGCATCGAACGCCTGGGTTCCACCCTTACCGACCAGTCCTTCGCGCTGGCCACGACGCTGGCCACCGGCCAGGAAGTGCTGGAAAGCGCGATCGGCTCCAAGGCAGGCGAGATTACGTCCGCGCTCCAGAATGCCACCAGCGGCATTTCGTCGGCACTCACCTCGGGCACGGGCGAATTGAACACGACCCTCGCCTCGCATGCCGGTGCCTTCACGTCGGCCGTCCAGGGCGTCACAAGCGATGTCACGACCGCGCTGCAAAGCGGCACGGAAGCACTCACCACAGCCTTTGCCGGCGGCGCCAACAACATCAACAATACGCTCTCGGCTCGCACCAGCGAGATCACGCAGGCGCTCGGCTCGGCTCACGAGCGCATCGACACCGTCATGGCGGCCCGCAGCGGCGCCCTGTTCGGCGCTCTCGCCGACAATCAGTCGCGTTTCGAGCAAACGCTTTCCGAACGTTCGGAAGGCATCATCAACGCCGTCACCGGCTCCCACGAACATCTGACCGCGGCCCTCGACGAGCGCACGTCGATGCTGGCGATTTCGCTTGCCGAGAACCAGCTTCGTCTCGAAAACACGCTGGCGAGCCGCGCCGATGCCATCACCGGTATCATTGCCGACACGCACGGCAAGATCGCTGACACGCTCGACGACAAGACGATGGCCCTCGCCATCGCTCTCTCGGAAAGCCAGTCACGCCTTGAAGATACTGTGTCCGGATATGCCGAACATGTCGCGGGCACTTTGGACGAGAAGACAAAAGCACTTGCGCGCGCGCTTGCGGAGAGCCAGGCTCGCCTGGAAAGCACCGTTTCCGGCCACGCGGAAAGCGTCACCAACGCGCTTGACGACAGGACGATGGCCCTCGCCATCGCTCTCTCGGAAAGCCAGTCACGTATTGAAGATGCCGTCTCCGGACACGCCGAACATGTCGCGGGCACTTTGGATGAAAAGACAAAGGCACTCGCGCGCGCGCTTGCAGAGAGCCAGGCGCGGCTGGAAGATACCGTTTCCGGTCACGCCGAGCGGGTTGCCGATACCCTGGATGGCAAGACCAGTGCGCTCGCCTCCGCGCTGACGAGCGGACAGGCTCATCTCGAGGAGACGCTTGCCAATCGCGCCGAAGCGATCATCAAGGCATTTGCCGGCAATCATGCCGCATTGGCTGACGCGCTTGATGACAGGACGATGGCGCTGGCCATCGCGCTTTCAGAAAGCCAGGCTCGCCTCGAAAGCACCGTCTCCGGCCATGTGGAAAGTGTCGCCAGCACATTGGACGACAAGACGATGGCACTCGCCATCGCCCTTTCCGAAAGCCAGGCGCGACTGGAAGATACCGTTTCCGGTCACGCCGAGCGCGTCGCCGATACGCTTGATGGTAAGACAAGAACACTTTCCGACGTTCTGACGGGCGGTCAATCCCGTCTCGAGGCAACGCTCGCCAATCGCGCGGAAGCGATCACCAACGCATTCACCGGCAATCACGCTGCGCTGGCCGATGCCCTGGACGAAAAGGCTATGGCCTTGGCCATTTCGCTTTCCGACACACAGTCTCGCCTTGAGAACGCCCTTTCCGGCCGCCTGGATGCCCTTTCCGACACGGTAGCCGGCACCCACGACAAGATCGTCAACAGCCTCGACGACCGGACGATGGCACTGGCGATCGCCCTTTCGGAGAACCAGGCAAAGCTTGAGGAAACACTGGCAAACAGCGCCCAGGCTATCGCCCACACTGTCACCAGCGGCCACGAAGCACTGACCAATACGCTCGATGACAAGAGCATGGCCTTTGCGATTTCTCTTGCCGAGAACCAGAGCCGCTTCGAAAATACCCTGGAATCGCGCGCCAATGCACTGCTCGACAGCGTCTCCGGCGCCGAGTCTCGCGTGACCGATGCCTTTGGCGACAAGGCGGATGCCATTCGCGCCGCCTACACCGAAAATCAGGCTCGCCTCGACCGATCGCTTGCCGCCCATGCCGAATCCCTGTCGGGACTGCTCGGCAGCAGCAGCGACCGGGTCGAGAATGTTCTCGGCACCACGACGCGCCAGCTCGAAAATACCCTCGGCGCCGGCCTGTCCCAGATGGACCAGAGCCTGGCCTCGGCCTATGAGCGCATGCGCACGACGCTGGAGGATCGCAGCAACGAGATCAGCCTGACGCTCCGCGACGCACATGAGCAACTCGATAACACGCTGCTCGAACAGACGACCGCGATCGGCACGTCCATCGCCACCAGCGCCAGCATGCTGGAAATGTCGCTCGAGGATCGCGAGGCCTCGCTGCGCCAGAGCATCGATGCCAGCGCGAGGGCTTTGGAAGAACGCCTGAACAGCGGCGCCGGCGATATCGCCGGCCGCATACAGCAGGCCGCTGGCGACATTGCGCGCTCGGCCGAGACCTTCTCGTCCAACCTCAATCAGTCGATTGACGGCATGACCAGCCGCTTCGCCGAAACCGGCTCCCGTGTCGAGGCCAGCCTGTCGACTCTCGAGAATCGCATCCACGAAGGCGTCGGCGGCGTTGCTGCCCAGGTCGACGCAGCCGGCAACCGTCTTTCCGAAACGCTAGCGAGCGGTGCAACTCAGATAGATCGGAGCGGCAGCGAGGCCGCAGCACGCATCGAAGAGCGTCTGTCGACGATGGATCGCGCGCTCAATGTCGGCCTGGAAGCCGTCAACCGCACGATCGAGGGCAAGGCCGCAAATCTCGCCACGACACTGCGCACCGCCGTTGCCGATGCCGCTCAGGGCATGGACAGCGAAGCAACGCGCACTGCCGATCTGCTTGCTAGTACCGGTCAGCAGTTTGCCGATAATCTCGGCAGCCACAGCGATGCTTTCACCCGCGCCATGACAGAGCGCTCCGACGATCTCGTTAACCGCGTCTCCGAAACGCAGAACCGGCTGGCAAGCCAGGCCGCAGCCGTTGCCCAGACCTTCTCGGAGGCTGGCAACGCGATCGTCGCCAAGGTTGCCGAAGCCGAAGGTCTCGTCAGCAGTCAGGTCGATACGATCTCTCAGGCCCTGTCATCAGCCGAACAGTCGCTGGAAGCCCGTGGCGCGTCCATCCGCAATACGCTGACCGGCGGCAGCGAGCAGATCGCTTCCACCATGGCGCAGGTCGAGCGTGCCCTTGATGAGCGCGGAAACGCCATCCGCACCTCGCTGGAAGACCGCGCCCGCCAGATCGACGCCACGCTGACCGATGTCGACAAGGCACTGGAAGCGCGCGGCGCATCGATCCGCAATTCGCTCGATGAACGCACCCGCGAGCTGAACTCCATGCTGGCAGGGCGCTCCACAGAACTGTCGCGCCTCATCGACGAAAAGGCCCGCCCGATCGTCGACCGCTATGCGGCAACGGGCCAGGAAGCAGCCGCCCTCATCTCGGCGGCGGCTCAGGAAAGCAGCGATCGCCTGCGCGCCGAAAACGCCGCTCTGATCAATGCCATTGCATCGCGCACCGAACACGCGGTCAACACCGTCAGCACGCTCGAAAACAATCTGCTGGCAAGCGTCAACGGCATCATCGCCCGCCTGGCGGAAAACAACTCGACGATCGCCGGTCTGTTGACCAATGCCGCCACTGAGTTCGCGACCGTGGACGATCGCCTCAGCGCGACCTCGGTGCGCTTCGCCGAATCCGCCACGAAGGCCGGCGAGATGGTTTCGGCCTCCTCGCGCCTCCTCGAAGGCAAGGTCGACAAGCTCTCGGAAATCACCGGCCAGACCCTGTCGCAGGTCGGCAACATCGTCGGACGCTTCGACGAGCATTCCAAGGTGCTGTCGCAGGCATCCCAGCTTCTGGGTGCTGCGCAGTCCAATCTCGTGTCGACGCTCGAAGAACGCGAAACGGCATTGCAGAACCTGGCCGTCGGCCTCGTCCAGCGTTCGGAAGAGATCGAGAACACCATGCGCGCCCTCGGCTCGATGGTGGAAACCGCCTTTGACCGCGCCGAACAGCGCTCCAATCAGGTCACCGGCAATCTGCGCCAGAGCGTGCAGTCTTCCTTTGCAGATATCGGCCGCGTACTCTCAGATACGGAGAAGCGGGCCGAGGAAGCAGCAGAGAGCATGCGCGGCGTACTTCACAAGGCCAGCGAAGACGCAAGCCAGGCAGTGGAAAGCACCTTCGCCAGTGCCGAGCGTCGCTCCAACGACCTGAGCAACCGTCTTCGCGGCGGCCTCACGGCTTCCTTGTCCGAAGTCGAGCAGATGTTTGCCGAAGCCGGCAAGACGTCCGATGGCGCGGCTCAGCAACTGCGCGAGACCCTGCGTGTTGCTGTCGACGACGCTGTCGGCCGCTTCGCCGGGGCAACCGACGAGATCCGCCGTTCGGCCGGCGATATCCGCAGGGAACTCGACCTGACCCGCAGCGAATTGAAGCGCGGCGCTTTCGATCTTCCCGAAGAGGCCAAGGAAAGCGCTGCCGCCATGCGCCGCGCCGTGGCTGAACAGATCAAGGCCCTGCAGGACATCTCGCAGATCGTCGGCCGCTCGACGCAGCAGCTGGAGATCTCAGAGCCCTCAGCTCGCGCACTGGCAGACGTACAGCCGGCCCAGCGCCCGCGGCCAGCGGCACCTGCCCCGACCGCCGCCGCCGCTCCCAGGCCGCAACAGCCTGCTCCGCAACAACCTGCTCCCCAGCAGCCCGCTCCCCAGCAGAGCCTACAGCAGCCGTCGCAGCCTTCGATCGAATCCTTGGGCCTGCGCGGCTCCATCCCGGCTGCTCAGCCGCAGCGACCGGCAGAGACGCCCGCTCCGGCTCGTCAGGAAACGGCAGGTGGCGGCTGGATCAGCGATCTGCTGCGCGGCGCTTCTCGCGACGAGAACGCCGACCTGCCGCCACCCCGCCAGACCGCACCGCGTCAACAGACAGAAACGGCAGCGGCTCCCGTGGCCCGCAATCCGCGTCACGTCGTCGAGTCGCTGAACTCCCTATCGGTGGATATCGCCCGTGCCATCGATCATGATGCTTCGGTCGATCTATGGCGCCGCTACCAGCGCGGCGAACGGGATGTCTTCACCCGCCGTCTCTACACGCTCAAGGGCCAGCAGACGTTCGACGAGATCAAGCGCAAGTATGATCGCGAGCCGGAATTCCGCACCGCGGTCGATCGCTACATCGCCGATTTCGAAAAGCTGCTTGCCGACGTTGCCCGCACCGATCGCGACCGCACCGTCACGCAATCCTATCTCACCTCCGACACCGGCAAGGTCTATACCATGCTGGCACATGCCGCGGGCCGCCTGAGCTGAGATTGAAGCAAGACAAAGTGCATAAAATCCCCGGTTAAATGCCGGGGATTTTGATTCAAGCCGATATCAATCATTGATACGAAAAAGGCGACCTCGAAGGTCGCCTTTTCTCGTCGCCAAGGTCCAGTCGAAACCTATCGGGCGTCATGCACCTTCGAAATCAGCCCGCTCGTAATCCCGACAAGCAGGATGCTGTTATTGATGCGAACCCAATGATAACCGCGCGGCGGCGACGTCAGACGAAGAGCACGATAGTCGATCTCAGTCGCACGACGTCGATCGGAAGCGGACAGACGACGACCTTTGACCCAGCCGCCCTTGCGGACGATCACCTTCTTCTTCACCACTTCCTTCTGAACGACGACCTGTTTGCCAGTCGGCGCTGGCTTGACTTGCGCTGTCGCAGCCAGCGGCATCGCCAGGACCGACGCCGCAAGAAGGACGGTGAAGATTTTTCTCATTGGTTGTTTCCTCGTTTCAGAATCTGCGCGCGAACCTATCCCGCCGGACATGAAGCAAATCTGACGGTTGGATTACAATTTCGTAATGAAAATGATTAGCTTGTGTGAATTTCCTGAAACACCGTCACAAGCCGCTAACGACTTCATAGCTCATCATAATTGAACCAGTCGAAATCCGCCATCTTCGCCCGGCCCGACGTGTCGAAGGCGAACATGCCGGCAAACGCGCCAGTGAACGAGCCATGTTCACCGCGACCGCCCTCATCCGAAATAACACCGGCATCGAGGACGGGACCGATGGCCTGCCACGCCCCCATGCCTTCCGCCTGCCAGAAGAACTGAAGGTCGTTGTCGCGCACCTCCATGGCAAGCTGGATCCGCCCGTCGGGCACGGCGACGCCGGCATCGATCGGAAAGCTCAAACGGCCGTTCGGATAGTCGCCGGGGCAGGTCATGATGGTGACGCAGCGCCCGAGCTTTTCATGCAGGGTCACGGCAATCGCATGCAGCTTGAAGCGATTGTAGTAATGCGTCAGACCGGCGACCTGCTGATAGGTATCCGGCTCGAATTCGACGACCGTCTCGGCGCGGAAGCTGTGATGTTCCTGCCGGCGGGCGACGAGAGCCTGCTCGAACCAGGAGCCGATGCTCTCACGGGCGAAAAGCCTGAGATGGCCTGATCGCTCTGTCAGGCTGAAGATCCGCTCCGGCTTTGGGGTGCGCAGCCACTGGAAATCCATGGGCAATGTGCGCTCGTCAAAATTATAGCCGCTGCGGCGGGGCTTCTCGATGCGCTCGGCGCCAGTCAGGCCAGGCACCTCGACATCTGGCACGCTGGTGCCGTTTTCCAGGTAAAGCCAGCCGTCGTCCTTCCAAACGCATTTCTGCAGGCCGGTCTCGCGGCCGAGCGTGCAACGGCGATGCGGCGGCAATGGCCGGCCGCATAGATGCGTGTGGTAGAACCGACCGTCATGCGTCTCGACATACTGGCCATGTCCCGCCCGCTGCAGCGCAGCCTCCGGATGATCCTTGGACGTGATCAGATATTTGTTCGGATGCAGCTCATAGGGGCCCTCGAGATTGCGCGAACGCGCCATGGTCACCGCGTGATCATAGCCGGTGCCGCCTTCGGCAGTGGTCAGATAATACCAGCCATCGCGCTTGAAGAGATGCGGTCCTTCGACCAGGCCAAGATCGGTGCCCGAGAAGATATTCCTGATCGGCCCCTTGAGGCACTTCGCCGCCGCATCCCATTCCTGCAGGAGAATGCCGTCGAAGGCCGGCGTCTTCGGGGAGCCGCCATAGCTCTCCGTTCGGTGGTTCCACTGCATGTTGACGAACCATTTGCGTCCATCATCGTCATGGAAGAGCGATGGGTCGAAACCGGAGGAATTGACGTAGGACGGCTCGGACCATTCGCCTTCGATGGTCGGCGCGGTCACGATATAATTATGCGCGTCCTTGAAGTTGCCGTCGTAGCGCTTGACGTCGGTATAGACGAGCCAGAACAAGCCATCCGCATGGGAAAGGCACGGCGCCCAAATGCCGCAGCTATCGGGCTCGCCGCGCATGTCGAGCTGTGATGCACGCTCGAGTGGCCGGCGCACCAAGGTCCAGTTCACCAGATCGCGCGAATGATGGATCTGCACGCCCGGATACCATTCGAATGTCGATGTGGCGATATAGTAGTCCTCACCGACACGGCAGATGGACGGATCGGGATTGAAGCCCGGCAGGATCGGGTTGCGGATCATGGAACATCTCCTCCAGAGAACACCTTAATATGCGCCGTTCGGACGGCAATAGATACGATGACCGACCACCTGCATGTCCGCTCCACCCGGACAAAGCAAAACGCCCGGAACATGGTTCCGGGCGTCTCAAGCTTATCAGTCGCGCTCGGCCGACTTGGCCCAGAGATTGACGTCGGCCTCACGGGCGTAGACATCGATCTCGTTCAGCTCTTCGGCCGTGAAGTTGAGATTGTCGAGTGCCTTGACGCAATCGACGATTTGCGACGAACGGCTGGCGCCGATCAATGCCGAGGTGATACGGCCGCCGCGCAGAACCCAGGCAATCGCCATCTGCGCCAGCGTCTGGCCGCGCTTCTCGGCGATCTCGTTGAGTTTGCGGATATTGTCGATGATCGACGGACGAATGAAATCCCGCTTCAGGAAGTGGTTCTGCGCGGCGCGGCTGTCCTCCGGAATGCCGCCCAGATATTTCGTCGTCAGCATGCCCTGGGCAAGCGGCGAAAAGACGATGGAGCCGATGCCGAGCTCATCAAGCGTATCCACCAGACCGTCATCCTCGACCCAGCGATTGAGCATGGAGTAGCTCGGCTGGTGGATCAGACATGGCGTGCCGAGTTCCTTGAGAATTGCGGCAGCCTCGCGCGTACGCTGCGAGTTGTAAGAGGAAATGCCGACATAGAGCGCCCTGCCCGAACGGACGATATGATCGAGCGCGGCGCAGGTTTCTTCGAGCGGCGTATCAGGGTCGAAGCGGTGTGAATAGAAGATGTCGACATAGTCGAGCCCCATGCGCTTCAGGCTCTGGTCGCAAGAGGCGATCAGGTATTTGCGGCTGCCCCATTCTCCGTAAGGACCCGGCCACATGTCGTAGCCTGCCTTGGACGATATAATGAGCTCATCACGCAAGCCGGCGAATTCGGAGCGCAGGATCTCGCCGAAGGCAGTCTCGGCACTGCCGGGAGGCGGACCGTAATTGTTGGCGAGATCGAAATGGGTGATGCCGAGATCGAAAGCCGTGCGGCACATATCGATCTTGCGGTCATGTGGCGTGTCACCACCGAAATTGTGCCAGAGTCCCAGCGAAATCGCCGGCAGCTTCAGACCGGAGCGGCCAACCCTGTTGTATTTCATTTTCGCATAGCGGTCGGATGCCGGTTGCCAAGCCATGATAACTATTCCTTTGAGATGAAAAGCGCGCGGGTTGCCCCGCGCGCAAACTAGCTTTTCCTATGCTTACTTCAAGAGCGCTTGCGCCTCTTCGATACCGAGTGCCGCCGGCTGCGTGCAGGTCGTGGTCAGATCGATGAAGCGGTTTTCCGCACCCGACTTCAGGATCGACGTCATGACGTCGACGCCATGCAACGTGCGGTCGAGCGAGCAACGCGCATCGCGCCCGTCGATCAGCGATGCCGCCATGTCGGCAAGACCGGCCGTGCGGTAGTTGGCGCGCGGGCCGCTCGGGCTTTCCTGGTTGGCTATGCCGAAGGGATGCGCCCAGTTCTCGAGCGGCTTGATGTCCTTGTCGCGGCCGCTGGCTTCCACCGTACCACCGAAGAAGTTCGGGTCGGGCACGTAGAGCGAACCCTCGGTGCCGTAGAGTTCCATATTGGCATGGCGATGCGACCAGACATCCCAACTCGCCGTCAGCGTGATCGTCGCACCGCTGACGAATTCCAGAAGCGCCTGGATCGTCGTCGGCGTCTTCACCGGAATGATTTCGCCGTTGCGCGGCTCGCTGGTGATGGTGCGGGTCGGCGATGCCATGGATGTCATGGCACCGACACGCTTCACCGGTCCGATCAGGTTGATCAGATTGGCGATATAATAGGGACCAAGGTCGAGGATCGGGCCGCCCCCCGGCAGGAAGAAGAAGTCCGGGTTCGGATGCCACATTTCCATGCCTGGGCTCATGACATGGCAGGAGCCCGAGGTGATGCGGCCGACGCCGCCGTCATCGATGAATTTGCGCGCCAGCTGATGTGCACCGCCAAGGAAAGTGTCGGGGGCGCAGCCGACGGCCAGCCCCTTCTCCTTGGCGATACGCCGCAGTTCTTCGCCCTGCTCCAGAGTCAGCACCAGCGGCTTTTCGGAGTAGACATGCTTTCCCGCCTCGAGAATGCGCTTCGAAACCGGAAAATGCGCGTCCGGGATGGTCAGGTTGACGATGACGTCAAGCTCGTCATTGGCGAGCAGTTCGTCGATGGTCTGGGCCTTGACCTTGTATTCCTCGGCGCGCAAGCGCGCCGCGTCCATGTTGATATCGGCGCAAGCCAGCACATTGAGCCCCTTGAAGAGCGGCGCGAGCTTGAAATAAGTCGTTGAGATGTTGCCGCATCCGATGATGCCGACGCCAAGTTCCTTAGCCATGTGGAAATGCCTCAAAAGCTCTTGAAGGATGCGATGGAGCGCGTGATCAGGCGATCGACGTCGCTCGGATTGTCATGTTCGATAACGTAATGCTTGGTCTTGGTGCCGGCCAGCGTCTTGATCAGCTTGGCCCAGGGAACCGTACCATATCCAAGGTCGGCCCAGCCGTCTTCATTCTTGTTTTCACCTGCCGGCGCGATGTCCTTGACGTGGACGGCCGTGATGCGCGAACCGAGCTTTTCGATCCAGGCGAAGGGATCGCCGCCGCCGCGGATGACCCAGGCGATATCGGCTTCCCAGGAAATATCCGGAGCCCCTTCAAAGATTTGCTCGATCGGTAGAGAGCCGTCGGCCTGCTTGACGAACTCAAAGTCATGATTGTGCCAGCCGAATTCGAAGCCTGCATCCTTGTAAGGCTTGCTCATCTCCTGCAGGCGCTTTCCGAAAGCAAGCCAGCCGGCTGCGTTCGTCGGGCGTTGATCGGCGGCCAGATGCGGGGCATAGATCGAGTCCATGCCAAGGATCTTGCCGATCGTCAGCGACTTCTGGACCTGGCCATCAAGGAAATCCGGGCTGAAATGGCCGCTTGCCATCGTCAGGCCGTTCTTGTCGAGTTCGGCGCGCAGGCTCTTCAGGCCCGCCTCGTCGAGGTCGGTATAGATGCCGCCGAAGCCCTCGACTTCCGCGTAGCCGGCCTTGCCGAGCTTTACGAAAATCTCGGAATAGGGCTGGAAATTGCGGGCGCTATAAAGCTGAAATCCAAGTTTCGTCATCGCTAGTCCTCCATGGCCTCGTGGCCGTCTGTCATGAGCTTGTAGCCCGAAATCGCCGCCGCTGCGGCGGAATAGCTCAATCCACCGATTGGCTGGATTGCAGATCGTAGATACGGAATGCAGGCACGCCGCCTGCCAATGGCTTGGCCGGCGTAAAGACGATGCGGCGGCTTTCGCCGGCGGCAAGATCGAAGGCGTTGTCAGAGTAGCGCCCCTCAGTCTCGCTCTCGATCATCACAAACAGCGCAAGTCCCTTTGCGGTGACGGTGAGCTCCACCGTACCGTTTTCCTCCTTCTCCTCCCTCAGCACCGTCAGGCCCGCGGGCTGAAGCTCCAGAGCCTTATAGGTGCCGTGGACATACTGCCCCTCACCGCCCATGCCGTTCGATGCGGTGAAACGCCACGCCAGCAGGCAATCGGCAGGAATCTGATCCGCATCGATCGACAGCGCGACCACCGCCGCATCCGGCGTGCAGACCGCATGCGCCGTCGTCAACGGCACACGCTCGCCATCAAGCTTGAGCAGCGAAACCGAAATATCCGCGGTCACATCCGCATTGGTATCGTTGACCAGCGAGAAGCGGATCGTCTTGTTATCCTCCGACGGGATCGCCGCGACCGATACCGGCTGGAAGAAGCGTCGCACCAGATAGTGCATCACCTTCCATCGGCCGCCGTAATCCAGGCTCGACCACGAAGCCACTGGCCAGGTGTCGTTGAGCTGCCAGTAGATCGTGCCCATGCAATGCGGCTTCAGCGATCGCCAATATTCCACCGCCGTCTTGATCGCGAGGCCCTGCTGGACCTGGCTCAGATAGACGAAGTTCGGAAAATCCTTCGGGAAGCGGAAATAGCGGAACATCGTGCCGGCGATGCGCTCGTTGCCGCCGGCATTCTTCTGGTGCAGCTCCATCACCGGAGACGCGATGTTCATATCCTTCGCCTCGGCATAGGTCTTGATGACAGGCATCGAGGTGTAGGACTGGAAGCCGAATTCCGAGCAGAAGCGTGGACGAACGGTGCGATAATTGTCGAACGACTTGTTCTCGTGCCAAACCGACCAGTAATGCATGTCGCCGGAGCCATCGGCATGCCAGGCATCGCCGAAGTTCAGATAGCCGGACGCCGGGCTCGACGGCCACCAGATCGCATCCGGCGCGGCCTTCTTCATCGCCCGCTCGATCGTCCGGTTCAGGCGATCATAGGAAACGAGGTAGCGATCGCGATCCTTACGAGATTCCTCGAACCAGGTAAGCGCGCCCACCAGCTCGTTGTCGCCGCACCAGAGGACGATCGAGGGATGCGTCGCCAACCGACGAACCTGATAATCCACTTCGGCTTCGACGTTCTCCAGGAAATCGCCGGTCGAGGGATAGAGATTGCAGGCGAACATGAAGTCCTGCCACACCATCAACCCGAGCCGGTCGCAAATATCGTAGAACCAGTCGTGCTCGTAGAAGCCGCCGCCCCAGACGCGGATGATGTTCATGTTGGCCGCAGCGGCCGATTGCAGCAGATCCTCGGTCAGCTCCGGCTTGGAGCGCGAAAACAGCGCGTCGGCCGGAATCCAGTTGGCCCCGCGAGCAAAGATCTCGCGGCCGTTCACCTTCAGCGCAAAACGGCTGCCGGCCTCGTCTTCGTCTGTGATCAGTTCGACCGTCCGCAGGCCGATCTGCCGCGTGACGGTCTCGAAATTCGTCTCTACCGACAGAGCATAAAGCGTCTGCTCACCATAGCCGGCTGGCCACCAAAGCTTCGGCTTGTCGACATGGAAGAGATGGGTGATCGAGGTTTCCCCGGCATTGACGCCGACATCGAGGCGCACTCGCTCGTCATCCAGTTCGAAATAAAGCTGCGCAACGCCCGTTCCCTTGGCAAAAAGCGCCACCGTCACCTTCAGATCGACGGAACCGTCGTCATTGTGGATCTGTTGGGTGACGACGTTCTCGATGCGGGCGATTTCGAGCTTCTTCAGCGCGATCGTGCCGTAAAGGCCGAGCGGCGCAATCGCGATGTTCCAGTCCCAGCCGAAATGGCATTGCGGCTTGCGCAGCATGTTGCCGTTCGGGATCGGCGAATTGTTCGTGCTGTATGGGATGTAGAAGGGCTGCTTCGCCTGCAGCTCCGCCCCCTCTTTGATGCTTGAATGCAGGACTATGCGAATGTTGTTCTCGCCCGCCTTCAATACCTTCGAGACATCGGGGCGATAGCGCTGGAAGCAATTATCGGCTTCGAGCACCAACGCGTCATTGACATAGACACTTGCGACGGTGTCGAGATAGTCGATATCGAGATACCAGTCGCCACCGGTGTCATCGAGAGTGAAGCTGCGTCTCAGCTCCCAATCCTGCTTGGCGACCCACTGCACGACCTCCTCGTTCCGGCCGAAATAGGGATCGGGAATGAGGCCTTCCGCATTGAGCGCGGCATGGACATCACCGGGCAGAGACATGAAAAGAGAATGATCGCTGCCGGGAGACGTGAGCTTCCACGAGCCAGCCAGATCGATGGCAAAATTATCGTTGATCGAAGATGACATCGGACCTCCCCGGACCGCTGTAAAAAGGAGGCGGCAAGGCCGCCCCCATGCATATGATCATATTCTGAGTTCTGTCTGCGCATCAAAGAGCGATGCGACAGACATGTCAAAGCCAAGCTTCACACCCGTACCGGGGCTAAAACGCCTGGCACCGTTGACGCGCACCGACATGGTATGGCCGGCATGCTTCAGCCAAAGCAGATTGTCAGCCCCCATCGGCTCTTCGATATCGACGGTGGCATTGTGCGCCTCCGCGCCCGGCGCCAATTCCTCGTTGACCTTGATGTGCTCGGGACGTACGCCGAGTACGACCTTGCGCCCGGCCTGCAATGCCTCACCGGCCCTGTAGCCATCGAGCGAGAATAGCACGTCGTTGGTGGCAAACACGACCTTGCCTTCGCGGTTCACCAATTCGCCCTTCAGGAAGTTCATCGAAGGCGATCCGATGAAGCCGGCGACGAAGAGATTGCGTGGCTCGTTATAGATCGTTGTGGGATCGTCGAGCTGCATGATGACGCCGTTCTTCATGATGGCGATGCGGTCGGCGAGCGTCAGTGCCTCGATCTGGTCGTGCGTGACGTAGATCATCGTGTTCTTCAGCGACTGGTGCAGCCGCTTGATTTCCACACGAAGCTCAGAACGCAGCTTCGCATCGAGGTTCGACAAGGGCTCGTCGAAGAGGAAGACGTCGACATCGCGCACCAGTGCACGGCCGATCGCCACGCGCTGGCGCTGGCCGCCCGAAAGCTCTGCCGGCTTGCGCTTCAAGAGCGGCTCGATCTGCAGGATCTCGGCCGCACGCGCGATGCGCTTCTTGATCTCGTCGTTCGGCACCTTGGCCACACGCAGACCGAAGGACAGGTTCTTTTCGACCGACATCTGCGGATAGAGCGCGTAGGACTGGAACACCATGCCGATGCCGCGGTCCTTGGGCTCTTCCCAGGTGACGTTCTTGCCCTTGATGAAGATCTGGCCTTCGCTGATATCCAGCAGGCCGGCAATGCAATTGAGCAAAGTCGACTTGCCACAGCCCGACGAGCCGAGGAGCACCAGGAATTCGCCGTCATTGATCTCGAGGTTGAGAGTTTTCAGGACGTTGACGGCGCCAAAATTCAGCGAAAGGTCTTTGATGGAAACGCTGCTGGTCATGGATCACCCCTTCACTGCGCCGGCGGCGATGCCCCGGACGAAAAGCCGTCCGGAGACGAAATAGACGACCAGCGGAACAAGACCCGTCAGGATCGTTGCCGCCATGTTGACGTTGTATTCCTTCACGCCCTGGACAGAATTGACGATATTGTTGAGCTGCACGGTCATCGGATAATATTCCGGCCGGGTGAAGACGACGCCGAACAGGAAGTCGTTCCAAATTCCCGTGATCTGCAGGATCATTGCGACGACGAAGATCGGCAGCGACATGGGCAGCATGATGCGCAGGAAAATCTGCCAGAAACCCGCGCCGTCGATGCGCGCAGCCTTGAAGAGCTCCACCGGCAGCGATGCGAAGTAGTTACGGAACAGAAGCGTCAGGATCGGCATACCGAAGATGCTGTGCACCAGGATAAGTCCGCTGAGCGTGCCATAGATACCGATTTCGCGCAGCACGATGACGATCGGATAGATCATTACCTGATAGGGAATGAACGCGCCGACGACGAGGATGGAGAAAAAGAGATCCGCCCCCTTGAAGCGCCAGTTGGCAAGCGCATAACCGTTGACCGAAGCGATCGCGATCGAGAGGATCGTGGACGGTACGGTGATGCGAACCGAATTCCAGAAGCCACGGGAAAGACCGTCGCAATTGAGACCGGTGCAGGCCGTCGCCCAGGCTTTCACCCATGGTTCGAATGTGATCTCGAGCGGCGGCGAGAAGATATTGCCAAGCCGGATTTCCGGCATTCCTTTCAGCGAGGTGACAATCATCACATAGAGCGGCAGCAGGTAATAGACCGCGGCAACGAAGAGCGTGCCGTAAAGCATGATGTTGCGGCCGGAGAGCGCCGGGCGCGGCTTGCGGCCGTTCGGTCCGGAGAAGGTCTTGCCGCTCGCGGCCTCGCTGCCATTCGCATTCTTGAGAGTAACAGAATCAGCCACGCTTGCGCCCTCCGCCGAATTCCAGGTAGGCCCAGGGGATAATGATGATGGCGACGGTCACCAGCATCATGGTGGAGGCTGCAAATCCCTGACCGAGGTTCTGCGCCTGGAACATGTAGTCATAGACATATTTCGCCGGGACTTCGGACGAGATGCCAGGGCCGCCGCTGGTTTGCGCGACGACGAGGTCGTAGACCTTGACGATGCCGCTGGCGATAATGACCAGCGTCGTAATGAAAACGGGCCGCATCATCGGAATGACAACGAACAGATAGGTCCTCCACATAGGAATCCCATCTACGCGCGAAGCTTTCCATATGTCCTCATCGATACCGCGCAGGCCGGCGAGCATGAGGCACATTACAAGACCCGTTCCCTGCCAGAGTGCGGCGATCAGCACGCCATAGATAACGATGCTCGGCGTATAGAGCGGATCGAAGGTGAAACTCGTCCAGCCGAGCGAACGCACCACCGACTGGATGCCGAATTCAGGATTGAGAAGCCACTGCCAGACCAGACCGGTGACGATGAAAGAGAGGGCGAAAGGATAGAGGAAAATCGTGCGGAAGGTGTTTTCGAACCTGATCTTCTGGTCCATCAACGCCGCCAGCACGAAGCCGATGACGAGACTGAAGATCATGGACAGCACACCATAAATCGCAAGATTCTCGATGGACATAATCCACCGTGGCGCCGCCCACAGGCGATGGTACTGATCCAGCCCCACAAAGCTGAGGCGAGGCAGCAGCTTTGAACTGGTGAAAGAATAAACCACTGTCCAGATTGAGCCGCCAAGGAAGATGACGACAGCCGTCAGGATCATAGGAATGGATGCAATCTTCGAGTTCAGATTGCGCAGATATTGATTTGGCCGGCCGGCTTTCGCTTGACCCGTCATTGTAGCTCCTTCTGCATCGCAACTGCTTCGACGATCAGAAACTGGGTTTGACCACGGTTCCTGCGCTTCCCCTCACTCTCGGCAACCGCTACATAGATGCGGATCCGTCGTCCGTGAGGGCCGCTGTGGCAAACCGGATCACGCTATGTGTCCCGGCCGTGATACCGGCCCGCTACGCGAAGCCGGTATCACTACAGCGAGAAGGTAGAGGTCAATCGGCCGCGGCGATGATGTCTACGAAGCGCTTCTGTGCCGCTTCCGGCGTCATCGCTGGATTTGCGAAGAACTCGGAGAACAGGTCCTCCTTCTGCTTCTGGGTATCGGCGGAAAGAAGCTGGTCCGTACCCTCGATCACGTTACCCTTCTTCAGGATCTCGAGGCCCTTCTTCATGCAGTCGTTGGCTTGCGCGAGATCCACGTCACCACGAACGGGCAGCGAGCCCTTCTTCAGGTTGAAGGCGACCTGTGTCTTCGGATCAAGCAGTGTCTTGGCCAGCACTTCCTGAGCCTTGGATTTGGCATCGTCCTTCAGCAGCGGGAAGTAGAATGCATCGCCCCCTGTCGAGATGACTTCATTGACGCCGAGGCCAGGAAGGCAAGTATAATCCGTGCCGGCCTTCTGGCCCGCCAGCGCGAACTCGCCCTGCGCCCAGTCGCCCATGATCTGACCGCCGGCCTTGCCGGTGATCACGAGGTTCGTGGCCTGGTTCCAATCCTGGACGTTGGAGCCCTTGGACAGCTTGCGGGCATCGTCGGCAGCCTTGAAGACCTTTGCGATTTCCGGTCCGGCAGCGACTTCCTTATCCTTGTCTCCGAATACCTTCTGGAAGGTATCCTTGCCGGCGATGGCGACCATCAACACGTCGAAGGCACCCGCGGCCTGCCACGGCTGACCACCCAAGGCGAGCGGAACGATACCGGCCTTCTCCAGTGCCGGACCAGCGGCAACGAACTCATCCCAGTTCTTCGGAACCTCGACGCCGGCCTTCTTGAAGGCTGCGTTCGAGAGCCAGAGCCATTGCCAGGAGTGGATATTGACCGGGGCGCAATAGATCTTGCCGTCGATCGTGCAGGAATCGAGCAGGCTGGACGGGCGTATGACATCCTTCCAGTGCTCCTTGGTGGCGACATCGGTCAGGTCGCGCATGAGGCCGGCCTGCACAAGCTCCTCGGCCTGGCGGCCGTGGTTGAACTGGGTGGCGCCCATCGGATCGCCACCGGTGATGCGGCTGACCATGATCGGACGCGCAGTACCGCCGGAGCCGGCAATCGCACCATCAACCCAATGATTGCCGGTGGCGTCGAACGCCTTTGCCAGCTCGGCCACCGCGGCAGCTTCGCCGCCGGACGTCCACCAATGGGTTACTTCCAAATCTGTCGCGTTGGCTACCCCCAGCGGCAACACGACCGACGCAGCAAGCGCAGTCGCCATCAAACGAATATTCATGAGTTCTCCTCCCTCACTGAAACGTTGCCGGAAAAACCTAGTCGAATCATTTTCGCCGCGCAACCGCCAACTCGTGATTTTTTTGAAGATAGTTGAATATACAACCTATAAGTAAGTATTTTCTGTTGAATACACGATCTGTACAGAGCTCATTCAACTGAAATCTCTTCAAGGATTTTCCATAAATAACTGTTTTTGTTTCATATTTTTAGAAACTATCTCCGCAATTCTCCAGATGCAGCTCCGCGGCTGCAAAGCTTTCGATGGGTAAGCAGCGATGCAACCTTTAGGAATTTAGACAAAAGATGCATCGAAAATAAAGCTCGACATTCGTACTGTATCGTTACAGTTTTGATCATTGGCGAGGAACAGTCGGATTGCGTCTATGCTTGCGATACTGGCGTGAGCAATATAAGCGGATTGGTCGCGGGAGGCGGCCGGGAGGCGAGCTTGTACGAAATGGACAATAAGAAAACGTCAGGGGGCGGCACTCAGCCCGCACCGGAGCGGCCGACACTGAAGACGATCGCCTTCATGACGGGGCTTGGAATTACCACCGTTTCGCGGGCATTGAAGGATGCCCCCGATATCGGCGCCGAGACCAAGGAGCGGGTGCGCATGGTTGCCCGGCAATTGGGCTATCAGCCGAATCGCGCCGGCGTGCGCCTGAGGACCGGCAAGACCAATGTCATTGCGCTCGTGCTGAGCATCGACGAAGAGATCATGGGCTTTACCAGCCAGATGGTCTTCGGAATTTCAGAGGTTCTGGCCGGCACGCAATACCATCTGGTCATCACGCCGCACTCGCACAGCAAGGACCCCTTGGTTCCCGTGCGCTATATCCTCGACACCGGCTCTGCGGATGGCGTCATCATATCGCGTACGGAGCCGGATGATCCGCGTGTTCGGTTGATGCACGAACGCGGCCTGCCCTTCGCCACGCACGGGCGGACGGACATGGGCATCGTTCACCCCTTCCACGACTTCGACAACGAGGCCTTCGCCCACGAGGCCGTTCGTGCACTGGTCGCCAAGGGGCGGCGTCGCCTGGCGCTGCTGCAGCCCGCCAGCAAACTGACCTACTACTCGCATATCCGCATCGGCTTCCAGATCGGCCTGCACGAATACGGCGCCGAGGAGATCCCGCTGAGGGTAACGACCGATGCGCCGCTGGCCGATATCAGGGACAGCGTCGAGGCGCTGATGCGCGCTCCGCATCCGCCTGATGGAATCGTCTGTTCCAGCGGCGGCGGCGCCATCGCCGTCAATGCCGGCATCGAGGCGGCTGGTTTCCGCCTCGGCCGTGATATCGATATGGTCGCCAAGCAATCGACTGACGTGCTGAACTGGATCCGCCCGGAGATCATCACGATTTATGAGGATGTTCGTCATGGCGGCCGAGAGCTGGCCAAATCCGTCATCGCCCGCATCGACGGGATAGAACCGGAATTGCTGCAAAGCATCAGCTCGCCTGTCTGGCCGAAGAGCTGACGGTAAAAGGCCCACCGGATTTCGCCGGCGGGCCTTTTCAATATAGATTCTGCAGCTCACTCAGCCGTTTGCGCCACTGCCCCATGGGCCGTGATGGATGTCCTTGCCGTCGATACGGTCGAAGCCGTGCGCGCCGAAGAAGTCGCGCTGGGCCTGGATCAGGTTGGCGGTGCCGCGAGCCTGACGATAGGCGTCGAAATAGGTCAGTGCCGAAGCGAGCGCCGGGACCGGCAGGCCGGATGCCGTGGCGGCCGAAACGATGCGCCGCAGCGACGGGATCGATTCTTTGACCATCTCACCGAAGGCCGGTGTAACGATCAGGTTTGCCGCATCAGGCGCCTTGGTGAAGGCGCTGGTGATCTCGTCGAGGAACTGCGAACGAATGATGCAGCCGGCACGCCAGATCTTGGCGATAACAGGCATCGGCAGCGACCAGTTGAACTCCTTCGATGCTTCGGCCATGACAGCAAAGCCCTGCGCGTAAGCGCCGATCTTGGCGGCGAACAGCGCCAGTTCCAGATCCTTCAACAGGTCGGGACCGAAGGCGATCGGGAACTTGTAATCCGGCGTGCCGAAGATCTTTTCGGCGGCCTCGCGCTGGCTCTTGAGAGCCGAAAGGCTACGGGCTGCAACGGCGGCTTCGATGGCGGTCGCCGGAATGCCCATGTTCTGCGCTTCGATCGCAGACCACTTGCCGGTGCCCTTCTGGCCGGCCTTGTCGAGGATGACGTCCGGCATGGCGCTACCGGTCGCCGGGTCCTTGGCGGCCAGAACCTTTTCGGTGATCTCGATCAGGTAGGAATTCAGCCGGCCCTTGTTCCAATCGCCGAAGATACCGCTGATTTCGGCGGCACTCTTGCCGAGTCCATCTCGCAGGATGCCGTAGATTTCGGCGATCATCTGCATGTCGGCATATTCGATGCCGTTGTGGATGGTCTTGACGAAATGACCGGCGCCGTCATTGCCGAGCCAGGCAACGCAGGGATCGTCGTTGTATTTTGCAGCGATCGACGTCAGGACTTTTTCGACGCGCTTATAGGAATCCTCGGTGCCGCCGACCATGATGGACGGGCCATGACGCGCCCCTTCCTCGCCGCCGGACACGCCCATGCCGATGAATGTCAGGCCAGTATCCTTCAGGCGATCGAAGCGGGCCATGGTGTCGCGGAAATTGGCGTTGCCGGCATCGATCATGATGTCGCCCTTGTCGAGATGCGGCTGCAGCGCCGCCATCTGCTGATCCACCGGCTCGCCGGCCTTGATCATGATGATGATCGGCCGCGGCGGGCGGATCGCCTCGACGAACTCCTCGATCGTCTTGCAAGGAATGATCTTGTCCTTAAGCGCGCCCGCATTCGCATAGAATTCGTCCGTCACTTGCGGCGTCCGGTTGAACACCGCGATCCTGTTGCCTTTTTCGGCAATGTTGAGCGCCAGATTCGATCCCATCACAGCAAGACCGATCAGCCCGATTTCTGCCTTTTCCACGACAATCCTCCAATGAGTCGTTGACCACATCCGGCGCCGCGCCGGTGGCGCAGAGGACGCGGCAACATCCGATAGGACGCAATGCCTCCGTCAATCGATGCGAGTTGCGACGGCCTGCGTTGGGCGTTGTTGTTGCATTCCGAGCGTGAAACGGCAAGCCTTCGACAGCCCCGAATCGCCCGCTTTGCAGGACTGTGCAAAAATGTTGCGGGATTCGCGGCCCATCCATTTTCCATGCGCGCGAGCCCGCAGCCGATCGCCAGTCCGCCGAGAGAAAATATAGAGGAGGAGACCATTATGTCGACCATGATCGCGAAGATCGTGCATATCTCCATCGATCGTCACTGGACGGAGGTCTACGGTTTTGCCAGCCGTCCGGAAAACATGCCGCTATGGGCTTCCGGCCTGGCATCGGGATTGAAGCAGGATGGAGAGGACTGGATCGCGGAGGGCATTCTTGGCACCGCCCGCGTACGCTTCGCCGCCCGCAACGACTTCGGCGTCCTCGACCACAGGGTGACCTTGGATTCCGGTCTTCAGGTTCACAACGCGCTGCGGATCGTGCCGAATGGCGACGGCTGCGAGGTCATGTTCACCTTGCTTCAGCTCCCCGGCATGACCGAAGAGCAGTTCGCGGCCGATGCCGCGCATGTGTTGAAAGATCTCGGGACTCTCAAAGAACTGATGGAGCGATAATGGCCCTTAAAGCGAACGCAACGTCCAATCGACAAGCTCGCTGGTCACGCCCGCAAACGCGGCATCCAGCGCCCGCACGAAATCGGGATTGCTGCCGCCGCTGACGGGCACGACCTTCCGGAAGATATTCTGCGCCTTTACCGTACCCGTGCGGTCGTTCAGAATCTTTTCCGAGATTTCGACCGTCGCGGTTTTCTGGCCGCCTACGGTATTGATCTCGAAGGAACGAATGTCGGTGACGACCTGATAGTCGATCGCCAGGCCCTGCCCCGGCACGCCGACGCCACCGAGCTTGCCGGTATTCTCGAAAGCCTCGACCAGCTTCGACTGCACCATCCTGCTCAGCTTGTCGCTCCATTGCGACTTGCCGAGATACTGGATTTCCGAAGATGAAACGCGGATGACGATCTGGTTGCTGTCCAGCGCCTGCAGCGCGGTCGGCGGCGGGATGAGTATCTGTCGGTTCTTGACCGAAGGTCCGTTCGCCTTCACCGACGCGGAAAGATCGTAGGTGTCGTTGTTGGAGGAACTTCCGCAGCCCGCCAGCAAGGCTCCTAGCAATGGCAATGCGATCACAGCTTTCCACACCTGATGACGCTCACTCGACACGCAACCGACCATATTCCGCTTATCCCCTGGAGCCCAGATATCGCTATTCATCAGTGCCGCGCTCGGCCATCATATGTCTTGACCGTATCCCCACCGAAGATCAGTCGCTGTGGATTGCGGTCGAAATTAGTGATTGTAGTATTCAGATTGTCAACCGTGCCCCGCATGTCATTAATGAGAGTTTGGACATCGCGCAGGCCGCCACTCGAAAACTTCTGCAGATTATCGGCGATCGGGCCGATACGGGAATTGAGATTGTCAGCCATCTTCTTGAAGGATTCCAGCGTATCCTTGGCTTCGGCGAACAGCGATTGCGTGCTGTCGTTGCCGAGCAGGGAATCGACCTTCGTGAGAATGCCGTCGACCTTGCCGGACGCCGAGTTCAGCTTGGTGGAGATGTCCCGCGCATTGGCGATCGTCTGGTCGATATCCTGCTGATGCGCCGCAACGGTATTGGCCACATCGCGAATAGACGCGACAGCGGTGCGAGCCTGCTTCGTCACGTCGGCAATGTCATCCATCGATCCCTTGATCTTCGCCGGATCGATCTGCGCGACGATGGCGTCGACACGATCCAGCGTCTGCTGCGCCTTCTGGCCGAAGGTGGTGTAGGTGTCGGCCGTCTGCTTGAAGCTTGCGATGGTCGCCTTCAGATCGGTCGTGGCATCCGCCACGTTGGCGGTAATCCTGTCGGCATTGGCGATGACGTCGTTGACCTTCTGGGCATCGACTGCGCGCACCAGTTTCTCAATTGCATCCAGCGTCGAGTCGATGCGCGTCGAAACGGTCTTGAACGTATCGCCAAGCTGTCCGACGCTCGCCAAGAACTTGTCGATATTATCGGAATTGTCGGCGATCGCCTTGGAGAATTTCTGCGCGTTGCGCACCGTATCGGTCAGCGGCCCGCGCGAATCCGAGACGAAGCCCTGGATGTCGCCGATCGTATCATTGGCGCGGTTGAGAATCTTGTCCGCCGTGGTCAACAGGTTCGTGACGCTGGACTGATCGGCAAGCAGCACGGCGCGTTTGCCGGTGTCGATCGAACGTTTCAGGATATTCTCGTCGCCGTTGCGGCCGCCGGAAAGCTCGATATAGGCAGCACCTGTCAGGCCCTGAATTTCAAGAATAGCCTTGGTGGACGTATAGACCGGCGCATCGGCACGCACCTGCGTGAATGCCAGCGAGTAGTTTGGATCGTCGGCATCGATCGAAAGGCTCTGCACCGAACCGACCTGAATGCCGTTGAAGCGAACCGGTGAACCGACGCTCAAACCGTTCGCAGAACCGGGGATGCGCACCACGAGTTCGACCATCGGACCGCCGCGGCCATATTCCGCCATCCAGTAGACGAAGCCGAAAGCGGCCGCGATAACGAGCAGCGTGAAGAACCCGACGATCGTATAATTGGCTTTGGTTTCCATTGTCTCCAGTCACTTCTCGCGGCTGTGGGGGCCTGCGCCGTTGTCGTCGTTGTGCTCCCTGATGTCTTCGCGCGGCACGATCGAACGTGCGCGCTTGCCCCTGAAATAGGCTTGTACCCAAGGGTCATCGCAGGCGAGCATGTCCTCAACTGTGCCTTCCACCAATACCCGCTTCTGTCCAAGAACAGCAATACGGTCGCAGACGGAAAACAGGCTATCGAGGTCGTGAGTCACCATATAAACGGTCAGGCCGAGCGTGTCGCGTAGCCTGGCGATCAGCTCGTCGAACTCCGCCGCGCCGATCGGATCGAGGCCGGACGTCGGTTCATCAAGAAAGACCAGGTCAGGATCGAGCGCCAGGGCTCTGGCAAGTGCTGCGCGCTTGATCATGCCGCCGGAAAGCTCGGATGGATATTTGTCGGCGGCGTCGGCAGCGAGACCCACCATGCGGATCTTCATCAGCGCCAGCTCGTCCATCATCTCTTGCGGCAGGTCCAGATATTCCCGCATCGGCACCTGAATATTTTCCTTCACCGTCAGCGAGGAAAACAAGGCGCCCTGCTGGAAGAGGACGCCGAGGCGCATATCGAGCTGGTTGCGCTCTGGCTCCGAGAGCGTGTCATAGTCTTCACCGAGGATCTCGATCTTGCCCGAGCGGCGCGGCAGCAACCGCAGTACCGTGCGCAGCAGCACCGACTTGCCAGCGCCGGAAGCGCCCACGAAACCGAGGATTTCGCCGCGATAGATATTGAGGTTCAGTTTATCGAGCACGACTTTCGATCCGAAAGCGACGGTGACATCCCGTGCCGACAGCACGATATCCCTGCCGTGCTCATCTCTTTCCAACGGGATTTCCGAGTGAAGCGCGCTCATCGTCGTCATCCCTCAGAAGTCGATCGCTGCGTAGAACATGGCAAAAAGCCCGTCCATCAGGATCACGACGAAGATCGACTTCACGACCGACGAAGTCACATGCTGCCCCAGCGACTCGGCACTTCCGCCGACCTTCAATCCCTCGACCGCCGCGACGATGCCGATGACCAACGCCATGAACGGAGCCTTGATCATGCCTGAAATGACCGTGGAAAGGCTGATCGCCTCATGCAGGCGGGAGATGAAGGTCGCAATGGTGATACCGGAATAGCCCCAGGCGACCATCGCCGCGCCAAACAGCGAAGCGAAATTGGCAATGATCGTCAGCAGGGGCAGAGCGACGGTCAGCGCCACCAGCCGTGGGAAGATCAGCACGCCGATGGGGTTTAGACCCATGACCTTCAGCGCGTCCACTTCCTCGCGCATCTTCATCGAGCCGATCTCGGCGGTGATCGCGCTGCCGGAACGACCTGCGATCATGATCGCCGTCAGAAGCACGCCGATTTCGCGCAATTGAAGGATGCCGACGAGATCGACGACAAAGACTTCCGCACCGAAATAGCGCAGCTGGAACGCGCCTTGCTGCGCGATGATCGCTCCAATCAGCGACGACATCAGCAGGATGATCGGAACGGCCCTCACGGCCATGTGGTCGATCTGATTGACGATCGAAGCCGGCGAGACGCCGCTGCCGCGTCCGAACTTGAGCTGCGCACCGCGTACTGCGGAGCCCAATATGTACATGGCAGCAATGAGATTGCCCCAAAGTTCGTAGACATTTCTGCCGATCGGCGCAAACAGCCGCTCAGGCAATGATATCTTCGCCTTCGGCTCGCCCTTCTCCGCGTCCGGATCCTCGTCGAAGGCGGTCAGCAGCTCGTCGATATGCGAATTGGAGCCCTCGATCGTCACGGTGGCGCCATGCGCCTCCTGGCTCACCTTCAATCGCCGGATCAGCAGCGCACCGGCCGTGTCGACATCGGAGAGATCGGAAAGATCGATCACAACCTCGCCACCGGCGCTCCGTTTCGAGAGCTGCTCGATCTGCCGCAGCACGCCGTGCACATTGGCGCTACGCCAATTGCCTTCAAGCCGATAGCGATGCCCATTGCCATCGGGCTCTTCATCGATCCTCGGTGCATCGGATTTCTGTTCGGCTGCTTTCAAGCTCATGCGTCTTTCAAATGTGGCATCACCAACGTCGACTCACGGAGCCCGCACGACGCCGATGTTTAATACACCGACTGCACGGGAGATTGCTATGCTGCGCCGCGGCCAACATATGTCACGGCTTTTTGATATCCAAATGAATTTGTTGCATCCGCGTTATGAGACGCCGTGTGCGCCTCCGCCGATCGCCGAACTCCTGGGCCGGAGGTTGCGCGCGAAGATGACCATGCCCAAGCCGAACGCAGCCACCGCTGCCATCACATAGTAGCTGGAAAGGTCTAGCCAGGCATAGAGATAGCCGGACGCGAGCGTCATCAAGCCGAGGAACATGCCGTTATAGAAATAATAGGCGCCCTGGGCGGACGCCTCCTGCGTTTCCTGAACGGATCCGACGATGCGGCGCTGGATGCCGGTATGCACACAGGCATAGGTGCAGGAATGGAAGCACTGCAGCAGGAAATAGCCGGCGAAACCGAGATTGATGGGGAACAGGATCCAACGCAGGACGCACATGCTCGAGCCGAAGAAAATCAGCGTCCACGCACTGAAACGGCGACTTAGCATTCTCGAGAGGAAGAAGACCATTACCTCCGCCGCCACGCCGATGCTCCAGAGAACGGCGATCTGGGTTCCGGAAAAGCCGAGCTTGTGCCAATAGATCGACGCGAATGTGTAGAGCATCGCGTGGCTCGATTGCTGCACCGAGACCCCGATCATCGTGATCAGCAATTGCGGAGAGCGCAGCGAGCTTCCAGTCGGCGACTGCAGATTGATCGGCTGGTTGCGCCGCCGCGTCGGCCCGATACGCGGCGTGATCAGCGCCGTGAGCATGGTCAGCACGAAGCCGGCGACCATGACGGGCAGTACCATGGTGCCTCCCCACATCCCGATCATCTGGCCGCCGAAAAGCGTCGAAACGATGAAGATGATCGATCCCCAGACACGCATGGAGCCATAGTCGAACCCCCAGCGGCGCACCCCCGACATAGCGATCGATTCGACCACCGGCACATAGGGCGCGTAGGTCGCGCCCTGGACGCCATAAACGAGCAGCACGGGCCAGAATTCGCTCGTCCAGTAAAGCGCGATCGCCGTCAGCAATGACAGCCCACCGGACCAGAACAGCACATCGGCGCGTTCCTTCATGTGATCGGCAAACACCGCGATGACGGGCGTCACCAGAACGCGCACGACCATCGGCACGGCGATCACGAGACCGATTTCATGATCATTGAAATTCAATCCCGCCAGCCAGACGGGGAAAAACGGCAAAGCGATCCCGTTGACGAACAACGGCGCGCAGTAGGACAAGGCGGTGCGCAGACGGAAATACGAAGGCGCGCCCTCGCCCTGCAAGGATTTTATCGCGGGAATCATGACAGACCTGAAGGGAACTGAATTTGTCCCTATCACGCTATCGAGAGTACGACTATGGCGAGAAATAGCCAAATCGTAACGTTTCGGAAAAAACCCGAATTACAGGCGCCTCATAACGATCAATAATTATGACAGCCTGTTATTGCGTCCGTGAAGCGGCGCTAAAATTAGGCTGCCTGGGCGCCGACGCCGAGTGCCTTCGGCAACTCTTCGACAGATATACCGGCCGGCTCCGTCTCAAGGATCGACCGCCAGGTAAGCAGCTCGAAAGTGCCGTCCTCATGCTCGGCGATCGCCGTGCAGCTTTCCACCCAGTCACCGGTATTGATATAGCGGATGCCGTCGAGATCCTCGATGACAGCGTGATGGATATGGCCGCAGATCACGCCATCGGCATCGTTGCGCTTGGCTTCCTCGGCGACGACACGCTGGAACTCGCCTATGAAGTTGACGGCATGCTTCACCTGCAGCTTTGCCCAGGCCGAGAACGACCAATAGGGCATGTTCAGGCGACGGCGCACGGCCGCGAGGCCGATATTGATCAGAATGGCCATGTCGTAGGCCCAATCGCCGAGATAGGCGAGCAGGCGGGCGTTACGAACGACGACATCGAATTCGTCGCCATGCAGGACGAGATACTTCTTCCCGTCGGCAGTCTCGTGCATGGCGCGTTGCGCGACTTCGATGCCGCCAAAGTGCGTGCCGGGGAAATCGCGCAGGAATTCGTCGTGATTGCCGGGGATATAAACGATCCGTGTGCCTTTGCGCGCCTTGCGCAGAACCTTCTGCACCACGTCATTGCAATCCTGCGGCCAGTACCAGTTTCGCTTGAGGCGCCACCCATCGATGATATCGCCGACGAGGAAAATGGTATCGGCATCGTGGTAGCGCAGAAAATCGAGAAGGAAGTCCACCTTGGCGGCCTTCGAACCGAGATGTACGTCAGAGATGAACAGTGTACGGAATCGCCGGGTGTCCATGTTTTCATTCACGAACTATAAGTCCGTGCCCTATCCAAACTTGGCTATTCCAAAACCAGACTCGTGTTTCAGGAAGATGACAAACCCTGTGTCTGCTGGCCTATCGGGCTGGATCAGCCACGTTTGGCCGCGATGGCGAGATCGGGACGATCGGTTGTAAAACTGGCGACACCGAGGCGAAACATCGCTCTTGCCGCTTCGCTCGTATGCGCGGCCCAGCCGTGCACCGTCATGCCGCTCCTGCGTACGATGCCCATGACTTCGGCGTCCAGGGCGTCGGCACGCACCGCTATCTCGCGCACACCGCAGCTGCGGAGCGCGGCGATGATCCCATTCCAGCCAAGCTGCGCAGTCATTTGCGGCGAACAAAGAAAAATGAAGCCGAGCAACTCGCCGACGTTCAAACCGCGGTCACCAAGTGCTTTGCCAAAGGCTTCGAGACGCGGCAGGGCGAAACTGGTGATCATCGTCCGTGATACCATGCCGGTCGCCATCAACTCATCGACGATGCGGGCCTCCATCCCCTCATAGGGCGTGCCGTCCGCTTTCGTCTTGATCTCCAGTCGCAGATCGACCGGGGACGGGCCGAAGATATCGATGGTCTCAGCAAGGGTCGGAATAGTCTCGCCGTCGCTTCCGATCACGACATGGCGCATCAGCTCTTCATGGCTGAGATCGACAATAGCCCCTTTGCCGTCGGTCATCCGGTCGATCAGGGCATCGTGATGCACAACCAGCTTGCCGTCCCGCGTCTGGTGAACGTCGAATTCAACGAGATCGACATCAAGCTTGGCCGTCCTTGAAAAGGCAAGCCTGGTGTTTTCTGGCCATAGATGCGCGCCGCCGCGATGAGAAGCGATCAATGTCATGGAGGGTCCTTCGTCTGCCGTTCTCATAAGCCCACGCGATGAACCCCTTATGACTGTCCGAGCGGCGAAGCGGGGAAGCATAGCCCTCACCGGCCCCAAGACGGACACCGGCGAATCCGCGATGACAAAAAAGCGGTCGGCGACGTCAATTGCATACTGTGAACGCGAAGCGATTGATGTATTCAGGGGACTCAAAGCATAGGCAGGAATGGAGAAGTGTGGTGGATACGCACGATACATCGAAGGCAGCCAAGAACATGGCGAGTGGCGATCTCGACGAACAGGCTCTCTACTTTCATCGTTATCCCCGCCCCGGCAAGCTTGAAATCCAGGCCACCAAGCCGCTCGGCAACCAGCGCGATCTGGCGCTGGCCTATTCTCCGGGCGTGGCCGCACCCTGCCTCGCCATCCGCGACAATCCCGAGACGGCAGCGTACTACACGTCCCGCGCCAATCTCGTTGCCGTGATTTCCAATGGTTCGGCCGTCCTCGGCCTCGGCAATATCGGCCCGCTCGCGTCCAAGCCTGTCATGGAAGGCAAGGCGGTTCTGTTCAAGAAATTCGCCGGCATCGACGTGTTCGACATCGAAGTGGCAGCGCCCACCGTCGACGAGATGGTCAACACCATTTCGGCGCTGGAGCCGACCTTCGGCGGCATCAATCTGGAAGACATCAAGGCGCCTGAATGCTTCGACGTCGAACGGCGCCTGCGCGAAAAGATGGAAATCCCGGTTTTCCATGACGATCAGCACGGCACCGCCATCATCGTCGCCGCCGCCATCCTCAACGGACTGGAACTGGCCGGCAAGAAGATCGAGAACGTCAAGATCGTCGCCTCCGGCGCCGGTGCCGCGGCGCTTGCCTGCCTCAATCTGCTCGTCATACTCGGTGCCAAGCGCGAAAACATCTGGGTCCACGACATCGAGGGCCTTGTCTACAAGGACCGCAACGTGCTGATGGACGAATGGAAGTCCGTCTATGCCCAGGATAGCGACAAGCGCGAGCTCGCCGAGTCGATCCCAGGTGCCGACGTCTTCCTCGGCCTTTCGGCCGCAGGCGTGCTGAAGCCCGAGCTCCTCGAGAAAATGGCGGAAAAGCCGCTGATCATGGCGCTGGCCAACCCGACGCCGGAAATCATGCCCGACCTCGCCCGCGCCGCCCGTCCCGATGCGATGATCTGCACCGGCCGTTCGGATTTCCCGAACCAGGTGAACAATGTTCTCTGCTTCCCCTATATCTTCCGTGGCGCGCTCGACTGCGGCGCCAAGACGATCAACGAGGAAATGAAGATGGCCGCGGTGCGCGCCATAGCCTCGCTCGCCCGCGAAGAGCCGTCCGACGTTGCCGCCCGCGCCTATACCGGCGAGACCCCGGTCTTCGGTCCGAACTATCTGATCCCCTCGCCCTTCGATCCGCGCCTGATCCTGCGCATCGCTCCGGCTGTGGCGAAAGCGGCCGCCGAAAGCGGTGTGGCGCTGCGCCCCATCACCGATTTCGATGCCTACATGGACGAGCTCAACCGCTTCGTCTTCCGGTCCGGCTTCATCATGAAGCCGATCTTCGCCGCTGCGAAGATTGCCGAGCGCAAGCGCGTCGTCTTCTCCGAAGGCGAAGATGAGCGCGTGCTGCGCGCCGCACAGGTTCTGCTTGAGGAAGGCACAGCCACCCCGATCCTCATCGGTCGTCCCTCCGTCATCGAGACCCGCCTGAAGCGCTACGGCCTCAAGATCCGTCCGCATACCGATTTCGCCGTCATCAATCCGGACGACGATCCGCGCTTCCGCGAGTATGTCGAGCTCTATTTTTCGCTCGTCGGCCGCAGCGGCGTCATCCCCGAGGCCGCCCGGACGATCGTGCGCACCAACACGACCGTTATCGGCGCGCTTGCCCTGAAGCGCGGCGAAGCCGATGCGTTGATCTGCGGCCTCGAAGGCCGCTACGAGCGCCACCTGCGCATCGTCCGCCAGATCATCGGCAAGCGCCCGGATGTTCGGGATTTTTCGGCGCTGAGCCTGCTCATCTCGCAGCGCGGCGCAACCTTCTACACCGATACCTACGTGTCGTTTAACCCCGGCGCCGAGGAAATCGCAGAGTCGACGGTGCTGGCGGCGGAGGAAATCAAGCGCTTCGGCATCACGCCGCGTGCCGCCCTCGTCTCGCACTCCAACTTCGGCTCGCGGGAATCGGAAAGCGCCACCAAGATGCGCAATGCCCTGGCGCTCGTTCGCGAAGCCGCGCCGGAGCTGGAAGTCGATGGTGAGATGCACGGCGACAGCGCCATTTCCGAAAGCCTGCGCCGCCACGTCATGCCGGACAGCACGCTTTCTGGCGAAGCAAACCTGCTCGTCTTCCCCAATCTCGATGCCGCCAACATCACGCTTGGCGTGGTCAAGACCATGACCGACGGGCTGCATGTCGGGCCGATCCTGCTGGGTACGGCCCTTCCGGCCCACATTCTTTCGCCTTCGGTCACTTCACGCGGTGTCGTCAACATGGCAGCCCTGGCCGTGGTCGAGGCATCGCAACTGGCCTGACGAAGCATTTTTTTGCGGCCGCCCGAGCATGGTGGCCGCAAATCACAATTCGCTAAAATCCTCTCGAAATCCATGTGTTTTGATGGATACGTTGTTAAGCTCCAAAGTGTAGTTTCCAACGAAATCAACCCGCCTTCGAGAACAGAATCGTGAACCGCGGCACAAACCTAGTTTCCATTGCCCTGCTGTCCCTGTTGACAGCCACACCGAGCTTCGCGCAGGCCAATCTGTGCGACGAATTGCGCGGCCGCTACGCCGATACCGCTGAAGTGGTCGGCGCGAGCCAGGAGACGCGCCAGCTTTCGCGCGCCATAGTCCAGCAAAACACGATGATCCGCCGCTTGATGAGTGATCTGCGCAATCAGGGCTGCGTCGAAGACAGCAGCATGGTGATCATCGGCTCAAACAACGAAGGCGTCTGCGACGACATGCGAACGTCGCTCGATGGAATGCGGCACGATCTCGGCATGTTGGTAGATCAGCGCGATGAGAGCGTCGGCCGCATCGACGCGGCCAGCCTTAAGCGCCGGCAACTGCTGGATACCATGCAGAGGAACGGTTGCAGCGCGCCGGCCTCGGCCACGCCGGATATCGTCATCGATACCCGCACCAAGCTCGACGCCTATGCGCCGCAGCAGCAGTCCCTTGCGCAGCCGGAAAGCTCGATTACCATAATCGAAACGCCAAAACCCCAGAAGAATTCCGGTCTGCCGCAAAAGCAGGCTCCGGCGGTGACGCAGGCCGAGCAGCAGCAATTCCCGCCGGACAGACCCTACGATCCGTCAGCCAACAAGGTCCGTCAGGTCGGGCCGCAATTCCTTGCGACCGACCAAGGTGGCATTGACCTGAAGCATCCGAAAGAGGCCGGGCCGCAGCCGACGCAATAGGCTGCCGCAACAGGGAAATGATGACTTCGTCGCCTACTTCCTGCGCGAGGTTGCGGTAAGAGCGTCCAGAGCGTCAGGCCGGCTCGTAACGGACATAGGCGAACTCGTCGCCATCGGGCGACCAGTTCGGCACGTTGATGCTTCCTTGTCCGCCGAAGAGTTCGAACAGCGTCGTGAGATCGCCGCCATCCATATCCATCAACCGCATCCGCACATTCAGATCGCGCGGATGGTCGAAGACTTCAGGATCGTAGGAGATCAGCACGACCTTGTCGTTCCTGGGAGATGGATGGGCAAACCAATTGCCATAATTATCATCGGTCAGTTGCTGCAACCCCGTGCCGTCGGGATGAATGCGCCAGATCTGCATGAGACCGGTGCGGCTGGAGTTGAAATAGATCCATTGCCCATCGGCCGAAAAATCCGGGCCATCGTTGCGGCCCTCGCCATGCGTCAGCCGCGTCTCTTCACCGCCGTCGATCGAGATCGTGTAGATATCGAAGACGTTGTCGCGGATGCCGCAATAGGAGAAGCGCTGCCCGTCGGGTGACCAGCCGTGCCAATAGGACGGCAGGTTGGTCGTGACCTGCCTAGGCGTGCCGCCTTCGGCCGGCAGCACATAGATGCAGGATTTGCCATGCTCCGTCTTGTCGGAAATCGCGATCAGCGATCCGTCGGGAGAAATCCCATGATCGTTGTTGCACTGCGTGGCGAAGCCGGTATCGACGCGAACGATCTTGCCAACGCCACCCAACGGCAGCCGGTAAAGCAGACCGTCGCCGTTCAGCAGCAAATAGCGTCCGTCAGGCGAATAGTTCGGCGCCTCGATCAGCTGGTCCGTCTGGAAGACCACCCGGTTCGCACCCGTGCGGATATTGTAGATCTCGACCGAGCTGCGCATACTTTCCCCTTTAACGCCGGCGTTGCGATCAGCGATCGCGGAACCGGTTGGTGATCGGATAGCGGCGATCACGACCAAAATTCTTCTTGGTGATCTTCACGCCCGGAGCCGACTGGCGGCGCTTGTACTCGGCGAGATAAAGCAGATGCTCGATACGATGCACTGTCGCGACATCATGTCCGCGCGCCACGATCTCTTCGACCGACATTTCCTTTTCCACCAGGCATTCGAGGATATCGTCGAGCACCGGATAGGGCGGAAGCGAATCCTGGTCTGTCTGGTTCGGCCTCAGTTCAGCCGAAGGCGCCTTGTCGATGATGTTGTAGGGGATCACCTCGCCTGAAGGGCCGAGCGCGCCCGGCGGCACATGCAGGTTGCGCCAGCGCGACAACGCATAGACCTGCATCTTGTAGAGATCCTTGATGGGATTGAAGCCACCGTTCATGTCGCCATAGAGCGTGGCATATCCAACGGACATTTCCGACTTGTTGCCCGTCGTCACCACCATCGAGCCAAATTTGTTGGAGATCGCCATCAGGATGGTACCGCGGGCACGGCTCTGCAGATTTTCCTCGGTGATGCCGCTTTCCGTACCTTCGAACAGATCGGACAAGGCCGTCGTGAAGCCGGTGACAGGATCCTCGATCGGCACGATATCGTAGCGGCAGCCGAGCGCCTTGGCGCAATCCGCCGCATCCTTCAAAGAATCCTCTGAGGTATAGCGATAGGGCAGCATGACGGTGCGTACGCGCTCCTCTCCGAGCGCATCCACCGCAATCGCCGCGCAGATCGCCGAGTCGATACCGCCGGACAGGCCGAGCACGACCGACTTGAAGCCGTTCTTGTTCACGTAGTCGCGGAAGCCCAGCAGGCAGGCGCGGTAATCGGCCTCCTCGCCTTCCGGAATATGCGCCATCGGTCCTTCGGCGCAATGCCAGACGTCGCCATTCTTCTTCCAGGTGGTGACTGCCAGCGCGGTCTCGAACTGGCTCATCTGGAACGCCAGGGTCTTGTCGGCATTGAAGCCGAAGCTCGCGCCATCGAAAACAAGTTCGTCCTGGCCGCCAACCTGGGCGGCGAAAATGAGCGGTAAACCTGACTCGATCACCTGCCGCAATGCGACCTGGTGACGGACATCGACCTTGCCACGATAGTAAGGCGAACCATTCGGAACCAGCAGGATTTCCGCACCGCTCTCGGCCAGCGTTTCGCAGATGCCGAGATCGTTCCAGATCTCCTCGCAAATCGGTATGCCAAGGCGGACGCCGCGAAAATTGACAGGCCCCGCGATGGTCCCTTCGTCGAAAACCCGCTTCTCGTCGAACTCGCCGTAGTTCGGCAAATCGACCTTGTCCCTGATGAAGATGACTTTACCGCCATCTAGCACGGCCACGGAATTGTAGCGGCCGGTGTCGTCCTGCCGTGGGACACCGACGACGACGCCTGGCCCGCCATCGGCGGTATCGGCAGCGAGACTTTCAACGGCTTTCCAGCAGGCGCGGATGAAGGCCGGCTTCAGCACCAGATCCTCCGGCGGATAGCCGGAAATGAACAATTCCGTCAACATCAGGAGCTGCGCGCCTTCGCGCGCCGCCTCGGCCCGCGCTTCGCGCGCCTTGGCCAGATTGCCGGAAACGTCGCCGACCGTCGGATTGAGCTGCGCGACGGCGATACGGATGGTCTGAGTGATCGGGCCTTGCTCTGTCATGCCATACATTTAGCGATGGCATTCTTCTTCCGCAACCGCCTTCGTTCACCTGCAGGTATCAAAGATCGCACTACGCGCATAGGCGGTATTTTTACCCGGAAAACTACCAGGTCAGCCTTGCGGTTCATCCAGAATTCATGACAGAAACGTGACAATTATATGAATACCCTATAGCATTCGGAGAAACCCTTGGTCGATCTGGTCATTGGTTCCGCTTTGGCGGGCAGGCTCGTTCTTTTCCAGAAAATCGGCGCAGCGAGGCAGAAATCAGCCGTCCTGCGCCAAGTTCTGAGCCTTACTCTGACCTTGCTGCTCGCACTGTCGATCGTCATTGCCGTCGAATGGATTGTGCGCGGTGAGTTTTCGACCGTCCCGTCCTATCTCTTTTCTCCGTCTCGCCCCGGCTTCACCACCATCGGCATCGTCATGCTGACTATGCTCATTTTGGATGCGGCTCTCGGCCGAGCGCATCTATCGGTCTTGATCGTCGCACCGCTGCTGTTGGTTCCGGCGTTCATCTCCAGCCAGAAGCAGAACTATCTCTCCGATCCGCTCTATCCGTCTGATTTCCTGTTTGCACGGCAGATCATGGAATTGATGCCTGTGATGGTGCGCGATCGGCCGTGGACCGCCGCGGCACTCGCCATCGGCGTCATTGCGTCCCTCGCCGCCCTCGCCTTTCTGTGGCGCCATGCTTGGCAACACGCCGCCGCGCTATCGCAAAAGGCGCGCATGATCAGGCTGTCGGTATGCCTGCCGCTTGCGGCGCTGTTCGTTTCGCAGATGGACCCGACGCAATATTCCTCCATCCGTGAGAAACTGCGCATCATCCCGATCGTCTGGGATCAGAAGGAAAACTACAGCTACAACGGCTTCGTCATCGCCTTCTCGCTCAACCTGCCGATGGCCGATGTCAAATCCCCGGCGGGCTACGGACCGGATGCGATCGATGCCATTCCGGCGAGAAACTACGGCTATCTCTCCGGTCCGCGCGAGAAGCCTGACGTCATCATGCTGATGAGCGAATCCCTCTGGGATCCGACCCGGCTGTCCAATGTCGCCTTTACGCCCGATCCGATGCCGACGATCCGCTCCAGACAATCCGGTTACGTCTTTTCGCCTGAGTTCGGCGGCATGACCGCCAATGTCGAATTCGAGGCGCTGACGGGCTTTTCCAATGCCTTCCTGCCCTATGGCAGCATACCCTATCAGCAATATGTGCGCCGGCCCATGCCGTCGCTTGCCACCTTCTTCCGCGGCGAAGGCTATGCGGCACGCGCGCTCCACCCCTTCAGCGGCTGGTTCTGGAATCGCAACGAAGTCTACAAGGCTTTCGGCTTCGAGGAGTTCCACACCGATGAAACCCTGCCGCCGATGGAGAGGCGCGGCATGTTCGCCGCCGACGATTCCCTGATGAAGGAAATCATGCGCGAGGGAGACGAAGCCGATCAGCCATTCTTCTTCTTCGCTGTCACTCTCCAGGGACATGGCCCTTACGAACCCAATCGCTTTGCACAGAATACCGTCGATATCACCGGCAACCTGAACGACGACGATCGTGCAACGCTCGCCACCTATGCGCAGGGCGTTCGGGAATCCGATGACAGTCTGAAGATGCTGATGGATTGGGCTGAAAAGCGTGACCGTGAAACCATCATCGTCCTCTGGGGCGATCACCTGCCGCCGCTCGGCAGCGCCTATCCGAACACCGGCTACATGCCCCAGCAGGTGGCGACGCGAAAGGCACCGCTCGACGTCATGAAACAGGAGCACGAAACGCCGCTGGTCATCTGGTCGAGCAAGAATGGCGTACGCAAGGATGTCGGCACGATCAGCCCGTCGCAACTGCCCTATCACGTGTTGAAAACAGCCGGATATGAGCATCCCTTCTACACCGGCTTCCTCGGCCGCGTGCAGAAGAAATACACCATCGTCGACCGTTATCAGCTCGCGACGCGCGACAACGAGACTTTCCCGGACTGGGCGCGCAACGAGCAGCACCTCGATCCGACGGTGCGCGACTATCGCCATCTGCAGCACGACATCATGTTCGGACGGGAATACGGATTGGACCGCTTCTTCCCGTCGCATAGCTGGCTGATCAGCCAAGGGAGTTAGCGGATCGAACACAATGGTCGAGCCGAACACGCAAGGTTGGATTCGATCCACCATGCTGCAACCCTTTTCGCGTTGCATTTTCGTTGGGCAGTCGAATACTTGGCGCTCAAAGACGATCAAGCCCCCGGAGTATCCTCATGTACAATCTGCCAAATTTCGTCCACCAGCATTTCGACAAGACGGCCGAAGAGCTGGGCGAGACAGAAAAGCGCGTGCTCAAGAAAGCGCATGAGCGCAAGATCGTCTCGACCGATATCAACGCGGCCTTCTCCGCCAATGCGTCCTATGGCGAACGCCTCGCCGACGGCATCGCCCGTGTTGGAGGCTCCTGGGCCTTCATCGTCTGCTTCCTGCTGTTCCTGGTCTTCTGGTGCGTCGTCAACACCATCGTACTCCTCACCCGCGCCTTCGATCCCTACCCTTTCATCTTCCTCAACCTCGTCCTCTCCATGATCGCCGCCATCCAGGCGCCGATCATCATGATGTCCCAGAACCGCCAGACCGAACGGGATCGCTTCGAAGCAGCCAAGGACTATGAGGTCAATCTCAAGGCTGAACTCGAAGTCCTCTCGCTGCACCAGAAAATCGACATGCAGGTGCTGACGGAGCTTTCTGTGGTCAAGGAGGAAATCGCCAAGCTGAGCAAGCTGGTGACGGAGAAGAACGGGGCTAGTGGGTGAGCCATCACCCCACGCTCGGAAATTGACTTTTAGCATGTCTCCTATATTTTGTAATACAAAATTAGATAAATACGATGAAAAATCAAAGGCAGCTTTCGAATCCTATTACGCTTCGGGTTCCCGCCGACATCCTCGCTGAAATCGAAGAGATCGCGGATGTCTGCGAGCGGACGCGCAGCTGGGTCTTTGTACGAGCGCTCAAATCTTATCTGGCGACCGAAGGTCGCGAAGTATTGGAGATCGCAAAGGCTCGCCGGGAAATGGCAAACGGCGAAGCATACGATCTTGATGATGTCGTCAGCGAAGTGGCGACGGCCATCAAAGGGGCTGCTGCTTGAAAGAGTTCGCCTTTCGGCCGGCGCCAGAGCATATATCAAGTCGGAAGCGCAATACCTGAAAGATAGAAGTCCCACAGCGGCTCTCCGCTTCCTCGACGATCTGAACCGGGCTCAGAACAAGCCTGCTTCGTTTCCCCCAGATGGGTTTTCGGAGCAATGAACTGCCAATTCCCGGCGTTTTACGATTTACGATGGGAGATTATCTCGTCGATTACGAAATTGCCGGTGACCTCATAGAGATCAGAGCCATTCGCCACGGTCACCAAAGACCTCCGGGTCTCCCGATCGATGATGATTTCGACTATGAAGACAATAACTTCGAGCAGCCCAAGACTTGATGGCACCATGCTTTATCAGTCTGATGGCCCTGCCGTGGGCAGCCCCGGCCGCCCCTGCCTGTATTGCGGCAGCCCATCGGTGATATCGTAGTAATCGCCCTTGTCGGCGCAGTAGATATGATAGGCGATCTCAAGACCGCTCGGTGGGTCGAAAAGCCCGGCCATGATCGAGATTTCCTCGGCCCCGTCAGCCGCCCAGAACAGCGCCGAGCCGCAGGTCTTGCAGAAGCCGCGACGGGCAAATGTGCTGGCGCGATACCAGGTGATTGCCTCTTCCCCCTCGATGAGGAGGTTGCCGATCGGAACGTTGGTGGCGGCATAGTAGAGCCCGGTCTGCTTGCGGCACTGCGAACAATGGCAGGCGACGACCTCCCGTAGCTTGCCACGTGTCTTGAAACGTACGCTGCCGCAAAGGCACGCGCCGGTATGTTCGTCGTTCATAGTCGCTCCCCTTTTTCAGGGAACCTTCCCGAGAACGATATGCCGGTCAATCTCAAAGAAATGAAACGCATCTTCAGCCGGATTGATCTATCCGGCACAAATGCAAACGGGCCGGCTTTCGCCGGCCCGTTTGATAAATCAGAGATCCGTTTTCCCTCAGCCGTGGGCGCGCAGACGCTTCTCGTCGCGGCCGCCCTTCATCCGCTCGGCAAGCAGGAAGGCTAGCTCGAGTGCCTGGTCGGCATTGAGACGCGGGTCGCAATGGGTGTGGTAACGATCCTGTAGATCTTCGGCGCCGACAGCGCGGGCGCCGCCGGTGCATTCGGTCACGTCCTTGCCGGTCATCTCGATGTGGATGCCGCCCGGATGCGTGCCTTCGGCGCGGTGAATCTGGAAGAAGCTTTCGACTTCCGACAGAATGCGCTCGAAGGGACGCGTCTTGTAGTTGTTGAGGGTGATCGTATTGCCGTGCATCGGGTCGCAGGACCAGACGACCTTGCGGCCTTCCTTCTCGACGGCGCGGATGAGCCGCGGCAGGTTGTCGGCAACCTTGTCGTGGCCGAAACGGCAGATCAGCGTCAGACGGCCGGCCTCGTTCTGCGGGTTGAGGATATCGATCAGGTTGAGCAGATCGTCGGCCTGCAACGAAGGGCCGCACTTCAGGCCGATCGGGTTCTTGATGCCGCGGAAATATTCGACATGCGCATGGTCGGCCTGACGCGTACGGTCGCCGATCCAGAGCATGTGGCCTGAGGTGGCGTACCAATCGCCCGAAGTGGAATCGACGCGGGTGAACGCCTCTTCATAGCCGAGCAGCAGCGCCTCATGGCTGGTGAAGAAATCGGTCTCGCGCAGGCTTGCATTGCTATCGGAGGTAATGCCGATCGCCTTCATGAAATCCATGGTCTCGCTGATGCGATCGGCAAGCTTGCGGTAGCGCTCGCCCTGCGGGCTGTCCTTGACGAAGCCGAGCATCCATTTGTGGACGTTTTCGAGGTTGGCGTAGCCGCCCATGGCGAAGGCGCGCAGCAGGTTGAGCGTCGCGGCAGACTGGCGGTAAGCCATCATCTGACGTTCCGGATTGGGAATGCGCGCTTCCTCGGTGAACTCGATGCCGTTGACGATGTCACCGCGGTAGCTCGGCAGAGATACGCCGGCCTGTGTCTCGATGCCCGAGGAACGCGGCTTAGCGAACTGACCGGCGATGCGACCGACCTTCACGACAGGCAGCTGAGCGCCGAACGTCAGCACGACGGCCATCTGCAGGAAAGCGCGGAAGAAGTCGCGGATCGTGTCGGCGCCATGCTCGGCGAAGCTTTCGGCGCAGTCTCCGCCTTGCAGCAGAAAACCGTTGCCTTCGGCGACATTGGCAAGATGCGCTTTCAGACGGCGGGCTTCACCGGCAAAAACGAGCGGCGGATAGCTTGCAAGCTGCGCTTCCGTTGCCGCCAGTGCCGCCGGGTCCGGATATTCCGGCACCTGCTGGATCGGTTTCTGCCGCCAACTGCTGGGTGTCCAATTCTGTGCCATCTCACTCACCTGCTTGTGCACCCGGTCTTTGCCGGGCGTCCCGTCGTAAATAACGCGCGCTTATAAACCTTTGCCGGTCGCTTGCAAAGGCGGGCGAACTACTGTGCGAATCTTTTATGGCGCTGGCGACGACTGCGCCGATCCAATCCGTTACACGCGCTCGCCATTGCTAATGCGATAGCTCGGCGAATACATCGTCACCAGTTCTTCCGACGCGGTCGGATGAACTGCCATGGTGCGGTCGAAATCGTCCTTGGTGCAGCCCGCCTTGATGGGTATGCCGAGCAGCTGCGCCATCTCGCCGGCATCATGGCCGAGAATATGCGCGCCAATCACCTTGCGGTCGGCGGCATTGACGATCAGCTTCATGATCATCTTCTCATTGCGGCCCGAAAGCGTCGCCTTCATCGGCCGGAACTGCGCGCGATAGACCTCGAGCTCCGGATAACGCTTGGCCGCGTCCTCTTCGGTCAGGCCGACCGTGCCGATCTCCGGCTGCGAGAAGACGGCCGTCGGGATCAGCTCATGATCCGGCCGCGTCGGATTGTTTTTGTAGACGGTTTCGATGAAGCACATCGCCTCGTGGATGGCCACCGGCGTCAGCTGGACCCGATCGGTGACGTCACCGAGGGCATAGATGTTCGGCACGGAAGTGCGCGAATATTCGTCGACGACGATGGCGCCCTGCTCGTTGATGGCGACGCCGGCTGCTTCCAGTCCGAGATTTGCGGTATTCGGCGTGCGACCGAGTGCAAGCATGACCGTATCGACCGTCAAGGCCTTGTCGTTCTTCGTCCGGACGCTGAGCCCATTCTCCGTCTTCTCCACGCTCGTGATGATGTCGTGGCAAAGAACGCGGATGCCCTTCTCCTCCATCGCCTCATGCAGGCCCTTGCGCAGATCGTGGTCGAAGCGCGACAGGATCTCGGCGCCGCGGTAGATCAGCGTCGTCTCGACGCCGAGTCCATGGAAGATATTGGCGAATTCGACGGCGATATAGCCGCCGCCGGCGATCAGGATCGACTTTGGCAGCTCTGCCAGATGGAAGGCTTCGTTCGAGGAAATGCAAAGCTCATAACCGGGCAAGGCCGTATGCAGGTTCGGCCGACCGCCGGTCGCGATGACGATGGTTTCCGCAGTCACCGTCTGCCCGGTCTTCAACAGGCGGACTGTATGAGCGTCCACGAGTTCGGCGCGCGTGTCGAATATGTCAGCCTTGGCATTGTCGAGCCCCTTGCGATAGAGCCCTTCCAGCCGTGCGATTTCCTTGTCTTTCGCCTCGATCAACTTCGTCCAGTCGAAGCTGCTTTCGCCGACCGTCCAGCCGAAACCGGCCGCATCCTCGAGATGCTCGCTGTACTGCGAAGCATAGACAAAAAGCTTTTTCGGCACGCAGCCGCGAATGACGCAGGTGCCGCCGTAGCGATACTCTTCGGCAATGCCGACCTTCTTGCCGAGCGATGCCGCCACGCGCGCGCCGCGCACGCCGCCGGAGCCGCCGCCAATCACGAAAAGGTCGAAATCAAACGAAGGCATCGGTGGCTCCTGTAGACATGACAAGGCGCGCAAAGCGCTGATGGGGGTCGGCATTCATATAGGAAGCCGGAGCATAAAAAGAAAAGCCCGGAATGATCCGGGCTTTGAATTTGCAACCGCCTGCCGATTATCCCGAAAACGTGAAACACAGTTTCGAGAACGATCGCAGCAAAGAATTGCGGTTTACTGCTTCGGCGCAGGCTGTGCGGCAGCGCCTGCATTCGGCGCGACAACCGGCTGCTTGACAACCTTCTGCAAAGCATCATTGCTCTGGTTGGCTAGATCACGCGAAATACCCTGGCTCCAGATATCGGCGGCCTTGTAAAGCTCGCGCGTCGCCAGCGGACCATCCTTTAGAAGCTTCTTGCCGGCCTCCGAATTGTAGAAATCGGCGATTGCCTTGAGCTCTTCCGCCGAGAAGGCCTTGGCGTAGGTGACGGCGGCTTCGTGCTCGAGATCGGCGCGGCGCGGGGCAAGCGCCAGAGCAGTGGCATCAACCGTCGAGTTGATCGCGTCACCAAAGTTCGGATTGGCTTGGATCATCGTGCTCTTCAGCTGCTCGGCGAGGTTCGGCAGGATGTTGTCGAACTGATTGGTGATGCCGAGCGCGTTGATCGCGGCGCGGGCAGCCTTGATCTGGTCCTCGGATACTTCCTGAGCGCTGACAGAGCCGAACGCGATGCCCGAAAGAAGGATGGTTGCAGCGGCAAAACGGCCAAGACCCGCAAATTTGATCATGAGATGAGTGCTCCTATGTATTGTTCGCCTGCAACGTGCGCGCACCGGCAGGGCCGGCAATGATCGCCAATGTCGCCATATTGATAAAGAGCCCGTGTTCGACAACGCCGGGAATCGAATTGAGCGCATTCGACAGCGCCTCTGCATCAGGAATGCGGCCGAAAGATGCATCAATGATAAAATGTCCGCCGTCGGTGACGAAGGTGTGGTCACCCGAGAGACGAAGATTGAGAGCGCCGGATAAGTTAAGACGCGACGCAGCCTTCTCGATGAGGATGCGCGTCGAAGCAAGGCCGAAAGGATTGACTTCGATCGGCAGCGGAAACGCGCCAAGCGTCTGAACGAGCTTGCTTTCGTCGGCAATCACGATCATGCGGGCCGACGAGGCTGCGACGATCTTTTCACGCAGCAGCGCGCCACCACCGCCCTTGATCAGAGTGAGCGCACCGTCCAGTTCGTCGGCACCGTCAATGGTGAGGTCGAGTGCAGGAAGCTCGTCGAGCGACTTTAGCGGCACGCCCAACTCATTGCAAAGCTTTGCCGTCCGTTCCGAGGTCGGAACACCCTCGATCGAGAGCCCGGACGCGACTTTCTCGGCGAGCAGCCGAACGAACTCCTCCGCCGTGGTGCCCGTGCCGATCCCCAGCCGCATGCCGCTCTCGACATAGGTCAGGGCCGCCCTCGCAGCCTCAATCTTCATCTGGCGGGCGTCCATGCGCCACCTGCTCCCATTGTTACGTTGGTCTGCTGTTTACACGGCTCTCCAGCCAAACGAAAGCCAAAATAACGGCACAAGATAGAAATCCCCGCGCCTCTTTGCCGAGGCTTCCCGGGCCTTCTGTTGCAATTGCCCGCGCGATCTTCTAACTCCGAAAGACGCTCTATTTCTTCTTATACAAAGGCCGATTCCTCGTGACATCTCCTCTTGTCGTATTCGATCTCGATGGCACGCTGCTGGACACGCACGCAGATCTCATCATCAGCCTGAACCACACGATCGCCGCGCTCAAGCTTCCACCGGTCAGCTATGACGACGTGACGCACCTCGTCGGCTATGGCGCGCAGGTGATGATCGAACGGGCCTGCAAGCTGCATGGCTATACGCTGACCTCGGAGGAATTGCCCACCCTGATGCAGCGCTTCATTACCCATTATTCAGAGACGATGCCGGGCGTCACGCAACCCTATCCCGGGCTCGTGGCTGCACTCGGCGCGCTGAAGGGCAAGGGCTACAAGCTGGCCGTCTGCACAAACAAGATGGAATCCCTTGCACGCACGCTTCTCGATAGGCTCGATCTCACGCATTATTTCGAAACCATAACCGGCGGCGACACGTTCGCCGTGCGCAAGCCGAATGCCGAGCACCTGATCGGCACCGTCGAACGCGCCGGCGGCGATATCGGCCGCACCGTCATGATCGGCGACAGCGTCAACGATATTCTTGTCGCCCGCAACGCCGGCGTCCCTTCGATCGCCGTCCCCTTCGGCTATTCCGATGTCGGCATCGAAACGCTCGGCCCGAGCCGCATCATCTACCACTACGACGAACTCACGCCCGAACTCGTCGAGGGGCTGCTCGCCGCCTGAAATATTCACATTCCTAAATTGCAAAAGGGCGGCCGATCGGCCGCCCTTTTGTCTCTCGACGTTACGCTCAACTCAAATCTGAGCCGTGCGCGACTTGGTGGTCGTATCGAGCGCCTTCTGAGTCGCCGCGTCGCGGTCGTAGACGTCGTTGAAATATTGGACAACGCCGTCCTTGTTCGGCCAGGCGGTGAAGTAGGCGATGTAGATCGGGAACTTCTGCGGCACGGCGACGGCCTTGTTCTGGCCGTCTGCGATCTGCTTGGCGACATCATCGACCGTGGTGTTCAGGACGGCGGCAGCCATCGCGCGCGGATCGGCAAGGCGGACGCAACCATGGCTGAGCGCGCGCATGTCTTTCTTGAAAAAGCTCTTCTGCGGCGTGTCATGCATGTAGATCGCATGCGAATTCGGAAAGAGGATCTTCAGTTCGCCGAGAGCATTATCGCCGCTGGGCGGCTGGCGCACGGAGATGTTCTTGGTCGAGCCATACCAGTCGACGCTGGACGATGCCACGGCTTGGCCACCGACTTCGACCTGGTAACCCATACGATCGAGATAGTTCGGATCGGCGCGCAGCTTCGGCAGCATCTCGTTGATGATGATCGACTGCGGAACACCCCAGAACGGATTGAACTCGACGGTCTGCACCTGATTTTCAAAGAAGAAGGTCTGATGCTGCTTGCCGCCGACGACGACGCGCATCGACAGCTGTTCCTGGTTATTGTTGTAGTAATAGACCATGAATGCCGGCTGGTTGATCAGGACGTAGCGCGGTCCGAGTTCAGGCGGCAACCAGCGCAGCTGTTCCATGGCAATGATCAGCTTCTGGATTTTCGTGTCGTTGTTCTCGCCGACCATGGCGCGAACCGAAGACGGGCCGATCACGCCGTCCGAGGTCAGTCCCTTTTCTTTCTGGAAGTCTTCGACCAGCGACACGAGGTCGGGCGTATAATCCGGTGTGCCCAGATAGGAAGCAAGAACGCCGGCATGCGCGGTCTTCAGCGCATCAGATCCGCGATGCTGGATCGCCTTGACGATATTGGCCATCTCCGGCGAGCTGCCGCCCGGCTTCAGAGTGCCGGTCAAAGAGATGGAAATATGGCTGCCATCGGAACTGGCCTCCGCCCTGAGCTTCGCAAGCTCGGCTTTCAGCAGCACAAATTGCTGGTTGGAAGGATTGCGGCTGTTGAGATAGGCGGCAACGTCCGGGCTGGCGCGCAGCAGGTCGAGCGTAGCCGGCAGATTGACGTCCTTGCGCTTGAAATCGTGATAGCCGGAGATCCTGTTCGGGTCGAGACGGCCACGGACCGTATCCTGGACGAACATCAGCACCTTGCTGGAGAGCGCCAGTTCGAATTGCGTGAGGGCGCGGTCGCGCATCACCGGGTCGGCGGCGGCGTCGAAGCTCGGCGGCGTCACCGCATAATCCGAGGGGTCGAGACCGACGGAACCGGCGTCGGCGAGAACGGCCATCGCAGCCTTCGCCTTGTCGGTGACAGCATGATCGGCGATCCAAAGCAACGGCTTATTCTGATCAGCGTAATAGGACTCGATTGCCTTGGCCACATCGTTGGTGGCCATGACGTGGGCATCGGCAAGGTAGCGGCGCTGCGACAACTCGGTATCGACGGCAACCGGTGCAGGCGATGCATCGGCAACGGCTCCGGTCACTACCGGATCGGCAAAATGCGTCGTCGACACCAGACGCATCGCGTCTGCCTTGTAGGTATAATATTTCGGCGCGCTGACCGTGGGAAGCGGCAGCTTGGCCTGCCCGGGCTCCATCATTGTTTGCGCCGGGTTGGCTGGAACCGGAGCAGACACTTGCGTGCTCTGCTGACGCCCCTGACCACCGCGGATGAAATCCATGAGGGTCATGGCGTTCGCGGACGTGACGCCGATGGCGGAAAGGCAACAGGAGAGAGCCAGGACGGATGCTGTGGCTTTGGTGACGAGTTTCATTCTGTAATCAGTCCCTTGTCGAGCGGTAACTTCGAGCTAGCGGTGCTGTTTTCAACCCGGCCGCGATGTCGGAAACATCGTATAACGACTACAATGAAAACGGCGAGACCCCGCCTTTCGTTCAATGCCTCAACTTCGCGTTACAAAGCGGAGACGTTTTCCACGATTTAATTCACACAAAATTATGAAATTATTGGTTAATCTTCTATTGAAATTTCCTGAGATTTTTGCGCGACGGAAAAAACGCCTTCAAGAATATCTACGGAGCGTGTTAAAAAGAGCACGCCTGAGCGGGCGCGTGAAAACATGATCGCCCCTGTCATGAAATAGCCCCTTCGGTGTTTTCATAAGCGTCGTTCCGGCCTATATGACTGCTATCTATTTCAATGGAAAGCAGGATCAGGAACATGACTTCCACCCGCACCGAAACCGATACTTTTGGCCCGATCGAAGTCGCCAGCGACCGCTATTGGGGCGCGCAAGCGCAGCGCTCGCTCGGCAACTTCAAGATCGGCTGGGAAAAGCAGCCTCTCTCGGTCATACGCGCCCTCGGCATCGTCAAACAGGCAGCTGCGCGAACCAACATGGAGCTTGGCCAGCTGGACCCTGCTCTCGGTAAAGTGATCGTCGCTGCCGCGCAGGAAGTCATCGACGGCAAGCTCAACGACCATTTTCCGCTTGTTGTCTGGCAGACCGGCTCCGGCACGCAGTCGAACATGAACGCCAATGAGGTGATCTCCAACCGCGCGATCGAAATGCTGGGCGGCGTCATGGGCTCGAAGAAGCCCGTCCATCCGAACGATCACGTGAACATGAGCCAGTCGTCGAACGACACCTATCCGACGGCGATGCACATCGCCTGCGCCGAAGAGATCGCTCATCACCTGCTGCCGGCTCTGCGGCATCTGCACGCGGCGCTGGAAAAGAAGGTCGCCGATTTCGCCCATATCATCAAGATCGGCCGTACCCATACGCAGGATGCAACGCCGCTGACGCTGGGCCAGGAGTTTTCCGGCTATGCCGCCCAGGTCGCCTCGGCCATCAAGCGCATAGAGCTGACATTGCCGGGTCTCTGCGAACTCGCCCAGGGCGGCACGGCCGTCGGCACCGGTCTCAACGCGCCGATCGGCTTTGCAGAGAAGGTGGCAAACGAAATCGCTGGGATCACCAGCCTGCCCTTCATCACGGCCCCGAACAAGTTCGAGGCGCTTGCTGCGCATGATTCGATGGTGTTCAGCCACGGCGCGATCAACGCGGCAGCGGCTGCGCTCTTCAAGATCGCCAATGACATCCGCCTGCTCGGCTCGGGCCCGCGCTCCGGTCTCGGCGAACTGGCGCTGCCGGAAAACGAGCCGGGCTCGTCGATCATGCCGGGCAAGGTCAATCCGACGCAGTGCGAGGCGATGACCCAAGTCTGCATCCATATCTTCGGCAACAATGCCGCCCTGACCTTTGCCGACAGCCAGGGGCACTTCGAGCTCAACGTCTACAATCCGATGATGGCCTACAATTTCCTGCAGTCGGTGCAGCTGCTCGGCGACGCCGCCGTCTCCTTCACCGACAATTGCGTTGTCGGCATCGAAGCTCGCGAGGATAACATCAGGGCCGGCCTGGAACGTTCGCTGATGCTGGTGACGGCGCTCGCGCCGAAGATCGGCTACGACAATGCCGCCAAGATCGCCAAGACGGCACACAAGAACGGCACGACGTTGAAGGAAGAAGCTTTGGCGAGCGGACTGGTCTCCTCGGAAGAATATGATGCCATCGTCCGCCCGGAAACGATGATCGGGCCGAAATAGGTTCGTCATTCGGTGAGGTCAGACACACCCGCCGGTGACTCAATTGCCTGCCTGGCCCCTTCCCCCAACCCTCTCCCCGCTCATGCGGGGAGAGGGAGTTTACCGCGTAAAATCACAGACCTTCCATCCGTGTGGAGCGACCGTCGTCTTGCTTGGTCGTCCCCTCGCCCCCGCGGTGCGGGGAGAGGGTCAGGGTGAGTGGCCGGGCAAAAGGTCTCGGCATGGGAGGACCCACCCGACCTGCGCATCTTTCCATCGACGATCTGCTGCTTTGAAACTCCTTAGGGGCGGCCAAGCAATTGCTTTTGGCTCGAGCCGGATCTAGATCGTTTCCAAACATCTTCCTCCGCCATCCGGCTTGAAAGGTTTCCCAAATGGCTGACGATCTATTTCCACTCGGCGACGACACGACCCCCTACCGCAAGATTTCCAGCGATTACGTCTCCGTCGACGCATTCAAGGGCCAGGAAATCCTGACCGTCGATCCGGAAGGCATCCGGCTGCTAGCCGAGACAGCCTTCGCCGATATCAACCATCTGCTGCGCCCGGGCCATCTGAAACAATTGGCGTCAATCCTCGAAGACCCGGAAGCGACCGACAACGACCGTTTCGTGGCCTATGATCTGTTGAAGAACGCCAACATCGCCGCCGGCGGCGTGCTGCCCATGTGCCAGGATACGGGCACCGCGATCATCATGGGCAAGAAAGGCCGCCGCGTCTGGACCGAAGGCGGCGACAGCAGTGCGCTGGCCAAGGGCGTGCTCGACGCCTACGAGAAGAAGAACCTGCGCTATTCGCAGCTCGCCCCCATCAAGATGTTCGAGGAAAAGAACACCAAGAACAACCTGCCGGCGCAGATCGATATCTATGAGGAAGGCACCGACGCCTACGAATTTCTCTTCGTGGCCAAGGGCGGCGGTTCGGCCAACAAGACCTTCCTTTATCAAGGCACGCCATCGCTGCTGACGCACGACCGCATGCTGGACTTCCTCAAGGAGAAGATCCTGACGCTCGGCACGGCGGCCTGTCCTCCGTATCATCTCGCCATCGTCATCGGCGGCACATCGGCCGAGATGACCCTCAAGACGGTCAAGCTTGCCTCGACACGCTACCTGGACTGTCTTCCCACGGAGGGCTCCGAAAGCGGGCACGCCTTCCGGGATATCGAAATGGAAAAGGAAATCCATAAGCTCACGCAGAGCCTCGGCGTTGGCGCGCAGTTCGGCGGCAAGTATTTCTGCCACGATGTCCGCGTCATCCGCCTGCCCCGCCACGGCGCCTCGCTGCCGATCGGTCTCGGTGTCTCCTGCTCAGCCGACCGTCAGGCCAAGGGCAAGATCACCCGCGACGGCATCTTCATCGAGCAGCTTGAGACCGATCCGTCGAAATATATGCCTGAGATCGACGAGGCGAAGCTTTCCGAATCGACGGTTCGCATCGATCTCAACAGGCCGATGGCCGATGTCCTTTCCGAGCTGTCGCAGCATCCGGTCAAGACACGCCTGTCCCTGACCGGCACCATCATCGTGGCGCGCGACCTAGCGCATGCGAAGATCCGCGAACGCCTGGAAAAAGGCGAAGGCATGCCCGAATATCTGAAGAACCATCCGGTCTACTATGCCGGCCCGGCCAAGACGCCCGCCGGCTACGCATCCGGCTCCTTCGGTCCGACGACGGCAGGTCGCATGGACAGCTATGTCGATCAGTTCCAGTCGTTCGGCGGTTCGATGATCATGCTCGCCAAGGGCAACCGTTCGCGCGCCGTGCGCGAGGCCTGCAAGACGCATGGCGGATTCTATCTCGGCTCGATCGGCGGTCCGGCTGCGCGCCTGGCTCAGGATTGCATCAAGAAGGTCGAGGTGCTGGAATATCCCGAACTTGGCATGGAAGCCGTCTGGAAAATCGAGGTTCAGGATTTCCCCGCCTTCATCGTCATCGACGACAAGGGCAACGACTTCTTTCAGGAGCTCAACCTAGGGTAACAATATCCAGGCAATCCGGGTCCAAGGAAGGCGCCACTGGCGCCTTCCTTAGTAAAAAATGCTTTAGCTATAAAACATTTGAATAAATCTATATTTGCGAATGAATTTCCACGGTCATCCTCTTAATATTTTTCAAAGAATCTTGGTATAAGTAAAAATAGTGATTTAGTTGACATATAACGGAGCTCACCGATGAGTACGGCGATTGCGCCGAGGGCGCAAACTCCCGACGTGGCAGGGCAGATTACCTACGCCATGCGATCCATGGGGGTCGCAGCTATTCCGCGCAATTACGAGCTATTCTATGAGGCCTATATCGGATCCAATCCTACTCTGACCCGTGAGCTGGCCGCTCTCGGGAGCAGCGCCACGCAGGAGGAATTGGACGCGATCGGGGCCAAGTATTTCTCCGTCCATGCGGGCCGTATCTTCGATGACGCGCACGTACGCCTGACCACGGAGCTGGACGCCATCCTTCGCGCGCTGCGGCAGGAGCAGGCGACGCTCGAAAGCTACAACCGGCTGCTCGGCGAAACCACCGAACGCATAACCTCCAGAAGCAACAACAGCGCTGACCTGCTGCGCAACGCCATCGATATGCTCACGGTCGCGACCGGTGACACCATGGCTCAGGGCGAAAAAACCGTTGAGAACGTCGCGCAGCGCAGCCAGGAAATGGATGAGGTTCGCAAGGAACTGGACGAATACAAGCGCATTGCCAATACCGACGCGCTGACGCGGCTTTCCAACCGCCGCGCCTTCGAGGATCGCCTGGCCTCCGTCTTCGGCAACCGGCTGACCCGTCCGACGACGGCGCTCGTGCTGGCCGATATCGATCATTTCAAGAAGATCAACGATACCCACGGCCACCCGGTCGGCGACAAGATCCTTGCCACCGTCGCCTCTATTCTCCGCGCCAATGTCCAGCGTGATGTCTTCGTCGCTCGCGTCGGCGGCGAGGAGTTCGCACTGATTCTGGAAGGCACCACGGTGGAAGAGGTCACGGCGATTTCCGAGCGGATCCGCCGCGCCCTGGGAGCGACGCCGTTCAAGAATTCGCGAACGAAGATCGACTACGGTCCGATCACCATATCGCTCGGCATCTGCATGGGCTCCGAAGCTTCGGAGCCCGGCGAGCTCTACAAGAAGGCCGATCTCGCACTCTATTGCGCCAAGAATGCCGGCCGCAACTGCAGCAACGTCTACCAGGAAAGCATGCAGAAGGATTTCACCAAAAGTTGGCTCATCTACAAGAACTAGAAATGAAGCCAGCCAACCGCCGGCGCCGCCTTCCCAGGCACGCCGGCGGTTTTGTTTGCCGAAGCGGCTCGGCGGCGCGAATCCGGCGCGGCGCATCCCGTTGCTACGATAAGCGCCGTACTGGAGTTCGGTAAAACGACAGCACCGTCCCGTCGTCGTCCTCGTGCGAATTTCCCGTTTTGACCGTCTCCGAAAGAAAGGCACTTATCGCCTCGAGCACCGGAGCGGCGCTGACGATGCGCCGGTGCCCGAAACCGTTGGCCCAGAAGAGGCGAACATTCCCGCCCCCCGCGGCATAGGCGCGGGCATGGTCGGCACTCACTTCCTTGTCGTCCTCGGCATGGACGACGAGAACCGGCAGGCCTGGATTGAGAATGCCGCGCCGTTCGTCATAGGCGGCAAGCGCCCGCCCTGTGACACGCCCGGCCTCCGCCTCCAACGCCATCTGGGTCGCAGAGCCAAGGCCCATCAACTCACCGAAATCCCTGAACAGCCATCCCATGGCACTCGGCGCTCCGATCAATACCAATCTCTCCGTCTGGAGCGGCTCGATCCCAGGCAGAAAGCCCGCGGAGGCAAGCGCCAGCGACGCTCCGCCGAAGGAGTGCCCGATGGCGCCATCCAGGGCACCGAAGCGGATGGAGGCAGCCGCGATAGCGGAAACCGCAAGGCGCACATTGAGGAAACGTCCGGCCGAGCGGCCGTGGCCTGGAAGGTCGAGCGAGATCACTTCCGCCCCCGTATTCGCCAGAAAAACGGTCAGCTCAGACATATATTCGCTGCTGGAACCCCAACCATGCACAACAAGGTAGCGCTTGCGTGGCCCCTTGGCTCCTCCGTTGAAACGATAGGCCATCGCCCTGCCGCCCGGAAAGGACAGCATGACCTGTTCGGCCGTAACAAGACGTTGTCTGCCCTCCATATGTGCCGCCCTGGCCTTGGAGCCGCGAGGCCGCCGCGACGGCGTCAGGCAGAAAAGCCTGAAAGCTGCCTTGCCGGCGAGCTCCGGAGAAAGCCTGCCGAGACCGGATAATCCCGACCGGGTGACCTTGAGCGCAAAGGATGGCATAGTGGGAATCCAGAAATGTTCAACTATGAACAATAAAGTACAACGATGAACAAAAATCAATCCCTTCCCTGGGACCATCCGCGTTTTCGAAGCTGGATCGCCGTGGCGCGCGCCTGCCAGCTGATGCAGCAATCGCTCGGTCGCGCGCTCGCGCATCTCGACATCAAGCCGCCGCACCTCGACATTCTCATCAATCTGTTTCGCTTCGAGGGTATCTCCCAGCAGGAGCTAGCGCGCAAGCTGCTGGTCGGCCGCTCCAACATGAGCATGCTGCTGCCGCAGATGGAAAACCGCGGCCTGATCGAACGCCGTGGAGATAAGCAGGACAAGCGCGTTCTGCGCCTCCATCTGACAGAGGCGGGCCGGCGCGTCACGGAAGAGGCCATGACCATTCAAACCGCTCTCATCGACCGCATGCTGTCGCATGCACCTATCGAAGAGTGTGAGAGAATGACTGTGCATATGGAGCGTATCGTCAGCCTGCTGATGCAGGACGAGAGCGAACCTCTGGAGACGGTCGGCGATCAGTGATCGCCGGTCGAGCGCGCCGACGGGACGACCCTTGTCAGGGACGCAAACTCCCAGATCGCCACGACGACGAGCACGGCTGTTGCGAGAATGCCGAGTTGGTAGACCACGACCTCCGGCAAGGTGAAAAGCAACAATCCCAATCCGACGAGGCCTACCAGATGCGACAGTGGCGGCCGGCCGGTCGTCACCCCCTTGAACCAGAGATTTCCGATCAGGAACACGGCCGGGCCGCCGAGAATGGCAGCGGCGGTGTGCATATCGGCCTGGTCGTGCGGATGCGCGAACAGGAATTCGTCGCCAACCACGCTCAGGATGATGCCTGCAAGAATAGGGATATGCGCATAGGTAAAGGCCTGCCGCGCAAGGCTGCCGGGCGTGTCGTCATGCTCAATGCGGTGGGCCGCACGCTCATGCCCGAACTGGAAGTAAATCCACCACAAGGCAACAGTGCCGGCGAAAGCGGTGATGAACACCGCGACGATCAAAGGCGAGACCGGCTGTTCGGCAAAGGTCTTGCCGGCCTGAAGGACAGCTTCGCCGAGGCAGATGATGATGAACAACGCGCAGCGTTCGGCGATATGCGCGCCGGATACGTCCCAATCCGCAGCCGTCGACTTGCCGAGACCCGGAACCCGGAAGCCGAGCGCAGGCGCTGAATATTCGATCACGAGCGCGGCCAGCCAGAGACCCACCCGCATCTCGCCTTCCATCAACGCGCCAACGATCCAGAAGACGCCGGACAGGACCAGCCAAGAAGTGATGCGAAGGAAATTGCGGTGATTGGCGGGGCTGACATCCCTGAGGGCATAGACCGTAAACAGGGAACGGCCAACCTGCATGAAGACATAGGCGCCCGCAAAGAAAATCGCCTTCTCGCCAAAGGCATCGGGAATAGCGGAAGACAGTATAAGCCCGGCAAACATCAGAACGAACAGCATGATGCGCACAGGCATACGGTCGGGGTCGAGCCAGTTCGTGACCCAAGCCGTGAAGACCCATACCCACCATACCGCAAAGATCAGTATGACGGATTCCAGGGCTCCCAGCGGCGTGAAGTGCTCCGCCAGGGAATGCGCAAGCTGGGAAATCGAGAAAACGAACACCAGATCGAAAAACAGCTCGACGAAAGAGACCTTGCTCTCGTTCTTGCCACCCTTGGCGCGAAGCCAGCTTACCCTACCCCCAAGGACCATGCCTACCTACGTCCTTTTCCCATTGATGGCGCCAATGCTAATGTGGCCTTGCAGCCGTGTCGCGGCTGAGACCTTTTTCCTTCAGTTCGGCTTCGTAGGCCGCAAAGAGCTCCGCGCCCTTCTCGCCGAGTTCGCGCAGATAGGGCCAGGTGAAAATACCGGTATCGTGCATATCGTCGAAACCGATGCGCACCGCATAGTTGCCTGTTGGCGTCATCGACATGATGCCGACATTGCGCTTGCCCGGTACGGTGATCTTCTGCCCCGGTCCATGTCCCTGCACTTCGGCGGAAGGCGACAACACCCGCAGCATCTCGGCAGGCAAATCGAAGCTCGTTCCGTCGTTGAAGCTCACCACAAGGTGATGGCGGTCCTTCGTTACCCTCAATTCGGTCGGCCAGACGTCACTCATCGCTTTTTCCATGCGTTTCAATGCCTGTTCGAGAATTATGCCGCCGTTCGTTCACGCGCAAGTGCAATCAAAATGCATTTTCCTTGACGCAACAATCGCCTATGCACACATTAGCAGTGTAATGGAGGTTTGTGTGAATAGCATTGTTGGTACGATAGGCAATGGATCGCCGCTTGTGGCGGATGCGTCCCCGATGGTTGACCCTTTCGGACGGGCGGTCACCTATCTGCGCGTCTCGGTCACCGACCGCTGCGACTTCCGCTGCACCTACTGCATGGCCGAGCACATGACCTTCCTGCCGAAGAAGGATCTGTTGACGCTCGAAGAGCTCAATCGCCTCTGTTCCGCCTTCATCGCCAAGGGCGTGCGCAAGATCAGGCTCACCGGCGGCGAGCCGCTGGTGCGCAAGAACATCATGTTTCTGGTCCGCGAGCTCGGAAAGCATGTCGGTGACGGTGCGCTCGACGAATTGACCTTGACGACGAACGGTTCGCAGCTCGCCCGCCATGCCGACGAACTCTACGATTGTGGCGTGCGGCGCATCAACGTCTCGCTCGACACGCTCGACCCCGACAAATTCCGCAGCATCACCCGTTGGGGCGATTTCGCCAAGGTGATGGAGGGCATCGACGCGGCACAAAGAGCCGGCCTGAAGATCAAGCTCAATGCCGTTGCTCTCAAGGGCTTCAACGAGGCCGAAATTCCCGAGCTGCTGCGGTTCGCCCACGGCCGGGGCATGGACCTGACCGTCATCGAGACGATGCCGATGGGTGAGATCGATGAGGATCGCACCGATAAATACCTGCCGCTCTCCCAGCTGCGCGCCGACCTGGAGCAACAATTCACGCTGTCCGATATCCCCTACAATACAGGCGGCCCGGCCCGTTATGTCAAGGTGGAGGAAACCGGCGGAAGACTCGGATTCATCACGCCGATGACGCATAATTTCTGCGAGAGCTGCAACCGCGTGCGGCTCACCTGCACGGGCACGCTCTACATGTGTCTCGGACAGAACGACGCCGCCGATTTGCGTACGGCGCTGCGTGCGACGGAAGATGACGCTCTCCTTTATGCCGCGATCGACGAAGCGATCACCCGCAAGCCGAAAGGTCATGACTTCATCATCGACCGTACCCATAACCGGCCGGCTGTCGCGCGCCACATGAGCGTCACCGGCGGCTAGCCGACCTCGAGAAAATCAAAAATGCAGCTTGAGTTCATTCGCAATGCGACGCTGAAGATCAACTATGGCGGCCATCTGCTGTTAATCGACCCCTATTTCGCGCCGCGCCACAGTCTCCCGTCCTTTACCGGCCGCTCCCCCAATCCAATGACGGAATTGCCCCGCGCGATCGACGACATTCTCCAAGGGGTGGAGCTGGTGATTGTGTCGCACCTGCATACCGATCACTTCGATTCCGTGGCGAAGAAACGCGTCCCGAAGGGCCTGCCGCTCCTCTGCCAGCCTGGCGACGAAGGCTCTATCAGGGAAACCGGATTCGCTGATGTTAGACCCCAGAACGAGACTACGGTCTGGCAAGGGATAACGATCACGCCGCGGCAAGGCAGCCACGGTCTCGGCCCGGTCGTGGAGAAAATGGGACATGTTATCGGCTTCACGCTGGAGGCTGCCGGCGAACCCACCGTCTATTGGGCAGGCGATACCGTGCTCTACCCGCCGGTTGCCGAGACGATCCAGCAGGTCTCCCCCGACGTCATCATCACCCATTCCTGCGGCGCGCGCTGGGACGGCGATCTTATCGTCATGGATGCGGAGCAGACGGTCGCGCTCAGCCGCCTCGCCCCGCAAGCAATCGTCGTCGCAACCCATATGGAAGCGCTAGACCATGCGACGATAACGCGACAAGACCTTCGCCAGGCAGCGGATACAGCCGGTATCGATCCATCGCGCCTGCTGATACCTGCCGATGGTGAAACGCTCCATTTGGAGCCGGTGATCCGATCGCGCTTCGCCAAGCACGACTAGCGGGACGCAAAGCGCTTTTTCGCCGCATCGGTCGCCGGCATGTACAGCGAGACTGCGGTTCCCTCCGGGTCGCGGAACTGAAAGGTCTTATTGCCCCAGGGCATCATCTTCAGCTCGTGTACTAGAGGAACCTTGTCCTTCAGGCGCTCGTATTCGGCGTCGATGTCCGCGACCTGGAATTCGATGCAGGCGGTGCGATTGGCGCCGGGCTCGGCGCTTCCCTCTTTCCAAAGAGCAACGGTTTCGACAGCGCCGATGGCCAACGTTGCAGCTGACGTCTGGATCTCGGCAAAGACCGGGGCCAGCCATTCGGCCTGGAGCCCGGTAATCATTTCATAGAAGGCGACCATGGCCTTTATGTCAGCCGCGATGATACGGGTGAAAGCGAACTTCATAACTGGTCCTTTTGATTGCATACAAAGCCTTTGCGGCTCTGCAGAACCCCTTGTCGCATAACCCTGCTGCCACCATACTGTCAGCAGGAGTAAGTATGCGATGCGCCGTGCCGACCGACTGTTTCAGATCATCCAGATTCTCCGCCGATCGACCCGACCGGTGACCGCGAACGCGCTGGCAGCAGAGCTGGAGGTCTCGAAGCGCACGGTTTATCGCGACGTGGCGGATCTGATAGGCCAACGGGTTCCAATCGAAGGCGAGGCAGGGCTGGGCTACCTGCTTGCCGCAAGCTACGACATGCCGCCGCTGATGCTGGCGCCCGACGAACTGGAGGCGGTGGTGCTGGGCGCGCAGTGGGTCGCTGGCCATTCCGACAGGGTGCTCGCCAACGCGGCGCGCGATGTGGTCGCGAAGATCGCCGCTGTTGTTCCCGAGCGCCTGCGCCCCTTCATCGTCGAGCCGACCGTCGGCGCAAGACCGACCAGCGGCAAGCCGGAAGAGCGTGTCGATGCGTCGCTGCTCAGATCGGCAATCCGTCACGGCATGAAACTGCGGCTCCGCTACAGCTCCGAAGCAAGCGAGGAGACCGAGCGAACAGTGTGGCCGGTGATCCTCGGCTATGCCGAGACGAGCAGCCTGCTGGTCGCTTGGTGCGAGCTGCGACAGGGTTTCCGCCATTTCCGCACCGACCGGATTGTCGCCGCCGAGATACTTAAAGAACCTATCGGCATGCGATCGGGCGAATTGCGCCGCCGCTGGCAGCGCTGGCGTGAAGAGCAAGTCCGGCCGTCCCCGGGCTTGCTGTGATCACAGCCCTGTTTAGGTTTTAGCCCAATCGAAAAGCGCCGGCTCATTGGCCAGCGCTTTTCAAATAGTTATAATATTCTACTAATGTAATACTTCAGGCCGCACGATAGCGCGTGACCTCTGCGGGACCATGGTGTTCGTAGCCCACATCGCCGTCCCCCGTGCGGAAGCGATCGATCTTTTCGGACAACGTGTCGACACGCTGGCGCAGACCGTGGATCTCGGCATTGTTCTCCTCGACCATCGCTGCATTCCGCTGCGTGATCAGCTCCACTTCGGCGACGGCTCGGGTCACTTCCTCGATGCTGGTCGACTGTTCGGTGGTGGCCGAAGAAATATCGGCCACCAGCCTCTGCACGCCTGTGACATGGCTGATTATCTCCGTCAATGCCGCACCAGTCTGCTCGACGAGGCGAACGCCATTCTGCACCTGGGAGGAACTGGCCGATATCAGGCCCTTGATTTCCTTTGCCGCATTGGCGCACCGCTGCGCCAGCTCGCGCACTTCCTGAGCCACCACGGCAAAGCCGCGACCTGCCTCGCCAGCACGCGCCGCCTCGACGCCTGCGTTCAGCGCCAGAAGATTGGTCTGGAAGGCGATTTCATCGATGACGCCGATGATGGTGGCGATCTTCTCGGACGAACGGTTGATCTCGCTCATCGCGCCGACAGCCTTGGCGACCACTTCACCGGACTGGCTCGCATAGGCCTGCGTCTCGTTGACCGACGTCGCCGTCTGCCGCGCGCGGTCCGCCGTGGAGCGCACGACATCGCTCAGGCGATGCAGCGCCCGCGAGCTTTCCTCGAGGGCTGCCGCCTGCTGTTCGGTGCGGCGCGCCAGATCGTCGGCCGACGTGGCAAGGTTGCCGGTGCCGCCCTTGATCTCTTCCGCCGTGTAACGGACATCCGTCAGGGTTTCGCGCAGGGCTTCGATGGCATGATTGTAGGTGAAGGCCATTTCGACGAAATCAGCGGAAAGGTCTTCGCGCATGCTTTCTTCCAGATTGCCGTCGGCAAGCTTGGCAAGAACATCCGCCAGCGCGTTCAAGGCCTGCTTCTGCTCGGCTTCGATACGGGCACGCTCGGCGGCACGACGGGTGGCCTCCTCCTCCGAAAGCGCCCGGGCGCTCTCCGCTTCCCGCTCCAACCGGACGTTCTCCAATGCAGCGTCCCGGAAGACGCTGACGGAACGCACCATGTCGCCGATCTCGTCGCCGCGATTGCGTCCGTCGATCGCTACCTCCAGATCGCCGCTCGCAAGCCGTGTCATGATCTCGGTGACGCGCTTCAGCGGTCCGCGCAGGGTTTCCACTAGCATCAGGCCGCCGACGATGGCAAGCAGCGTGCCGAGGATCATCGCGATCACGGAAACATTGGCCGAGCGCTCGCTGTCTTCCTTGCCGAGTTCCTGCGCCTGGGCGACGAAACTGCGAAGCGATGTCATCGCATCGGCCAGCAGTTGGTTGGATTGGACGCGTGTCGTCTTCCAGTCGGCTGCGGTCTGCAGCAGGTCGGCCGATCCGTTCGTCAGGCTGTCGATCAAGGGCTGCATATGGGCCGCGAAATCGCGCATCGTCGCATTGGTCTGGCCGAGCGTCGAAATCTTCTCAGCAGCGACCTGCAGATCCTTGAGATCGGCCATGACAGGCTCGCGCGATGCGGCATCGCGGACATTTTCCATGCGCGATGCGTGCAATGTCAGGCGGTCGGTGATCCCAAGCGCTTCATCGACATGATCCAAAAGCTCCTTCTGACCGTCGATGATCTTGTCGAGGCTGACGAAGCGACCAGCGGCAGTGTCGCTGTTCTTGGCCGACTGCAGCGTCATGTCGCCTTCGATCTTGACGAAACTCTGCAGGATCGGTCCCATCGCCTCGACCTTCTGATCGGGCGTGTCGGAACTCTTCAATACGGCATCGAGCTTGTCGGCGGCATCGGAGGCGTTATTGACAAGGCCGGCGCCGCGCTTGGAGACCAACGCCTTGGATACCCCCACCTGCTTCAGAATGGCGTCGGCATAGGTGCGCGCATCCGAGACCTCTTCCGTGGAGTCGGCCGCCATCTGCACCTGGATGCGCAGATTGCTCATCTTCTCCGACAACCCCTTATAGGCCGCGGCATCGTAAAGCAGTTCCTTGGCGAAGGTCTCCTTGTCGCTGAAATCCTTGCGGATGATATCGATCTGCTTGGCAGCGGCCTTGCCGGTGGCTTCCACACCCTGCACTGCCTTGCGGATTGCCTCGACATCGCTGTCCTGCTTCTGCCGGATCGCCCAGAGCGTTGCTTCCTGGGTGCGCATCTTAGCCGCAAGATCGCTGACAGGAACGATCTTGGCGCGCTGATCGTCGCTGAGCAGGCCGCTCAGCCGGTGCACGCCCTGCTCCTGCGCATCGATCTTGTCGGCGAGCGCCTGACGCGTGTCGGCGGACGGCGCTCCCGTGAACTCCTGGAGGGCAGCCTGCAAATTCTCGAAATCGCTGATGTTTTCGATCGTCGCACGCGTCACGGTCATGTGGCCGTTCAGAATATTCGCCGTGTGATAGCCGACCAGGCCGACGCCGGCGATGAGGACCACCAGCGGCACCACGAAGATGAGAACCTTGGTCACAATTCGGCGGCTTTGCAGAAGACGGTCAATGAAAAACATACGGCGCCCCAACTGGATTATCTAAGTCGACGGCGAAGGCGGGATCGTCATTCCTGCTGCGCTGCGGTAGGTGCTTCTGCCTCATGCAAAACCGCTGCGAGCCTCGGGAAATAAGATTGAATAAGAATTAATCGCACGCCTAAAACCCTGCCGTATATGCAAAAAAATACAACCGACGCATCATTTTACGACTGCTGCGCGAAAATACCATTCCTCTCGGTGACAATTGCGCTGCAGCGCACAATCGAATTCCGCCACCATGAAAAGACAAGCGATTACAATTTGCTGAAAACGGCGCTAATCCAGACTGACAATCCGGAGACTCGTTTTTTCATGCGACTGACCAAGAATATGCAGGGCGCACTTTTCATGGCCGCATCCATGGCCGGCTTCTGCAGCAGCGACGCCCTGTCCAAAACGGTTATCGTCTCGATGAACGCCGGCGAAATCATCTTCATCCGCGGCTTGTTTACGGCCTTCCTCGTCTATCTCCTCGCCCGCAGAATGGGTGCGCTACGTTCCTGGAAAGTCATTCTGCAGCCGATGATCGCTCTGCGCATCGCCTGCGAAGCCATTGCCGCGGCAACCTACATCACCGCACTCGGGATGATGCCGATCGCCAATGCCTCGGCCATTCAGCAGGCCGTGCCTCTGGCGGTGACGCTCGGTGCGGTGGTGTTTCTGAAAGAGCCTGTGGGATGGCGGCGATGGGCGGCAATTACGGTCGGCTTCCTCGGCGTCCTGATCATCATCCGGCCCGGCCCGGAGGGCTTTACCACGGGGGCGCTCCTCGCCATCGCCTGCATGTTTGCGACGGCCGCCCGCGACCTCTCGACACGCTGCATCAGCAAGGACGTGCCGTCGCTGATGGTCACGGTATGTACCGCAATCTCCATTTCCGTCTTCGGTGCCTTCTGCATCGTTCCGCTCGGCGGCTGGCAGCCTGTAAGCATCACGTCTCTCCTCCAGATCCTGCTCGCATCCATTCTCGTGCTGATCGGCTATCAGGCTGTCATCCTCGCGATGCGCACCGGCGAAATCTCCTTCGTCGCGCCCTTCCGCTATCTGAGCCTCATCTGGTCCGCCTTGCTGGGCCTGCTCGTCTTCGGCGAGATGCCTGACAGTTGGGCCATCATCGGTGCCGCGATTGTCATCGCCTCCGGCATCTATACATTCTATCGGGAAAACAAACGGCGGGCCGCCGAGCGCGTCGCGCAGGAATCAGAGCCCCGCGTTCCCGCCTGAGGTCGCAATCATGTCCGGCTTCATCGCCAATGCCGACGATATCCCAGTCGTCCTGCTCGCAGGGGGCCGGTCGAGCCGCATGGGTGTGAACAAGGCGTTTGTCTTATTGGGTGGAGAAAGCCTTCTCGCCCGTATCTCGACACGAATCACGCAGCGACAAAGAAAGCCCGTCGCGCTCAACGCCGATCCTGATTGGCCCGACACGCTGGGGTTGACGCTTGTCCCGGACGGGATTCCCGGCAAGCTCGGGCCGCTGGCAGGCGTGCTCACCGCCATGCGGGATACGGCGCTGCGCTATCCGCAGGTTTCGCATGTTGCCACTGTCCCCATAGACAGCCCCTTCTTCCCGCTCGATCTGATCGCGCGGCTGGCGGATGCCATTCAAGGCCGCGACGACATTGCGATCGCCACATCGTTCGACCGTGACCATCCCACTTTCGGTCTCTGGCCCGTCTCCGCCACCGCCGATCTCGAGACGTGGATCGTCTCGGACCCGAAACGGCGCGTCAGAGATTTTCTCGCACGCCATGACGTCCGAACGGTGAAATTCCCCGCGGTCGAAACGCGGATCGGTCCTCTCGACCCCTTCTTCAACGTCAACACTCCAACCGATCTGATCGAAGCGGAGAAATGGCTCGCCGCACTGGAAGGCATCTCATGACAACACCCCGACCGAAGATCTTCGGCATTGCAGGCTGGAAGAATTCCGGCAAGACCGGACTTGCGGTGCGCCTGGTCACCGAATTCACCCGGCGCGGTTACAGGATCTCGACCATCAAGCATGCGCATCATGACTTCGATATCGACAAGGTGGGCGCCGACAGTTTTCGCCATCGCGAGGCCGGAGCGCACGAGGTCACCATCGTCTCAGGCACGCGTTATGCCATCATGCACGAATTGCGCGGCGCGCCTGAACCAAGCTTCGAGGAAATACTGGCGCGTCTCGCTCCCTGCGACCTCGTGCTGATCGAGGGCTACAAGCGCGAGCCCATCCCGAAGATCGAGGCACGCCGCCTGGAGGCCGTCAACCGGGAGCCGCTCGCAGCACACGACCCCCATATCGTCGCCATCGCCGCCGACCATCCTCTGGAGGATGCGGGTTCGCTCGAAGTCTTCGACCTCGACGACACGCTGGCAATCGCCGATTTCATTGCCGCAACGGTCGGCCTTGATGAGCCGGCAAAATAAAAGGCCGCCGGTTTCCCGGCGGCCTCGTAAATTGGCTCGAATCCGACTTAACGGTTGGACGCGACCGGACGCACCAGCGGCGTGATGCGGCGGATGGTGACGCGGCGGTTCTCCTGCGACGGTCCGAGCGTGTTCACCTTGAGATACTGCTCTCCGTAGCCCTGGGTGACCAGGTTCTCAGCCGGGATGCCATAGACATCGCTGAGCACATTGGCGACCGATTCCGCACGGCGGTCGGACAGGATCAGATTGCTTTCTGCCGAGCCGACAGCATCCGTATGGCCTTCGATGAGGAAGGTCTCGGTCGGATCCCGCTTGACGATCTGCGATATCCCGTCGGCAACACCCCGCAGCGAGCTGGCTTGCGACATCGGAATGTCGGCGCTGCCCGTTGCGAAGGTGATCGTGTCGAGATCGATACGACGGATCTTGTCACGGATGCGGGCCGAATACCGCACTTCGTTGACCGAATAGATCCGCTCGACCGGCTCGACCGGCGGTTCGCGCAGGAAGTCGTAGTAATCCGCGTTGCGGTTGGACGCCGTGTCGATGATGTACTGGCTCAGCGGAATGAGCAGGCGCATCGGCGGCAGGTCATCGCCCGGATCGCGGAAATAGTTGTCGTGGTCGGGCTGCTGCTCGAGCTCAGGCGAGTAGAACAGAACATATTCCCGGCCGCTGGCATCGATGCGGGACCGCTGGATGATGTCACCATAGCGGTTGCGGATGGTGATGACGCGATCGCCGTCCGGCTGGTCGATCGTCTCGCGATAACGATCCCTGGGCAACTGCTCATAGGTGGGCCGCTCACCGCCGCGAACGAAGCGATCAGTATCGTCATGGCGAACGACGTAGTTGTTGTCGACGTTCACGATCGTGCGATTGTCCTGATTGATGATGGTTTGCACCGCCGTTCCCTGCGGCGAGGCAAAGTCCGGCCGGCGATCGATCCGGCGGCCTTGCTCGCTGGTCACGGCTTCCATCTTGACGGGCGGTTGCGGCTGGCCGCCAGGAGCCGCGCGCTGCGCCTCGGCGTCAGAGGTCGGCGGCTTCGTATAGGCCGGCGGCGGCTGCTGTGCCGGGGCATTCTGCGCCTGCCCGTTCTGGCCCTGCCCCTTCTGACCCTGGGCACCCGGTGCGCCGGGATTCTGCCCACTGTTCAGATGCTCGCCGCGGCGAACCGCATCCTTCTGGCTGTCCAGAACAGCGCTGCCGTTTTGAACAGGCAGGATGACGGGGCCCTTCGCCGAGGCTGGATCTTCCGCAATCTTCTTGCGGCGCTCCAGGTCCTGCGGCGAGATTTGTTCTGCCGGAGGCAGCTGGATCTCGGCACCTTGCTGTGCGCTACCATTGGCCGGCGCGGGTGCGGCATTGCCATTGGCAGGCGCAGGCGTTGCACTGCCATTGGCCGGAGCAGGTGTTGCAGTGCCCTGTGCCGGCGTCTCAGCGGCCTTATTCGGTTGCTGCTTGCCGGGCTGCGGTGCGGCCTGGTTTTGCTCCTGACCCTGCTGCCCCTGGGGCTCGGTCTTCTGAGCCGGCTGCTGCGGATTAGCCGCCGGTTGTTCGCCCTGCTGCTGATTCTGCGGCTGCTTGCCGTGCGTCTTGTCTCCGGCCGGCTTTTGCCCCTGCTCCGCGCCGGGTACTACCTGCGTTCCGGGTTGGGTTTCAGGCTGAACCTGTGTCCCCGGCTGAGTCTTATGACCCTTCGGAGGCTGGCCGGCAGGTACTAGCGGCTGCTCAGCCGGCTGCTGCGCCGGAGCCTCGGATTGGATCTGTTGCTTGGGAGGGGCTTTCTGTTCAGGCTGCACCTGCTTTTCGGGTTGAGCCTGCTGATTCTGCGGCTCACCAGCGGCAGGAGCGACCTTCTGAGCCGGGGCTGGCTGCTGCGCCTTCGGCGCGGGCTGGCCCTGCGGCTGTTCGGCGGCAGGCTGCTTATGCTCTGCCTTTGGCTGCGGTGCCGCCTCAGGCTGCTTTGCTTCAGGCTGCTTTGCCGGCTGCTGGGCATTCTGCTTTTGCTGCTGTGTCGCAGGTGCCGGCTCCGGCGCTGCAGCCTTGGGCTGCGGCTTGGCTTCGGGCTGCGCCTGCGGTGCTTCGGCCGGCTGCTTGTGTTCAGCCTTGGGCTGTTCCTGCTGTGCCGGCTGCTGATGTTCCGCTTTCGGCGGCTGCGCTTCCGGCTGCTGCTTCGGCGGCTTCTGTTCCGCGCCGCCTTCATGCTTCTGGCCTTGCGGTTCGCCCTGGCCGCCCTCGCCAGGCTTCTTGTGCTTGAGCTGTTCTTCGTCCGGTTGAGCCGCAGGCGCCGCCTGCTGCGCGACCTCGATGCTCGCATTGGCACCACCCGCGACGACGCCGACAATGTCATTGGTCAATGGCGCGACGGGCTGCTCGCGCAGTGCCGCAGCCGCCGCCGGCTCGAATGCGAGCGATAGCGAAAGCAGCGGAAACGCGGCACTGGCAAATAGTCTGGATCGCTTACCCATATGGGTCTCCTCTTATGATCTTTGTTCGCCGAATTGCGAATCTCTCAGCGGGCGACGTGATGTCTCACGAAGCAGGCCGAATTTCGGTTCTCGTGAGACTGAATCGCGGCAGGCCGCTATATGTTCCGGGACTATTAGGATGCCGCAATTAACCCTGGCTGAATGCGCCGGACGGCTTCCATTCAGATTTCCCGCGCGCGCTTTCGCATTGCCTCGGGATCGCACGGCAACGATCATCCTCGTAATTCCAGTTGCAATTTTCGAAAAAAAAGTACGAATATCGCCGCAAGGCGGGTCACCCACCCGCTCCACTCGAGCCGGACGCCAATCAACAATAATGAGCTGCCGGCCGCCAACAGAGAGGATCAATATGCGCATCTCCACTCGTCTTCTTGCCGCTGCGTCCTTCGCCGCTATGTCGCTTCTCGCCGGCGCGGCGCTTGCGGACGGCGACACGATCGTCATCGGCACGGACGCCACCTACCCGCCGTTCGAATCGCTCGATGCCGGCGGCAAGTTCGTCGGCTTCGATATCGATATAGCCAATGCGCTTTGCGATCAGATGAAGGTCAAGTGCACCTTCGTGAACCAGGATTTCGACGGCATCATTCCGGCCCTCCAGGCCAAGAAGTTCGACGCAATTGTCTCCTCCATGTCGATCACGCCGGAGCGCGAGAAGATCGTCGACTTCACCAACAAGTACTACAATACGCCGCCGGCGATCGCCGTGCCGAAGGATTCGACCATCAAGGAACCGACAGACGAAGCCCTGAAGGGCAAGTCCATTGGTGCCCAGTCCTCGACGACGCACGCCAACTACGCCTCCGCCCATCTCAAGGATGCCGAACTGAAGCTCTATCCGTCGGCTGATGAATACAAGCTCGACCTCGGCAACGGCCGCATCGATGCCGCCATCGACGACGTTGTCGTGCTCTCCGAATGGGTCAAGTCGGATGCGGGCGCCTGCTGCAAGATGCTCGGCACGCTGAAGATCGATCCGGTCATCAACGGCGCCGGTGCGGGTATCGCCGTTCGCAAGGGCGATACGGCTCTCAAGGACAAGTTCAACGCCGCCATCGCGGCGATCCGTGCTGACGGCACCTACAAGAAGATTCAGGACAAATACTTCGATTTCGACGTTTACGGCGACTGATCGCCCGTCGATTCCCTTGGAAAAGACGACGGCGGAAGCTTGCTCTTCCGCCGTTTTTGTTTGACAACGAGAATAATATAAGCAGAAACGCGGCAAAAGCCGCTAGGGGAAATACGGCATGAGCGGATTGTTTTCCGCGCTGGGTTCCTTGTGGACCTGGCTGAGTACGATTTTCGACCCGTTGTGTGGTCCGGCCGGTTTGTTCACTGTGTTCGGCCAGAATACGATGCTCGCCTGCGGCGATACGGGCTGGGGCGATGAACTCGCCGGCGGTCTGAAGGTTACCATTGCCGTTGCGGTCCTGACACTGCCGCTCGGCCTGGTCATCGGCTTCTTCGTCGCGCTGGCGCAACAATCGGAGGAGAAGTCGCTACGGCTCGCGGCGGGTGTCTTCACCACGATTTTCCGCGGCCTGCCGGAGCTGCTGACGCTTTTCATCATCTATTACGGCATGCAGATCCTGCTGCAATCGGTCCTTGCCAGATTTGGCTATAACGGACCCATCGAGATCAATGCCTTCGCCGCCGGCATGTTCGCATTGGCGATCGTCTTCTCGGCCTATTGCTCGGAAGTGCTGGTATCCGCCTTCAAGGCAATTCCGAAAGGTCAATACGAGGCGGGCGACGCACTCGGCTTCCACCGCGTCCGTACCATGCGGCTGATCATTCTGCCTCAGCTTGTTCGCATCTCGCTTCCGAACCTCGGAAACCTCTGGATGAACCTGCTGAAGGACACGTCCTACGTCTCGATCATCGGTCTTGCCGACATCATCCGGCAGACGGGTATCGCCGTGCGCGCCACGAAGGCGCCCTTCACCTTCTATTCAATCGCCTGCCTGTTCTATCTGACGCTGGCCGTCACGTCCTCTATCGGCCTCTTCTATCTCGATCGATGGGCCAAACGTGCGGAGGTTCGTCGATGAGCCATGCCGAAATCCTGATCGCGGCGCAACCGGCACCGCCCAAGACAATCAGAAAGCTATCGAAGTCCCGCATCGCCGGCTATTTCTTCCTGACGCTCTGGAGCCTTCTTGGCATTTCGCTGCTGGCGATGATCGTGACCAACTGGGACGTCGAGAAGCTTGATACCTATGGACCGCGGCTTCTCCACGGCCTCTGGATCACCGTCAAGCTGGTCGGCATGTCCTTCATACTCGGGGCGATCCTGTCGATACCGCTGGCATTCGCCCGCATGTCGAAAAACAAGATCCTGAGCACCCTCACCTACTGCTATGTCTATCTTTTCCGCGGCACGCCGCTGCTGGCGCAGATATTCATGGTCTATTACGGCTTCCCGAGCTTTCGCTGGCTCTTCGAGGATATCGGCCTCTGGTGGTTCTTCAAGGATCCATTCTATTGCGGCGTCTTCGCCATGACGCTGAATACGGCCGCCTATCAGACGGAAATCGTCCGCGGCGCCGTCCAGAGCGTACCGAGCGGCCAGCGGGAGGCTGCAAACTCTCTAGGCATCCATACGTGGATCGCCTTCCGCAAGATCATCATTCCCCAGGCGCTTATCGTCGCTCTGCGTCCCTACGGCAACGAGATCATCCTGCTGATCAAGAGCTCGGCTACGGTGTCGATCATCACCGTCTACGATCTGATGGGCGAAACGCGCTACGCTTTCTCGCGCACCTATGATTACCAGACCTATCTCTGGGCGGCGATCTTCTATCTGGCGATCGTTGAGCTCATGCGTAACGGTTGGGCCCGGATGGAAGGGCAACTGACACGGCACCTCAAGCGCTGATGCAGCAGCGGCGTCTTAAGCGCCGCCTGCTCACTTGGCAGCACTCGCCCGCATGCGCTGCTAACACATTGATTTTCATGATAAAAATTTCTTTTACGACACTTTTGTAAAGCTTGGGTTTACTATGAGCTGTTTCCATATCCTTGTGACCCTGAGTCACGAACAAAAAATGGGAACGGAAAGTGAGACCTCATGCACGAAGACATGCAAAAGCAGCTGCAAGGCTATGGGTTGACGACGGCGCAGATCTTGTACCGCCTGCCCGATCATCCTCAATTTCTCCAGACCTATATCTGGCAGGACTATGACCTCGCCCCGAACTTCCCGGAAATGCGCGGCTTCCTGAAGTTCTGGCAGGAGAAGTTGGACGGACCGCTCCATTCGGTGCGATATGTTCATCGCAAGCTGATATCCGCAACCGAGTGGCGGGCATTGAAGGGCGAATTCATTCTGCACTAGGCCGGCTGCGCCGATCGTTCAGACATGCGCCTCGCCACGGGTGAAATCACTGTCGTCCGGCCCGCGACGCAGCACGCCATAGAGAATGGCAGCATAAAAGACAGCAACTATCGCAATCACCGGCCAGCCGGGGATTGGTCCGAGCGCCGCGTTGTCGGCAACATAGCTCCACGAATGCGCAAACTCCTGCGGCGCGCCTTCGCTTTGCAATTTCGGCGTCGAGATTTTCAGGATCCATGCAAGCAGAAGAATGACATACATCCAGCAATAATTCCGCCGCAACCGCCGCCCCATCGCATCGAAATAGCCGAGCAGAAACCGCGGCGCCCGCAAGCTCTTGGCGATGGACAGTGCCCAATCGGGATTGAACTCTGCTTCCGGGGCGAGGATCTGCGCAAAATAGCTGCGTTCCAACTGCCGCACGCGTGCGCGATAGATATCGAAGAAGCGATAGCGCCGCGCCTCGATCATCAGCAGCAGCGAGATCAGCATCATGCCGAACAGCAAGACGCCGTGATGCGAGGTCGGCGAGGACAGCGATACGGACAATAGCGCGGCCACGACGGTGATCGCCCAGTTCGACGTCCGGTCAATGCGGTCCCGCCAACTGGTCATCCGGCCAAGCTCGCCGCGATAATAGTGGCTCAAGGTGCTGGTGATCTCCCCCGGTGTCGAAGGCATCGGCGGCCGTTTCTGATCCGTCGCGCCGTCGATGAGATGGGATGTGGTGAGTTCCGTAGCCATGGTCTCTTCCTCCCTTTTCTTTTTTTGAGCGACAGCCGCATGGCCCGCCGTTGCCGCAAGCCATATTTTGCTCCTCCAAGGCAAGCATTGCAAAAGCCGATCAAGCGCCTTAATGCCTGCGGGACAAACGAAAGGCGGCTGATCCATGGCAAAGAAGAAGATCGACGAAGACGCGCTGGCGGAAGCCTACAATCGCGCCCTGGCGCTGGAAAAGGCCGGCGATATCGACGCCGCCGTGAGCGCCTATGAGGAAGTGCTGGCCATCGACCCCGAGGACCACGGCGGCGCGGCCGTCCGCATTGCCTCGATGGGGCGTGGCGAAACACCTGTGAAGGCGCCGGATGCCTATGTCGAAACGCTGTTCGACCAGCATGCCGAGGTTTTCGAGGACGTGCTCGTCGAGCAGCTCGGCTATCATGTCCCGGCCCTCGTCCGCCAACGCCTGCAGGCGCTCGGCCTCGGTCCCTTCAAGCGCATGCTCGACCTCGGCTGCGGCACGGGCCTCACGGGAAGCACCTTGCGCGACATCGTCGAGGACATCACCGGCATCGACCTCTCCGAAAACATGGTCGAGGTCGCCCACGAAAAGGACATCTACGAAACCCTCTTCGTTGCCGAGGTCGAGGATTTCCTTGACGATAATGACGAAGAGGCTTTCGACCTGATCACCGCCACCGACGTCCTGCCCTATCTCGGCGCACTGGAGCCCCTGTTCTTCGGCGCAGCTGACAATATGACGCCTGGCGGCCTCTTCATCTTCTCTTCCGAAACCCTGCCGGATGCGATCTTCGCCGGGCGCCCCTATATGGTCGGCGCGCACCAGCGTTTCGCCCACGCAGAGGCCTATGTGCGCGAGCGGCTGAAGGAGACGGGCTTCGAGCTGATCGAGATCAGCGACATCAATGTCCGGATGCAGGAAGGCCAGCCGACGCCGGGCCATCTGGTCATCGCGCGCCGCCTTGCAGACTGACATCACCGAAGCTGGGCAGAGGCAATAGTTATCCAAATGGATAACTATTGCTTGCAAGATGACGTCCGAGCCGTTACTTAGCCATTTAGATAAGTTTCAGCTCGAACCTTGATGCGGGAAAGGTCGTCGCATGTCCCTTGTTCTCTATCAGCATCCCCTTGCCTCCTTCTGCCATAAGGTGCTGATGGCGCTTTATGAGAATGGCACGCCGTTCGAAAGCCGGATCATCGACCTTGGCAATGAGGCATCGCGCGCATCGCTGGTGCGCCTCTGGCCCATCGGCAAATTTCCCGTGCTGCGTGACGAAACGCTTGACAGCACCATTCCCGAAACCAGCATCATCATCGAATATCTCGATCGGCATTATCCAAGTACGACACCGCTGTTGCCGCTCGATCCGACGGATGCCCTATGCGTCCGGCTCTGGGACCGCTTCTTCGATCTCTACGTTCAGGAGCCGATGCAGAAGATCGTTGCGGACATACGCCGACCGGACGACGCACGCGACCCTCAGAGCGTCGCCGAAGCACAAGCGCTGCTGCGCACCGCCTACGGCATGATCGAGCAACAGCTCAGCGAGAAGACCTGGATCACCGGCGATAGCTTGACTATGGCCGATTGCGCCGCGGCACCTGCCCTCTTCTACTCCGAAACGCTCGTGCCCTTCGATGAAACACAATCCCGACTGAAGGGATACTACCAACGCCTTCTCGACCGCCCGTCCTTCGCCCGTGTACTTGAGGAAGCGATGCCCTATTTCCACCTCTATCCCTATCACGAGAAACTGCCCGCCCAATTCCGCCCGGAAAAGTCGCATGATTGAAGAGCCGGTCGCATGATTGAAGAGCCGCAGGCACTCGACCGGATGTTTCAGGCGCTTTCCGATCAGAGCCGGCGCGACATGATCGACCGGCTCGGCCGGGGTCCTGCTTCCGTAACGGAATTGGCGCAACCCTTCGCCATGGCGCTGCCGACCGTAATGAAGCATCTGCATGTGCTGGAGGCGAGCGGCCTGGTATTGTCGGAAAAAACCGGCCGGGTGCGGACCTATCACCTTCGCAAGGAGGCGCTAGCATCGGTTGAGCGCTGGGTTGCCGAACGCAAGGCATCGTGGAACAAGACTTTCGACCGTCTCGATCTTTTTCTCGCGGATGCTTCAACGGAGACAACGACCGAATGAGCACAAAATTAACGGAACACAGGACGCTCACCATAGAGCGTCACTTCCAGGCACCCCTGTCGCGAGTCTTCAATGCCTGGGCGATCGCCGAGCAGAAGCGGCAATGGTTTGCCTGCCACGAGGATTGGGTTCCGTTGGAATTCAGGCTCGACTTTCGCGCCGGCGGCAGCGAAAGCAGCCGCGTCGCCTCGACGGACGGCGTCGTGCATGCCTATCAGGCCCGCTACATCGACGTCGTCGAGAACGAGCGCATTATCTATGCCTTCGACATGATGCTCGACGACGTCAGAATTTCCGTATCGCTGGCAACGGTCACCTTCACGCCGGAGCCCGCGAGCACGAAAATGTCCTTCGTCGAACAGGTGGTTTTCCTCGACGGCTACGGCGACAACGGATCGCGGCTGATGGGCACTGAAATCGGCTTTGATCGCCTTCGGCTCTACATCGAGGGCGACGAGACCAGGCCGAATTAGAGCGATTAAGCGTTGTCTAATTGCTCTGTTTCGTTGCTTTTGCATAATTCCGGACGGAAAATCGCTCAACACTTTTCCTGGAATTGCGCTAGCCGGCGCGCGCCTCGCCGAGGATCGCGGCCAGCAGCTGCCCCTCGAGTTCGGCCAGCGCCGGATTGCCGTGACGTCGCGGATGCGGATAGGGAACGGCAAGATCGAGCACGATCCTCCCTTCGTCCAGCACCACGACGCGATCTGCAAGGTGCACGGCTTCGCTCACATCATGCGTTACGAGCACTGCGGTAAAGCCAAGCTCGCGCCAGACGCGGTTGAGCAGCTCCTGCATGCTGATGCGGGTCAGCGCATCCAGGGCGCCCAGAGGCTCGTCGAGCGCAAGCACGCCGGGCTTGCTGACGAGTGCCCGGGCGAGCGCCACGCGTTGCTTCTGGCCGCCGGAAAGCCTGGACGGCCATTCGCCTGATTTCTCCGCAAGCTGCACTTCTGAGAGAACCGAAACCGTTGCACCGCGCACTAGATCGCGGGGTACACCCTCGCCCAGTCCGACAGCCACATTGTCCGCGACCGAAAGCCAGGGCAGCAAGCGCGGCTCCTGGAAGACGATGCGGGTATTGGGTTCCGTGTCGCTGCCGCCCGCCACCTCGAAGCGCAGATGCCCCTCGCTCGGCTCATCGAGCCCCATCAGGATGCGCAGCAGTGTGCTCTTGCCGCACCCGCTTTTCCCGATCACGGCGACGAACTGGCCGGCAGGAACATCGAGATCGATGCCGCGCAGGACTCGATTGTTCCCGAAGCTCTTTTCCAGCCCCCTGATATGTATGGCGGCAGCACCCGCGGCTTGCGGAGCGACACTTGCGGCTTGCGGTCGAAAACGATCCGGTGCGATCACGCTCATGGCACGCTCCTCAATTCTGATAGGCCGGGTTCCAGCGGAGCGTCCTGCGCTCGATTGTCCGTGCGACGACATCGGCAAGCTTTCCGAGGATGGCGTAGATGACCAGCGTCAGGACCACGACATCGGTCATGCCGAACTCACGGGCATTGTTGGCCATGTAGCCGATGCCCGACGATGCGGCGATCGACTCCGCAACGATCAGCGTCAGCCACATGATGCCGAGTGCGAAGCGCAGTCCGACAAGGATGGACGGCAGGGCGCCGGGAAAGATCACTTTCCTGAACAGCGTCCAGTAGCTCATGCCGTAGACCTTCCCCATCTCGATCAGGCCGCGATCCACATTGCGCACGCCGTGATAGGTGTTGAGATAGATCGGGAAAAGCACGCCGAGCGCCGTCAGGAACAGCTTCGATTCCTCGCCGATCCCGAACCAGAGGATGACAAGCGGCACCATGGCAAGGTGCGGAATGGTGCGCAGCATCTGCAGCGTTGTGTCGGTCAACTGTTCAGACAGACGCGATACGCCGTTGGCGATGCCGAGCAGGAAGCCGAGCGAGCCGCCGACCAGCAGGCCGGCAAAGGCGCGACCGGCGCTGACGAGAATGTTGTTCGGCAGCTGACCGGAAATCGTCGTCTGCCAGAAGGCGGTCACGACTGCTGCGGGTGACGGCATGATGCGCGTCGAGATCCATCCGACCGACGAGCCGAGCTGCCATGCCGCGATCACGACGATGGGCAGCAGGAAGGGCAGAAACCGCTCGATCGAGATGGTCTGCCTTGCAGCCTTGACCGGACGAGCCCGGCTTTCGGCGCCGACGCGTAGGAAGGAAGTATCGAATGCCGACATGGGGATCTCCTTGGAAGGATGGCTCACGAGCCGGAAACGACTTTCAGATTGCCGCCATGGCTGCCGCCGGCAAAAATCTGCTTCGCGCCGAACTCGTTGCGGAATCCGGCTCGCTGCTCCTCGCGGTTCAATCCGAGTTCGGGGAACAAGAGCTCCGCGACGCGATAGGCTTCCTCCAGATGGGGATAACCGGAGCCGATCACCGTTTCGATGCCGAGTTCCTGATATTCACGCAGCCTTGCCGCCACCGTCTTCGGTGACCCCACAAGCGCCGTGCCGGCACCAGCGCGCACCAGGCCGACGCCCGCCCAGAGGTTCGGCGAAACTTCCAGCTTGTCGCGGCGGCCGCCGTGAAGGGCCGCCATGCGCTTCTGGCCGACCGAGTCGGACTGCTTGACGAACTGCTCCTGCGCTTCGCGGATCGTCTCATCGTCGAGCTTGGAGATCAGCCTGTCGGCCGCGGCCCATGCCTCCTCATCCGTCTCGCGGACGATGAAGTGCAGGCGAATACCGAAGCTGACCTCGCGGCCCCGCTTGGCGGCAGCGGCCCGCACCTTCTCGATCTTCTCGGCCACCAGCGCCGGCGGCTCGCCCCAGGTCAGGTATTTGTCGACACGGCCGACAGAGAATTCGATGCCGGCATCCGAAGAACCGCCGAAATAGAGCGGCGGGCGCGGCGACTGCACCGGCGGCAGGCCCAGTCTTGCGTTGGTGGCCTTGATATACTTGCCCTCGAAGGTCGAAGATCCCTTCTCCAGCAATTCCTCCCAGACATGGAAGAACTCATCGGCGTGGGCGTAACGCTCGTCATGCTCCAGATGAATGCCGTCGCCTGCCAGCTCCGCCGGGCTGCCGCCGACGACGATGTTGAGCAGCACGCGACCGTTCGAAACGCGGTCGAGCGTCGAGGCGAGACGGGCGTAATAAGCAGGCGAAGCGGTGCCGGGACGGATCGCCACCAGGAATTTCAGCTTCTGGGTATGCGCCGAAAGAGCCGCCGCCGTAACGAAGGACTCCTCGCAGGAGACGCCCGTCGGCAGCAGCACGCCCGTATAACCCAGCCGATCGACCGCCTGTGCGATCTGCTGGAGATAGCCGATCTCCGGGCCGCGATTGAGGTCGGTCGTACCGAGATAAGTGCCGTCGCCGGAAGTGGGAATGAACCACAGGAAGTCGATGGGTTTTGCAGTCGCGGTCATGAAGTGTTCCTGCCTTCTGGATGCGCGTGGTCGGGAGCCACTTCCCGATGCTTCGATCGGATAGTGACATAGACTATGAATTATATCGACAATACAGATTTTCTATTGCCGGGCGTTCGGCGGAATATTTTTCCCCATGCGGACCCCCGTCCGCGATGTTTGAGACGCGGGCCGCACGGGCATCTGCAAGCAGGCCGCCAGTGCTCAGCTCGCCTTCGGCCGCCAGACGATATCAGTGACGGTCAGCTTCTTCGGGACAATCCCGAGATTGTAGAATTCATCGGCCAGCCCCTGCTGATAGGCGACCGCCGCATCGGTAATGGTCGAAACACTGCCAAGATCCGAGCCGGGGCGCGTCAATGTTACCCGCGTCACGTCGGCCGGAACGCCGGTGATCTGAGACAGGGCCGTAACTGTGTCGTCGAGATTGGACTGAGCCGCTGCCCCCACCTTGGCGAGTTCGGCGATCACGTCGGTAATGACCTGCGGATTGCCCTTGGTGAAATCGCCGTTCGCCAGGAAATAGCTGAAGGAGTCGACGATGCCGCGGGCAGTCGCGAGGATGCGGGTATCAGGATCCGCTTCGGCAATGGCAAGATAGGGATCCCAGATCGACCAGGCATCGATGGCGCCTGTCTTGAAAGCGGCCGAGGCATCCGGCGGCGCAAGATCGAGCGCCTGGACGTCGTTGACCGTCAGTCCGCCCTTGCGCAAGGCCTTGACGGTCACGTTGTGAGCGCTGGAGCCGCGCTTGAAGGCGACCTTCTTCCCCTTGAGGTCGGCAAGCGTCTGGATCGGCGAATCCTTGCGGACCAGAATGGCCGAGCTTTCGGGGCTGCCCGTGTAAAGGCCGACATAGAGCAGGTTGCCGTTGGCGGCCTGCGCAAAGAGCGGCGGCACATCGCCGGTCGCGCCGAAATCAAGAGCACCCGCACCGAGCGCTTCGAGCAGCGGCGGGCCGGACGTGAATTCCGACCATTCGACGGAGATGCCACGACCGGAGAGCAGTTTTTCCAGCGCTCCCTTACGCTTGGCGAGCGCCAGAACACCGTTCTTCTGCCAGCCAATGCGAAGGCTCGTCGCCGCAGCGGCACGTGCCGGCCGGAGGGAGGGCAACGCGAAGGCAGCTGCCGTGGCGCCAAGGAGGCCGAGTGTCTGTCTGCGCGAAATCATCGAAGATCCTTTTCATGGCGCCTTGGCGCTTCCTGCGGCCGCCGGCTTGTTTATCGATGCTTGAGCATCGCAAATCCATAGAATATATCGACAAAGGATATATTGAAGTTTCTCACCCGAGACGAAATTTGGTTTCGAAAAACATCATAAATTAGAAATGAAATTTCAAATCCTGTGGCACCGTGACAAGTTAGCCGATAAATCGGTCTTCCGTCCCTCTAGCCTTTCCGCTAAGCCTTCAGTCAAAATCGGTCAGGGAGTAACGAAAATGGCAAAGGTCGCATTCATCGGCATGGGCGTCATGGGATATCCCATGGCGGGGCATCTGAAGGTCAAGGGCGGGCATGACGTCACCGTCTACAACCGGACCATTGCCAAGGCCGAGGCATGGGCCAAGCAGTTCGAGGGCAAGTTCGCCCCCACCCCGGCTGAGGCCGCCGAAGGCGCCGACTTCGTTTTCACCTGCGTCGGTAATGACGACGACCTGCGCTCGGTCACGATCGGCGAAAACGGTATCCTTTCAGGCATAAAAGCCGGCGCGATACTCGTCGACAACACCACCGCCAGCGCCGAAGTGGCACGCGAACTCTACGCTGCCGCCAGGGAGAAAGGCGCCAACTTCATCGATGCGCCCGTCTCCGGCGGGCAAGCCGGCGCGGAAAACGGTGTGCTGACAGTCATGTGCGGCGGCGATGAAGCCGTGTTCGAGAAGGCACGACCTGTGATCGACGCCTATGCTCGCATGGTCGGCCTGATGGGAGCGGTCGGTGCTGGCCAATTGACCAAGATGATCAACCAGATATGCATCGCGGGCATCGTTCAGGGTCTTGCCGAAGGCATCCACTTCGGCAAGCAAGCCGGCCTCGATATCGAAAAGGTGGTGGAGGTCATTTCCAAGGGAGCCGCCGGCTCCTGGCAGATGGAAAACCGCCACAAGACCATGAATGTCGGCAAATATGATTTCGGCTTTGCCGTCGACTGGATGCGCAAGGATCTCGGCATCGTGCTCGCCGAAGCCCGCCAGAACCAGGCCAAGCTGCCGCTGACCGCGCTCGTCGACCAATTCTACGGCGATGTTCAGGCCATGGGCGGCAACCGCTGGGATACGTCATCCCTGCTCGCACGGCTGGACCGGAAGTAACGAAAGTCTATCAGCTGAAATAACGATTCGGCTGAGCGCCCTTGCGAAGCGGCGCTCAGTCCTCGTTCGACTTCGCATTCTCCAGCAGCATGTAATCCAGCGGCAGCTCCGTCGAATACTTGATCTGCTCCATCGCAAAAACCGACGATACGTCGCGGATTTCTATCTTAGCGATCATGCGCTTGTAGAAAGCGTCATAGGCGGCGATATCGGGAACGACGACCCGCAGCAAATAGTCGACATCGCCGCTCATGCGATAGAATTCCACCACTTCCGGGAAATCGGCAATCACCTCGGAGAAACGCTTCAGCCATTCGATGGAGTGGCTGTTGGTGCGGATGGAAACGAAAACGGTGACCTTGGTGTTGACCTTTTCAGGATCGAGAAGCGCCACGCGGCGGCGAATGACGCCGTCCTCTTCCATCTTCTGGATGCGGCGCCAGCATGGTGTCGTTGACAGCCCGACCTTCTTGGCGAGATCGGCCACGGCCAGAGTGGAATCCTCCTGCAGAAGACGCAGGATTTTGCGGTCAAGACGGTCCATTTAAGCATCCCTTCGAATTATATTCTCTCTATAGCCTACTTTAAGCGGGAGAAAAGAAACTTTTTTCAAGAAATCAGGATTTTCACACGTTCTTGTAACGCGGGGAGCAACTCCGCCTCAAACCAGGGATGACGCTTCAGCCAGCCGCTGTTGCGCCAACTCGGATGCGGCAACGGCAGAACGGCCGGCGATCGGCGCGAGAGTAAATAGTGCCGCCATTCCGCGACCGTTTCCGTCATCGACGCCATGCGCTCAGCGCCGAGATGCCATGCCTGGGCATACTGACCGATCGTCAGGATCAGCTCGATCTGCGGCATCGCATCCACGGCCTTCTGCCGCCATAAAGGCGCGCATTCCCTGCGCGGCGGCAGATCGCTACCGGCTGCGTCATAGCCGGGAAAGCAGAAGCCCATCGGCAACATGGCGAAATGGTCGGGGTTATAGAAGCTCTCGCGATCGACACTCAACCATTGCCGCAGCCGATCGCCGGAAGCATCGTTGAACGGCAGGCCGCTCTCGTGAACGCGCAGGCCAGGCGCCTGCCCCGCAATCAGGATACGCGCCGTCGATGAGAGCGTCGCGACCGGCCGTGGCTCATGCGGCAGCCGATCCGCCTCGCCTTTCGCCGGCGCGTCCCGACAGAGTCGACATACGGCAATCGCCGAATGCAGGGCCTGCAATTCACTTTCCCGCTTCACTGCGTCCTCCATCCGACGAGTTGCTGCAGATAGTCGATCAGGCCTGTGAGCGAATTGCTTCCATTGGATTGCGCCACATTCTCCTCGCGCCGATAGTCCTTCGGCCGCTCGAAATCACCGGCCCAAACTCCGGCCTTCGCCTGCCGCGCCGCGTGCTCCTCGGCGGTATAGCCGCCGTAGGACAGCGCCATGCCGCTGCGAACCATTTCACCATTGATATCGAGCTCGCCCGCCATGCAAGTTACGAGCAGCCGGCCATAGCGATCATGGTCGCGTCCACGGCATTCCGGTGTGCCGGCGTTAATAAGTGTGTTGAGGGTTCGGCGCGCTTCTTCGCCGCAAGCCCAGTCTATGCCGTTGCGTCGACATTGTTGACGATACTCAGGCGCATCGATGCCAAGCAGTCGGAAGCGCTCGCCATCGGATGAGAGCGTATCACCATCGATAACGAAAAAGCTGCCGGTTTGAATGAGTTCCGGGCGATTATTCATCTTCAACGCCAGCAAACCGAGCACCGCGAGCAGAGCAAATGTGGTCACGCCGTCACGAAACAGGCGGCTGGACCGCGTCACGCTACTGCCTCCTTTAAGAATAAATCCTTGGCAAAGATGGCAAACAAATCATTTCGTCGCAGCATCTTCTTAAGATTTGACCGCTAGTCTGTAATCTCACGCAGGCCAAGTTTCAATGTGTCCATGAGAACCGGCGTCAGCACATCGACAGATAAAAACATCGTCGACCGATCGCGCAGTCACCGCAACCGGGCTGTGTCGAAGGCCGTGCGGCAGACGCGCGAGCGCCTGCAAACCGGCCACAGCCGCAACTTCGATCGCGAACTTATGGTCATGCATATCGACACGTTGCTGCAAGGTGCGGCAATCGTGCCGATCTTCGCCATCGTCGTCGCGGCGCTCGGCGTCTATCTGACGCGTGACGTCCAAATCTTCTTCTGGACCATTCCCATTCTGACGGCGCATGCCATCAACATGCTGCTCGGCAGACGAGCAAAGAAGCAGGACATAACCGCCGAGAGCGCCAGGAAATGGCGTCAGATCCTGTTGCTGGGACAGCTGCTTGTCGGCCTCTGTTGGGCAATCTTCGCCATGCAAGGCTGCGCGACCTGCGGCGGCGACAGCTTCAGCCTCTATAAGGGCGCGACATTGCTGGTGGCCATCTGCATCACGGCGATGGCCAACTTCATGCTGCCGCGCGCCGTTCCCTTTTCCTTTGCACCGGCCACGGTAGCTCTTGCCGTAACCGCGATCCTGACACGAAAGCCCTCCGACATCGCGCTGACTGCGGCGGTCTCCGTCGCCGTGATTTTCTTCACCCTCATCACCAATCGGATGTTTCAATCCAATCTGAAGATCCTTTCCTTCCAATCTGAAAAGGATGATCTGATCGTGGAATTGGAAGTCGCAAAGTCCATGTCCGACGAGGCGCGCAGGCGTGCCGAGGAGGCAAACCTCGCCAAATCACGCTTCCTCGCCTCCATGTCGCATGAACTCAGAACGCCGCTGAACGCCATTCTCGGATTTTCCGAGGTCATGTCGGCTGAGGTCATGGGGCCGTTGAACAATGCGACCTATCGCGAATACACCACCGATATTCATCGCTCCGGGCAGCACCTGCTCAACCTGATCAACGAGATCCTCGATCTGTCGCGCATCGAAGCCGGCAAATACGAGCTGAACGAGGAAGCAATCTCGCTGCTCGATGTGGCGGAGGATTGCATCGGCATGGTGCAGCTGCGCGCCCGCGGCAAGAACATATCCATCTCGTCTCAATTCGAGCCGCAGCTTCCCTCGATATGGGCAGATGAAAAGTCCTTGCGTCAGGTGATCCTCAACCTTCTGTCGAACGCCGTGAAATTCACGCCGCAAGGCGGCGAAATCAGCGTCAAGGTCGGCTGGACGGCCGGAGGCGGACAATATGTGGCAATCAAGGACAATGGGCCTGGTATTCCCGAAGAGGAGATCCCGGTGGTCCTCTCCGCCTTCGGGCAGGGCTCGATCGCCATCAAGAGCGCGGAGCAAGGAACCGGCCTGGGGTTGCCGATCGTGCAGGCCATCCTCGCCAAGCATGACGGTCAGTTCATGTTGAAATCCAAGCTGCGTGAAGGCACCGAGGTCATCGCCATTCTGCCGGCCAGACGCGTGCTGCAAAGCCTGCCGGCCGTCGAGGACGCACCGCTCATCGAACGGCGCAAGAAGAGCTTCGCCTGAGGTTCGTTTTCCGGCGCCTAGCGGAAAAGCAAATGGCTGCCGACAACGTAAAGCATATAGATGCCGGCAGCGACCAGCATGCAAAACACGGCGAAGGAGCCAAGATCCTTGGCATACTTGCCGACATTGGAAATCTCCGGCGAAATCCGGTCTATGACCTCTTCTACGGCTGTATTCATTGCTTCGATCGCAAAAACGCCGAGGAAAAGCACCATGCCAATGACGATCTCACCGAGGCTTGCACCGATTACGATCAGCAGGATCAGTGAAACCGCTGCAAACAGCAGCTCCTGGCGAAAAGCAGCCTCCTGAAGCAGCCGTTGAAAACCACCCCAGGAATAACCGGCAGCGGCAAAGAAATGCCTGAAACCCGTTTCCTTGGTGACTGCTGGTTTCGAAAACTCGGCCATGCCCGCTCCGCCCGCAATGTTCCGATTGCAAATTAGACGCTTCGCGAATACCGCCTCAGCTTCGATGAAGCAAGACGACACTTTCGAACGCCCTCGAAATTCACTACAGATTTATGACGTGAAACGATCGCTCCACAGGAAATTCAGTGGCGAAATACCTCTCCGGCATCTCGCCACCATATTCGATCAGTGCTTGTTGGCGACACCGGCGCTTTCGAACGTCGCCATCCCGGAATGGCAGGCCGCGGCGGCCTTGACGATCCCGGCCGCAAGCGCCGCGCCGGTGCCCTCACCGAGCCGCATGCCGAGCGCCAGGAGCGGTGTCTTGCCGAGCTTCTCGATGGACCTCAAATGCCCCGGCTCCGCCGAAACGTGACCGATCAGGCAATGATCGAGCGCGGATGGATTGGCTGCCTTGAGGACGGAGGCGGCAGCGGTCGCGACATAGCCGTCGATGATAACAGGGATGCGCTCCATGCGTGCCGCAAGAATGGCGCCAGCCATGGCGGCGATCTCACGACCGCCGAGACGACGCAGGACCTCCAGCGGATCGGAAAGATGAGCGCGGTGCAGCGCGACCGCCTTCTCGACGGCAACGATCTTGCGCCTCAGCATCTCGCCCTCGGAGCCCGTTCCCGGACCCACCCAGTCCTCCGCTTTGCCGCCGTAAAGCGCATAGTGGATGGCGGCGGCGATGGTGGTGTTGCCGATGCCCATCTCGCCGATGCAGAGCAAGTCCGTACCGCCGGCGATCGCCTCCATGCCGAAGGCCATGGTCGCGGCACAGTCGCGCTCACTCAGCGCCGGCTCCTCGGTGATGTCGGCCGTCGGAAAATCGAGCGCCAGATCGAAGACCTTGAGGCCGAGATCATAGGTGACGCAGATCTGGTTGATCGCCGCGCCACCGGCGGCGAAGTTCTCCACCATCTGCTGCGTGACGGAAGGCGGGAATGGCGTAATTCCCTGCTTGGTGACACCGTGATTGCCGGCAAATATCGCGACCAGCGGCCGGGTCACCGCCGGCGGCCGGCCGGTCCAGGCCGCCAGCCAGAAGGCGATCTCCTCGAGCCGACCGAGCGCGCCGGGCGGCTTGGTGAGCTGCGCGTCGCGCTCGCGCGCCGCCACGAGCGCCTGCGCATCCGGCCCAGGCAGGTCGCGCAGCAGGGTGCGGAAATCGTCGAATGGCAAGCCGGTTACGCTCATGAATGCCGTTCCTTGTCTTTTGGTCTCAAATCAGGTTCTTTGCGTGCGACTCTATTAGTCTTCGGAATCGGCGCGAACAACTCCAAAAGCGCCCGATGCTGTCGCGCCGGTAGCGGGGAGAGGAAGAAATGCGGGAATACATGCGCGACATCGCGCGCGCGGTCGCCTTTTTAAGTCGCATTCCCGTGCCGACCTCGTTTTTCACAGGCTATGACGGCAAGCTCGCGCGGGTTTCCCGCGCCTTCCCCTTTGCCGGATTGCTGATCGCCCTGCCCGCCGCCTTTGTCTTCGGTGTGCTGCTTGCCCTTCACATCGATCCGCTGATGGCAGCGCTGCTGGCTCTCACGCTGCAAACGGTCATCACAGGTGCGCTGCACGAGGACGGTCTCAGCGACACCGCTGACGGATTGGGTGGCGGCAAGGACCGCGAGCGCGCGCTTGCCATCATGAAGGACAGCCGCATCGGCACCTATGGCGCTTGCGCGCTGATCCTCTCCTTCGGGCTGCGCGCCGCGGCATTGGCGGCCATCGGCCGTGGCACCCTGCCATTCGATGCAGCAGCCGCTCTTCTGGCAACCGTCGCCCTCAGCCGCGGCGCGATGGTGTGGCACTGGTATGCACTCCCTCCCGCCAAACCGGATGGAATCGCGGCTTCCGCCGGCAGGCCGGATGGCGATGCCATGCAGCTGGCGCTGATCGTGGCACTAGGCCTTGCGACGTTCCTCATTTGGCCGAGCCTGGGTATTCCCGCGCTTGTTCCCTGCCTTCTCGTAACCGCCGCCGCGACGTTTCTCGTCACCCGACGCGTGCGCCAAAGACTGTCCGGCCACACCGGCGACACCATCGGCGCGACGCAGCAGATTTGCGAGATCGCATCCCTGTGCACTCTTGCTATGTGCATTTGAAGCATCGATATATGATCTCATGCTGACACCCTGCATCCTTGTCTGTTCCATCGATACGAACACCGGCTATTGCTTCGGCTGCGGACGCACGACCGAGGAAATCGGTGCTTGGATGACGTATAGCGACGACGAACGCCGCGAGATCATGCAGACCCTGCCCGAGCGCCTGACGAAGGTCGAACGCAAGCCTCGCAGGGAAACCCGCCGCCAACGGCTGGCGCGGGAGCGCAGTACCGCATGAACCGCTTGAACATCGTTCTCGCCATTCTCGGGATCGGCCTTGCGCTGCTCATCTTCAACAACAGCGGCGGCACGACCTTCGGCATGCACAATGACGACTTCGCCCGCATCGTCTATCTGTTGCCGATCGCCCTGATGATGAGCGCCGCAGTCTGGGCGAGCCGACAGACCGTCAGCCAGTCGCTGCGCAATCTCCTGATCTGGCTGGTCGTCATCATGGCGTTGGCAACCGTCTATATCTATCGCCACGACGCCGAGCAGGTCGGAAACCGCGTCTTCGCCGGATTGATGCCGGGACATGCGGTCGTGGTTACCACAAGCGAAGGCGGACAGGAGATCATCCTCCACAAGCGCTCGAACGGGCATTTCGAAGCGGAAGTGCTGATTAACGGACAGCCGATCGATATGCTCATCGACACCGGCGCCAGCACCATCGCGCTTTCGCAGGAAGACGCCGAACGCGTCGGCATCATCCCGGAAAACCTCACCTATTCCATGACCGTGCTGACCGCCAATGGTCGCGCCAAAGCCGCTCCCGTCGAGCTCGGCTCGGTCGCCATCGGCCCGATCAAGCGCCGTGACGTCGAGGCGACCGTGGCCGAGGCAGGCAGGCTCGACCAGAGCCTGCTCGGCATGAGCTTCCTGGAGACTTTGGGCTCGTTGCAGATGCAGACCGACGAGCTTCGGCTCAGGGATTGAGCGAGGCGAACGACGGCAATCGATAGTTCGGCCGGGATCGAAGCATTCCTCGGTCCCGTCACTCTAAAAGACGGCAGATCTGAACCGTACAAAGAGTGAAATGCGCATGGCATCCGCAAAGACCAACATAACGACAGAGTTGCTGCTTCTCTTGATCCTCGCGACCTGCTGGGGCGCGTCCTACAGCTTTATCCGCGTCGGCGTGGCGACCATTCCGCCAATCACGCTGATTGCCGCCCGCACCTTGATCGCCGGCCTCGTTCTCCTTGCGATCATTCGCTGGCGCGGCCTCCATCTGCCGAGAGATGCGGCGACCTGGCGGCGCTTTCTCGTTCAATCCTGCCTCAACAGCGCGATTCCCTTCACGCTGATCGCCTGGGCCGAACAGACGCTCGACGCCGGCCTGGCAACGATCCTGAATTCCACGACACCGATCTTTGCATTCCTGCTCTCGGCAATCCTTCTTCGCAGCGAGCGGTTGACGGGACGCAAGCTGTTCGGCGTCGTGGCCGGCATGGCAGGAATTTGTCTCATCATCGGCCTCGATGCATTGAATGGAGTAGGCCGGCAACTGCCCGCGCAGTTCGCCGTCATCGCCGCATCGGTCTGCTATGCCAGCGCCGCACTGTTCGGGCGCAATTTCAAGGGACTGGATCCGATGATGCCCGCCGCCGGCTCGTTGCTATGCGGCGCCGCTCTCCTTATCCCCGGCAGCTTGTTTTTCGAGCATCCTTGGCAGATCACGCCGTCAACGGCCTCGATCCTGTCCCTGCTCGGCCTGTCGATCGTTTCGACCGCCCTCGCCTTCAGCATCTATTTCCGGCTCATTCAAACTCTGGGTTCGGTCGGCACCACTGCGCAGGCCTACTTGCGCGTTCCCATCGGCGTCGGGATAGGCGTGATCTTCCTCGGCGAACCCGTATCCTCGACGGCAGCCGCGGGTCTTGTCTGCGTCGTAGCGGGTGTCATGGCCATGACGATCGCACCGCGCAAAAAGATGGCAGCCGGTTGAACGCGCCGTGGGGGCTGAAGAGACATCAGGTCAGCAGCGATAGATCGCCCCGGACGAAAATGAGATTGTCGGAGCGCCGGACCGCGTCATCCGCAATTGCCTGCCATATTGAGATGTCCGACGATAGCGGCGTGCTTAGTTTCTCAATCGGTACCCCGTCCTGAAAATCCATCCGAGAACACCCAGACAGATGACCAGGAAAAGCGTGATCATGGCAAGGCTCAGCACCGGATTGACGTCGGCGATACCGTAGAAGCTCCAGCGGAAGCCGCTAACGAGATAGAGAACCGGGTTGAGGTGGCTGACGGCCTGCCAAAAGGGTGGCAGCATGTTGATGGAATAGAAGCTGCCGCCGAGGAAGGTCAGCGGCGGCACGACGAGCATGGGAATAAGGTTCAATTGCTCGAAATTCCCGGCCCATATGCCGATCATGAAGCCAAACAGGCTGAAGGTCACCGCCGTCAGCACGAAGAAAAGGATCATCATGAACGGATGCTGGATGGTGATGTCAACGAAGAAGTTCGCCGTCAGCAGGATGATCAGGCCGATCATCATGCCCTTGGTCGCCGCCGCGCCGACATAGCCGAGAACGATCTCGGTCATGGCGACCGGAGCGGACAGGACTTCATAAATCGTGCCCGTGAATTTCGGGAAGTAGATGCCGAAGGAGCCGTTGCTGATGCACTGACCGAGCAGCGTCAGCATGATCAGGCCCGGCGTGATGAAGGCGCCGTAGGAAATGCCGTCGACCATGTGGATGCGCGAGCCGATGGCGGCGCCGAAGACGATGAAGTAGAGCGAGGTGGAAATGACCGGCGAAACGACGCTCTGCAGCAGCGTGCGGCGCGTGCGGGCCATCTCGAAGGAATAAATGGATTTGATCGCCTCGAAGTTCATTTGCCTTCTCCCACCAGCGATACGAAGATGTCCTCGAGCGAACTCTGGCGCGTCGAGAGGTCCTTGAAGTGGATCCCTTCGGCTGCCAACCGCGACAGAAGCACCGCGATGCTCGACTGTTCGTGCTGGGCATCGAAATCGTAGATCAGCGTCAGACCGTTTGATCCGAGCGAAAGCCCGTTGCCTTCGAGGCAGTGCGGTATGGCATCCAGCGGCTCGCTGAGATCAAGGATCAGCTGCTTGCGGCCGAGCTTGGCCATAAGCGCCTTCTTCTCCTCAACGAGCAGCAACTGGCCGCCATTGATGACGCCGACACGATCGGCGATCTCTTCGGCTTCCTCGATATAATGCGTCGTCAGGATGATCGTGACGCCGGAGCCTCGCAAGCGCTCGACCACGTGCCACATGTCCTTGCGCAGCGTGACATCGACGCCGGCGGTCGGCTCGTCGAGAAAAAGGATCTGCGGTTCGTGCGACAGCGCCTTGGCGATCAGGACGCGCCGCTTCATGCCGCCGGACAGCTGGCGAAGCGTGTTGTCCTTCCTGTCCCACAGCGAGAGGTCACGCAGCACCTTCTCTATGTGTGCGGGGTTCGGTTTCTTGCCATGCAGTCCGCGCGAAAAGCTCACCGTATTCCACACGGTCTCGAACTGGTCGGTGGTCAGCTCCTGCGGCACGAGGCCGATCATGCTGCGCGTGGCGCGAAAATCGCGCACGACGTCATGGCCGCCGACCATCACCGAGCCACCGCTCGGATTGGCGATCCCGCAGACAATCGAAATCAATGTCGTCTTGCCGGCACCATTCGGCCCGAGCAAGGCAAGGATTTCTCCCTGCTCGATATCGAGATCGATACCTTTCAGCGCCTGGAATCCGTTGGCATATGTTTTCGTAAGACTGCGGATGGAAATGATCGGAGCCATGATGCAAGTAAAGTCCGGTCTATATGATTAATTTCGCGGCGTTTGCCCGCTATATAGCCCGTCTTGTGCTTTTACCATCCCGCGGAGCTGAAACACAGCGTTCGCTTATGCCAAATAAGCTGTCATCAAATCGTGACCTTCGTCGGGCATATAAGCCCTTAGGTGAGCAACGTTCGTCGCAACTCCGCCCAACGCCTCTTGGCGACTTCGTCAGCGCCGACAATACTCCATAGTTTATTGCCGCCACATTGATATTGCATCGCATCATTGCAACATGAAATTGTTTTTTGGAGCAGGCAAGGATCCCCGTCGTTGCCATGCGCCGCTCAAGCCGGCCCTCGCCGGCTTTTCTTTTTTCGCCAGCTTATGACCGAAGACGCGCCGATTACCAACTGCCGTTTACACCGCAACCGGCTGGCGGCAGCGTCTTGTGCTCGAAACGGGCTTTCAACATCTCGCAGCCCTTGTCGCGTATGGGTCCGGGCATCATCGTATTGAGACCGATGCCGACTTCATCGAAGGGATCGTCCGCATAGGCGACATAGGCGTACCAGCGCCCGCCGATCACGACGACAATGGCGACCAGAGCAGCGAATAGCGCGCGCCCCAGGCTTCTTTTTCTTCTCGGTGCTTCTTCCATGAAACCCTCACTCGCCCCGGTCGTCGCAATTAACAGCGATTTCCCTCTCAGATAAATCAGCTTTCGTCGCCGGCAAGGGTGTATGCGTCTCCGGCGAACCGCCAATCAAAGGCTGCAATAACGCCGGCCGCCGTTGCGTTCCCTGAGGTCGAAGTGGAAATGATTCCAATGTTCAGGGTTGCTGCCCGGCCCGAGTACGGTATCGAAATAACGGCAGCTGTCGATGCGAACAGCCTTGAGCAGCCGACCCTCTCGGAAGGAGAACAGGCCCTTCTTGCGCACGTCGATCACATGGCCGTTCTTCAGGATGAAAGTGCCGACATCGATGGCATTGCCATGAGCGTGCTCCGACATCGGATTATAACGTTGCCGGCTATTGTTCATCCGGCGGCAGGAATAGCCGCCGAGCGGCACGATAGTGCCGATGCCGGTCCAGTAGCGGGTGCGTGCTGCCGGCGCCAGTTCGTTCTTCACCCATTTGGCGAAGGCCAGGGTGACCTGACAATTCAGCGTGACGGCCGGCCTGACGGCGATATTGCCGGAAAGCCCGCTCAGCGAAATCGGATAGGGAACCTGGCAGGCAGGGCCGTTCGAAATCGCCGGCTTATCGACATAGACGACGCCCATGCGCCTTAGTTCCTGCCGGCAGGCGATTTCGGAAGGCGGCATCATACCTGGAGGCGATTGGGGCGCCTCGAACTGATCGATGCGCGGCATCGGATTGTCAACGCGTGGCAGCATGGCCAGTTGCGTGCCCGGCTGCCGCCGCGGTACGGGTGATTGATTGAGCTCGGCCTGGGCTGCCGGCCGCTGAAGGATCGAACGATTGGTCTGCACCGGCGCGTCCGAGCCGATACCGTCGACAACAGGCTGGTCGGTTTCGCCCTCGGCAATGTTCTGCTCTTCCTCCTGCGCCAGTCCGACGACAGATGCTGATCGAGCCTCTTCGCTCAGTCCGACGCCAAGTTCCGCATCCATATTGACGCCCTGAGACGGAACATCCGATTGCTGAGCCAGGCCCGCCTCGACATCGGTCGTGGTCACGGCCTCTCCGGTTCCGGCAGAACGGCCATTACCATTGTTATAATTGCTGGAGGCTGAAACGACGGGGTCCTGCGCCCCTGGATAGGCAAATTGCCGCTGCGCCACGCTGCGATGCGGCTTGATCGAGCCGACGCGCGCGGTGCTGTCGACATTCGACGGCGGCACAAGGCTATCGGCCGTGCATGCGACCAGCGCCGACGACAACATCAGCGGCAGCAGAGCCCGCCGTAGAATGGGTAAATAGGCCATAATCCTGATCCGTTGCCCCAGCCACGGTCGGTAACGATGACAAATCCTAAACGGGAACGGTGAACGAATGCTTACCGCGGCAAATCGCGGTGTATCGGGACAACACCAGGAGCGGGCAGAAGGTTCGAATGAGGCCGAGCAGCCTGCGAGTTCCCAGGATGAAACACGGACAAAGTCTTTCCCATCGCGGTCGGATTGCATAGGTTGGTCACGGGAATCGGTGTGCTGGCAATAGGAGCAAATGGATGAATGACAACGTCAAACCGAAAGGCGAGCTGACATTGCGCACGCTGGCCATGCCTGCAGACGCCAATCCCGCCGGCGACATTTTCGGCGGCTGGGTCATGGCGCAGATGGATTTGGCAAGTGGCATCCGCGCAGCTGAGCGGGCTCGTGGCCGCGTGGTCACCGCCGCCGTGAAGGAGATGGCTTTCGAGCTGCCGGTCAAGATCGGCGATACGCTGAGCGTCTTCACCGACATCGAACGCGTCGGCCGCACGTCGATCACGCTAAGGGTCGAAGCCTGGGCACACCGTTCGCGCTACAATGCGATGGAGAAGGTGACGGCTGGGACATTCATCATGGTAGCCCTCGACGAGAACGGGGCGCCGAAGGCGGTGCCAGCGGAGACCTGATGTGATAGAAGCCGCGCATTCGCCGGAAGTTTACGGCTATATCAGGACGGTCATGAGCATGGTCATCGGCCTTTCTCTTGCGCAGCTTCTGACGCGCCTTGCCGGCTTCGTCCAATCGCCCGGGAAGAACCGCGTCTATTTCGTCCACATCGGCTGGGTGCTGTCGATGTTCCTCTACATCATCCATTTCTGGTGGTGGGAATATCGGCTGCAGTCGCTGCAGGTGATCACCTTCGCGGTCTATCTTTTCCTGATCTGCTTCTGTTGCCTCTTCTACTTCCTCTGCGTACTCCTTAATCCACCGTCGATCGACGAATATGGCGGTTTCGAGGAATATTTCATTTCCCGCCGGCGTTGGTTCTTCGGCCTGCTTGCCGTCACCTACGCCGTCGATCTCATCGACACATGGCTGAAGGGAGGAGCCTATTTCCACTCGCTCGGCTGGGAGTATCCGACGCGCAACGTCGTCTACATCGTCCTTTGCATTGTCGCGGCCATGACGGCCAATCGGCGGTTCCAGGCGGCATTCGTGACGGTCGGGCTGATCTACCAGATCACATGGATCTTCCGCCTCTATGACGTGATGCCGGGATAGGGATTGAGATCCAGTCGCCTTAAAACCACTGCCATTTCCATGCTCTACAATTCTTGACCAAGACATCGCCATATTGTTCAGATCGATTGACCTCTGGAATATGGGTGGGAGACTCAAGCCTTGAAAACAAAGAGCTATGCATTGGGATTGGCGCTCGCTCTTTCGTTGCCCTGCCTTGCCTACGCCGAAGATCCCGCACCGGGCCCGGCAAATACTACCATCGACCTGAAATACTGGATGGAGTTCGCGAAGCAAGGAAACGCCGCAGCGCAATATGGCCTCGGCTATCGCTACGCCAACGGCCAGGGCGTGGAGCGTGACGATGCACAGGCGGTCGAATGGTATGAGAAAGCCGCCGCCCAGGGGAATGCCCAGGCCCAATACGCCCTCGCCTACATGTATTCGAACGGCCGCGGTATAGATGCCGACCAGAAACAGGCGAACGATTGGTATCTGAGGGCCGCGCAACGCGGCAACGCCGACGCGCAATATGCCATAGGCTATTCGTTGGCGAACGGCCGAGGCATGGATGCCGACAACGAACAGGCCGTCAACTGGTACCAGAAATCCGCAGCCCAGGGCCAGGCGCAGGCGCAATATGCCCTCGGCTACATGTATGCCAACGGTCTCGGCGTTCAGCAGGATTACGCCATCGCCCTCGGCTGGTATCGCAAGTCTGCCGACCAGGGCCGTACCGATGCTCAATACGCACTTGGCCATCTGTACGACAACGGCCAGGGCACGGCAGAAGATCAGGCAGGAGCCATAGACTGGTATAGAAAGGCTGCCGATCAGGGATACGCGCAGGCCCAATATGCTCTCGGCTACGCCTATGCCAATGGTAGGGGCGTCGAACGGAGCGATGCCGATGCTTATTCCTGGTACAGGAAAGCTGCGGACAAAGGTCGCGCCGACGCACAATACGCGGTTGGCTATAGCCTCGCGAACGGATTGGGTGTCTCGCGGGATTATAGACAAGCGCTGCAGTGGTATCGAAAGTCAGCCGATCAAGGGCGCTCCGACGCGCAATATGCTCTCGGCTACCTCTATGCCAACGGTCAGGGCGTCAAGGCCGACGAAAGCGCGGCGGTGAAATGGTATCGAAAATCGGCTGATCAGGGCGACGCACAGGGTGAATACGCCCTCGCCTTCATGTATTCAGGCGGTCGCGGCGTTGCGAAGGACTACGGCAAGGCGCTCGAATGGTATGGCAAATCCGCCGATCAAGGCCAGGCGGACGCGCAATATGCCCTTGGCTACATCTATCAGAACGGCCAGGGAACCGCACCGGACAAAACGGCCGCGGCAAGCTGGTATCGCAAGGCAGCCGACCAGCACAATTCCCAGGGTCAGTATGCGCTCGCCTATCTCTATTACCAGGGTGAAGGCGTTGCGAAAGACTATGGACAGGCCGCCGATCTGTTTCGAAAGGCCGCCGAGCAAGGCGATGCCCGCGCTGAATACGGTCTGGGATATATGTATTATAACGGCTATGGGGTGCCGAAGGATTCCGGAATCGCCGCCGACTGGTTCAACAAGGCGGCCGCCAAGGGGTTGCCCGAAGCGCAGCACGGTCTCGGCTACATGGAAGCCAACGGTGAAGGCCCGATCAAGGATCTTGGACCGCTGGGTCAAGGACGCTCCGCCGACGGCGGCACCGGCGATTCCCTTGGCTGGATCACCCTTCGCCTGCTGATGGCGCTTGTGCCGTAGCATTTGCAAAAAAGTTCGGCATTGATAATTTAATGGATCGTCGATTGAGGGGTAGATCGTGAATTGGAAGAAGGGGGCCGTCGGATTGCTCTTCGCGCTGGCATCCATGGGCGTGGCACATGCCGATATCGGCCAGAACGCCCATGACCGCGGAGATTTCAAATCGGCATTGGACTATTGGCGCCCACTGGCAAGCAAGGGGGATGTCGCGGCCCAGATCAAGCTCGGCCAGATGTATGAGGAAGGTGACGGCGTCCCGAAAAATCTCACGCAAGCCCTTAGCTGGTACAAAAAAGCAGCCGACCAGGGCAATGCCGAGGCGCAATTCAATGTCGGCACCATGTATGACCAGGGTGAAGGCATCGCCACCGATAAGAACCAGGCGGTCCTGTGGTACCGAAAGGCTGCGGCACAGGGAAATGCCAATGCGCAATATAATCTCGGTGTGATGTACGACACTGGCGAAGGCCTGCCGCAGGACAAGTCGCAAGCTTTCGCCTGGTATAGCAAAGCCGCCGAACAGGGTGATGCGGATGCAGAGTACAATGTCGGGGTCATGTACGATCAGGGAGATGGCACGGGCAAGGATAAGAGCCAAGCCGTCGCTTGGTATCGAAAGGCCGCCGACCAGGGCAAGGTCGAGGCAGAATATAACCTGGGCATCATGTATCGCGATGGCGAAGGTGTCGCCAAGGATGGTGCCGAAGCCCTGTCCTGGTTCCGCAAGGCGGCCGATCAGGGAGATGCCGACGCCCAGTACAATATCGGCGCCATGTATGCCGATGGTGACGGGATCACGCAGGACGATACCCAGGCGATCGCATGGTTCCTGAAAGCCGCGGCACAAAATGACGTCGAAGCGGAATACAATCTCGGCGTCATGTTCCGCGACGGAGAAGGCGTTGCCAAGAACGCGGTTCAGGCCGTCTTCTGGTTCGAAAGAGCGGCCTCGCATCGCTATGCCGACGCGGCCTATAACCTCGGCATCATGTACCGAGATGGCGATGGCGTTCCGGCCGATCCGGCCAAGGCTCTCGAATGGCTCCGCAAGGCCAAGAGCCTTGGTTATGATGGCGGCTCGGATGACGAGCAGGACGAGCCGTCGGACGGGAAGACCATCCCGATATGAGACGACCGTACAGGTCAGCCGGCAGCCGCTCCATTTTGTCGACGGCGTCTCATCCCTCTCCAGCGAATCGCCGCAAACCATGCTACCTCCTGCAACTCGAAGTACGTCATGCTGCGCCTGACGGCTGCAACGCCGACTGAAAAGCGGGGGAACACATGAGTTTTGCAGCCTCGGATCGCCAAATGGCTTCCTTGCCGCCGCGCCATTTCTGGCGGCGGCTCGGTGCCTATCTGGTCGACATCATTATTTTCCAGATCGTTTTCACGTTTCTGTTTCTCGCCGTGTCGAAGGTGACCCCGTGGGACATGACGCTGCCGTTTCTCCAGAACCAGCAGTGCACCGAAACGACCTCGGGACCGCTCATTCCGAAGATAGAAGCCGCATGGCCGCTGCAGCCGGGCGAAACGAGAAGCAACCAGCTGTGCCACATATCCTGGCTCGGCAGCAAAGGATACACCGTCTTCGTTTCGAAAGTCGTTTCACAGCAGGGAACGGGAACGTCCATACGTGCCGTCTCCGCACCGGTAGACGACAATGGAAATCCGATCGATCCAAGCGTTACGATGCGGCCATCGTCCAGCATCGTTCTCCTCCTCCTGCCCCTTGCGTTCGCCTACGCCTCAGCCAGCGGGAAACGAACGCCAGGCAAGCGATTGCTCTCGTTGCGCGTGACGACCGTCGAAGACGGTCCGCTGGCCCTCGGTTTGGCGGCAAAGCGCGAGATATTCAAGTTTCTGCCGTTTGTGCTGATCGCGATCTTCAATCTCGTCAGCCTGTTTCTCCTGCCGTCGTCCTTGCCGCCCTTCGAACAATTGATCCAGCAGGCCCGCGATCCCAACCTTTTCACCGCCAGCGGCCTCTTTGCCCTGACCGGCGCGCTGGCACCGATGCTGTTCGTCTTCACGCTCATCTGGTGGCTCTACCCGCTGATCGTATGGCGTGGCCAGACCTTCTACGACCGCTTCTGTGATACCAAGGTCGTCAAGGGCTGAGCCACTTACCCGCACAGTGTCTCGACGATGGGGGATTGCCTTGGCGGTGGAAGACATGAAAGACTGCCGCAGGCCGGGACATGTTTTGCTGCTTCTTCTCATCAGAGGATAGATCGCCGTGAATCTGAAATATGCCGTACTTCCCTCCTCGTTTTTGCCATCCGTTCGCATGGCATTGCTCGCCTCAGCCATCATCCTGCCCCTGTCGCCGCTGCCGATCGCAGCGACGCCCGCCGAGGCCGCGCCTGGCTCATGCTGGTCGCTGCTGCAGAGCAAGTTCGGTCCGCAGATCGAGAAGTCGGTGAACGAAGCCGATCCCTGCAAGAAGCTGCCGGGTGTCGATCACAAGGAAAAATTCGAGGTCAAATCGCTCGATGTCTGCGATGGCCCGACCGGCGACGTGCAGATCAACGCGCACGCCGAAATGGAATGCAAGTCGCATGGCCTGTTGAAGACGACGATCAAGGGTCAGCTAGACGCATCCATGACGGTCGATGTCGGCGCCTGCCACATCACCGACCTGCGCCTCGGCATCAACGGCCCGATCGGCGAGCTGATATCCTCCGTCGGAGGATTGCAGGACCTCGCCCGCGGTTTCGCACAGGCGAAGATTTCCGAGATCTGCGGCAAGTAGATCAGAGGCCGGCGAAAACCGCCGGCCTTGCTTAAACGGGATGGCGAGCCGGTTCAGCTTTGCACGGCACCATCTGCGTCGGCGGCGGCCTTATCGCCAAAACGAACCCCCTTCTTTTCGAAGCCGAAGCCGGCAAACAAGGCCACCACGACGGCGACGACGCAGGCGACGATCAGCAGCGCCGTGGCGTAGTCACCATTCCACCGCTTTGCCAGCCCCGCCTGGATCGAGGCGTTGCCCGACGCCAGCAGGTTGCCGAGCTGATAGGCAAATCCGGGGAATGTGCCGCGCACTTCATCCGGCGACAATTCGTTGAGATGCACGGGCACGATGCCCCAGGCGCCCTGCACGAAGAGCTGCATCAGGAAAGCGCCGATCGCGAGCATCACCGGCCCTTGCCCGTAGACCCAGAGCGGCGCGACGGGGATCGCCAGAAGCGCGGCGATGATGATCGCGCGTCGCCTGCCGATGCGCTGCGACAGCACACCGAAAGACAGACCGCCGACGATCGCGCCGATGTTATAGACGATGGCGATGGCGCCGACCGTGTAGGAATCATATTGCCGCTGGGCTTCCAGGAAGGTCGGGTAGAGATCCTGCGTGCCATGACTGAAGAAATTGAACGCAGTCATGAGAAGCACCGCCCAAATGAACAACGGAATATTCTCACGCAACACGGTGAGGAATGGCCGTTGCGGCTTGGATTGCCGCTGCACAAAGGCCGGCGATTCCTGCACGTTGCGGCGGATATAGAGCACCAGCAGCGCCGGCAATGCTCCCACGACGAACATGCCGCGCCAGCCGATGATCGGAAACAGCAGGAAGAAAACGATCGAGGCGATCAGATAGCCTGAGGGGTAACCCGCCTGCAGGATGCCCGAAACAAGGCCGCGCGAATCCTCCGGTATGGTCTCCATGACAAGCGATGCGCCGACCCCCCATTCGCCGCCCATGGCGACCCCGAAGAGGGCGCGAAGGACGAGGAACATCGTCAATCCCGTCGAAAAACCCGTCAGGAATTCGAAGACCGAGTAAAGCAGCACATCCACCATGAGTGTGACGCGCCGGCCGTAACGGTCGGCCGCGAGGCCGAAGATGAGCGCACCGATCGGTCGCATCGCCAGGGTGAGGAAGATGGCAACGGCAACCGCCGGAACATCCGTGTGAAACTCCTCGGCTATGTGCTTGAGAACGAAAACCAATATGAAGAAATCGAAAGCATCCAGCGTCCAGCCCAGATAGGCTGCGATGACGGTGTTTCGTTGCTGGGGGGACAAGGAACGTAAGCTATCCAATGCGGTCATCATGATCCTCCGACCGGATGGCGGCGGCGAGGCGGGCAATTCCGGATGCCGTCGAAGCTGGGGGAACCCGGCGCTGGCCGGGCATGTCGACGTTGCGGTGGTTCCTCCTTCGGCGCCTGTGAGGATTGCGCTATGCGGACTTTCGGATCGGCGATAACGCACCAGCCGCCTCTGGGTTGTAACACATTCGACATCATCGACGAATGGAAAAATCCGCTACGCTGTTTCCCTTTTGTACTCTTTGCCCCTTCACATCGGCGCGTTCTGTCGCCATATTCGCCGCATGGCCAGATCACCGAAAAAATCCCCCGCCCCGTCCGGTTTCGAAGAGGCGCCGCAGGCATCGTTTGAAGGTGCGCCGCTCAGCGGCGGCGTCGCCGATTGGGTGAAGCAGCTGGAAGCTGATGCCGAAATGTCTGGCGTCGAGACGCAGCGGCAGATCGCCTCGAAGGCTGGCAAGCACCGCAAGAAGGTGGAAATCGCCGCCTCCAAATCGGCGCGCGGCACCTCCATGGGCGGCTCGACCGATCCGAAGACGCGCGCCGCCGCAGGCCTCAACCCGGTCTCCGGCATGGATACATCGCTGGAAAATGCCGCCAATGCCGGAACGGCCGTCACGGCGACCGTCGAGGCTTTGTCGGCACTGATCGAAAGCGGCAATCCGCTTTTCAAGGACGGCAAGCTCTGGGCGCCACACCGCCCTGCCCGGCCGAACAAATCCGAAGGCGGCATCCCGATCCGCATGGCCTCGGACTACGAGCCCGCCGGCGACCAGCCGACCGCCATCCGCGATCTCGTCGAGGGCCTGGACAATGGCGAACGCAGCCAGGTGCTGCTCGGCGTCACCGGCTCGGGCAAGACCTTCACCATGGCCAAGGTGATCGAGGCAACGCAACGCCCTGCCGTGATTCTCGCGCCGAACAAGACGCTGGCAGCTCAGCTCTATTCCGAGTTCAAGAACTTCTTCCCCGACAATGCGGTCGAGTATTTCGTCTCCTACTACGACTACTACCAGCCGGAAGCCTACGTGCCGCGCTCGGACACTTTCATCGAGAAGGAATCCTCGATCAACGAACAGATCGACCGCATGCGTCACTCGGCGACGCGCTCGCTTCTGGAGCGCGACGACTGCATCATCGTCGCCTCGGTCTCCTGCATCTACGGTATCGGCTCGGTCGAGACCTATACAGCGATGACCTTCCAGATGAATGTCGGCGACCGGCTGGACCAGCGCCAGCTTCTCGCCGACCTCGTGGCGCAGCAATACAAGCGCCGCGACATGGATTTCATTCGCGGCTCCTTCCGCGTGCGCGGCGACACCATCGAGATCTTCCCCGCCCACTTGGAGGATGCCGCCTGGCGCATCTCCATGTTCGGCGACGAGATCGACGCCATCACCGAATTCGACCCGCTGACCGGCCAAAAAACCGGCGACCTGAAATCGGTAAAGATCTACGCCAATTCGCACTATGTCACCCCGCGCCCGACGCTGAACGGCGCCATCAAGGCGATCAAGGAAGAGCTTAAAATCCGGCTCGCCGAACTGGAAAAGGCCGGACGTCTGCTCGAGGCGCAGCGCCTGGAGCAGCGCACCCGCTATGACGTCGAAATGCTCGAAGCCACCGGCTCCTGCGCCGGCATCGAGAACTATTCGCGTTACCTCACCGGCCGCAATCCCGGCGAGCCGCCGCCGACGCTGTTCGAATATATCCCCGACAACGCGCTGCTGTTCATCGACGAAAGCCACGTCTCGGTCAGCCAGATCGGCGGCATGTATCGCGGCGACTTCCGGCGCAAAGCAACGCTGGCCGAATACGGCTTCCGTCTACCCTCCTGCATGGACAACCGGCCGCTGCGCTTCGAGGAATGGGACGCCATGCGCCCGGATACGATCGCCGTGTCGGCGACGCCGGGCAGCTGGGAGATGGAACAGTCCGGCGGCGTCTTTGCCGAACAGGTCATCCGTCCGACCGGCCTGATCGACCCGCCGGTCGAGGTCCGCTCGGCCCGCAGCCAGGTGGACGACGTGCTCGGCGAGATCCGCGAGACAGCCGCCAAGGGCTATCGTACGCTCTGCACCGTGCTGACGAAGCGCATGGCCGAGGACCTGACGGAATATCTGCACGAACAGGGCGTGCGCGTGCGCTACATGCACTCCGACATCGACACGCTGGAGCGCATCGAGATCATCCGCGACCTGCGCCTGGGTGCGTTCGACGTGCTCGTCGGCATCAACCTCTTGCGCGAAGGTCTCGACATCCCTGAATGCGCCTTGGTCGCCATTCTCGACGCTGACAAAGAAGGCTTCCTGCGCTCGGAAACCTCGCTCGTCCAGACCATCGGCCGCGCCGCGCGTAACGTCGACGGCAAGGTTATCCTCTATGCCGACACCATCACCGGCTCGATGCAGCGGGCGATGGACGAGACCAGCCGCCGCCGCGAGAAGCAGATGGCCTACAACCTCGAACACGGCATTACGCCGGAATCGGTAAAGGCGAAGATTTCCGACATTCTCGACAGCGTCTACGAGAGGGACCATGTCCGCGCCGATATCGGCGGCGCCTCCGGCAAGGGCTTTGCCGATGGCGGCCACCTCGTCGGCAACAACCTGCAGACCCATCTCAACGCGCTGGAAAAGGCCATGCGCGATGCCGCCGCCGACCTGGACTTCGAAAAGGCCGCACGCCTGCGCGACGAGATCAAGCGCCTCAAGGCGGCGGAACTGGCCGTCATGGACGATCCGATGGCAAGAGAAGAGGCGAAGAGTCTCGAAAACGGCAAGGGTGGCCGGCCCAATCCTTCGAAGCCCCGCCCTTCCGGCTCCGCACCTCAGGGCGAAGAGGCCGCCAGTGCGGTCTCGAGCAAAGAGGGCGGAACGCAGGGCTCCTATTTCGCCAAACCCAGCCTCGATGAAATGGGACCCGGCAGCGATGCCGGCACGCCGCTTTTCCGAAAGAATACACTCGACGAGATGACCGTCGGCCGCACCGAAAAGCCGATAATCGGCAAGGTGCCCGACAAGCCGGTCATCCGTGCGAAGCCGGGCGTCGGCTCCTATGAAGATCCGGTGGACGAAAAGCAGCGCAAGGGACGAACGAAGGGCAAGACGGGACGACCCGGACGATAGAGGCATTGGCCTCAACGGAAACCCGTTGCCCGAGGCCGCCGTTTTATGAGGAGTGGCGTCATGCGAGCATCGAGCCATGTCTTGCTGGCAAGGCGCCTGCTCCTACATGACATCATGTGAGGAGGACCGCTGAGGGATGTGAGGCGCTCGGCCGCAGCTCGTTTTGGCGGGGAAACGATAGACCACGGGAGAGACCGATGTCAGAGCCTCTAGTCGTCCGCCGCGAGACTCATGTCTCGGCGCCACCCGCCGCATTATTTGCACTGCTGACCGACCCCGAAAAGATCCTGCGCTGGATGGGCACGGAAGCGCAGATCGAGCCGCAGCCCGGCGGCCTCTATCTGGTCAACGTCACCGGCACCCGCTTCGCGCGCGGCTCGTTCCGCGAGGTCGTGCCGGTTCATCGCCTGGCCTACAGCTTCGGCTGGGACGGCAGCGAGGAGGTTCCGCCGGGATCTAGCCTAGTCGAGATCGATCTGATCGAGGAACCACCGAACGGAACGCTGCTTCGCCTCACCCATACCGGCCTGCCGACAGCGGAGCAATGCGAAGGCCATGCGAAGGGCTGGGCTCATTATCTCGATCGTCTCGCCGAAGTCGCGGCCGGACGCGACCCCGGCCCGGACTGGTGGCACGGGCAAGACGGCGAGCGCTGACGGTGCTCGAGACACAGTGCCGGTAGGCCCCGCGGACTGATATACTGGAGTTGTAACCTCGAAAGCGCTCACCAGCGCGTCGAGCGCCTGCGCCAAGCAATCGCGGTAGCAGCGAGGCGGATGACAGCCTGCAACCGCCGTGGCATGATCGCGGCATGGATTTGCCCGCCCCCCTTGCCTGGCTGGTAGACGAAGCCGGCACCTCGCCCAGCCCCGAACGCCTCCTGGCCGATCTGGGCGGTCGACTGCTGTCGACCGGCCTGCCGCTTGCCGGCGGCGCCCTGACGCTCGCCGTCCCGCATCCGATCGTCACGCAACGCACCTGGCTGTGGCTGGCTGAGACCGGCGCCGTGATCGAGGCCCTGGGCTTTGCCGGCACGTCCCTTGGCCAAGCCGGACACGACTGGCTTGGCGGGCTCGGCCCGATATGCGAGGAGACGATCGGCACGGCGCCGGACAGCCCTGTGCTGGGCTGGGCCGGTGCACAGCCGTTCGATCCCTCCGCGGTCGACCGCCTGCGCCAGGTCGCGCGCTTTGCCGCGGCCCCTCTCGCGGGCCTTGCCGCGCGCGCGGCGCTATCCGCCCTGCTGGAAGCCTATCTCGGACGAAGGAGTGCCGCCCGCGTGCAGGACGGCGCGCTACGCCGCAGCACCGGTGAGACCATCCGAGCCGCCCTTCTCTGCGCCGACCTCAGGGATTTCACCGCCCTTTCCGAGGCGACAGAGCCGACTGTGGTGATCGCCGCCCTCGACGCCTGGTTCGACCGCGTCGCCGGCGCCGTGCATGCCTTCGGCGGCGAGGTGCTCAAATTCATCGGCGATGGCGTCCTGGCGATCTTCCCGGTTACCGGAACGCCGGCTGAGGCCTGCGAAGCCGCGCTGCGCGCCGTCGCCGCCATCCGCGCCGGCATGGCCCATCTCGACGCGACCCGCCTGACGCAAGGGCTGCCGCCGCTCCCCTTCGGCGCGGCCCTGCATTTCGGCGACATGCTCTGGGGCAATATCGGGGCCGCCGACCGTCTGGACTTCACCGCCATCGGCCCCGCCGTCAATCTCGTCAGCCGGCTCGAAGGCCTGTGCAAGCCGCTCGGCCGCAACGTCCTCATCTCGGGCGCGGTGGCGGCGGAGACGAACATGGTGCTGCTTCCGCTGGGAGAGCATGAATTGCGGGGGATTGTTGAGCCTTGCATGGTGTTTACCTTGGTGGAGAACGGCGAAGAGAAGAAGGCCGCCGGATTGACCATGGTCCCGACTTCGGGAAGCCCTTCGCGAGGTGCGTAAGCAGCGGCACGATTGGCGAGAATCTACGGCCAACCAGATCGGGCTAACGCGTAGCAAAACGGTAAAAGGCAAGTCCGCATTGACTCATAATACTTAAAGGAACCACCGATCGAGAATAGGATGAAGCACCTAAGGCCTTCGAACCCATTGATTCCTTGCCCATTTCAGCCACCAAATAAAACACCCCTTGCCTTTTTCCAAAAACCCTGTCACCCATATGCATGCTCGGGCATTTGCATGCCGGTGACTGGACTGATTTGGTGATCCGCTTGCGGCAGGCAGCGGTTGGGTTCCGACCCGCGCAGACGTTCTTTCCCCGTACGTGACTTCTCGACTGGCTTTCGCATGTCGCGGAGGCAAAGCCGTCTGGGTTTCCCCGGATAAACTAAGACTGATGGGTAAAGGACTATCCCCCATGGCCACCAAGGGCACCGTAAAATTTTTCAACCAGGACAAGGGTTTTGGTTTCATCACTCCTGATGGCGGCGCGAAGGACGTTTTCGTCCACATCTCCGCTCTCCAGGCTTCCGGCATCCAGTCGCTGCGCGAAGGCCAGCAGGTCACGTTCGACACCGAGCCGGATCGCATGGGCAAGGGCCCGAAGGCCGTCAACATCCAGGCTTCCTAAGCCTCTGGTGACAGCCTGATTAAGGTTTCTGACGGCGTGGTGCAAACCGCGCCGTTTTTCGTTTGTGAGGCCTTGGTGTTTGCCCGGCTGGGGCAACCCTCGTCCCTCGAGGCTGCAGCCCCTTCGACAAGCTCAGGGCCTTCCGCACCCCAGGATAAGGGTGGAGTTAGCCTCACGGCGTTGTTCAAAGCCAATTTTCGATCAGATCCGGTCGCGGTCGATTAGAGCATTTCCAGGAAAAGTGCGAAGCGGTTTTCCGTCTGGAATGCGTAAAGAAACAAAAAGATAGAGCGTTTTCGCGATTCGAAGAAAAGCGAGAACGCTCTAGCCCTCGTGGCGAGGTGGCCCGAAGGCCCCTCGAACCCCTCAAGCGCTCGCCCGCTCACCCTCACCGGCAAAATCCACCGCGGCGAAAGCCGCAGCGATCACCTCCGGCCCGGCGCCCGGCTTGTTGGCGTCGGTAGAGAGAATTTGCCGGTAGCGGCGCGAGCCGGGCAAGCCGGTGAAGAGGCCGACCATGTGGCGGGCGACATGGTGCAGGCGGCCGCCATTGGCGATATGGCGCTCTGCATAGGCCATCATCCGGTCGCACAGGTCGCTCCAATCGGCCTCAACAGCCGGATCGCCGAAGAAGCGATGGTCGACGTCGGCGAGGATGGCCGCATTCTGATAGGCGGCGCGGCCGAGCATGACGCCGTCGACATGGGCAAGATGCGCCCCGGCCTGATCCAGTGTCTGGATACCGCCATTGATGCCGATAAACACATCGGGCCAACGCTGCTTCATGCGATAGACGATGTCGTAATCCAGCGGCGGGATCTCGCGGTTTTCCTTCGGCGACAGGCCCTTCAGCCAGGCCTTGCGCGCATGGATCCAGATCGCGTCGGCTCCGGCGTCGAGCACGCGACTCATAAGCTCAGGCAGCGCCTCTTTCGGCTCCTGTTCATCGACACCGATGCGGCATTTCACCGTGACGGGGGCCTTCGATACCGCCTTCATCGCTGTGACGCAGGCAGCCACCGTCTCCGGCGTCAGCATCAGGCAGGCGCCGAAGGTGCCGGACTGCACACGGTCCGAAGGGCAGCCGACATTGAGGTTGATCTCGTCATAGCCATAGGCTTCCGCAATCCGCAGCGCCTCGGCAAGCTTGGCCGGATCGGAGCCGCCGAGCTGCAGGGCGACGGGATGCTCGCTCGCATCATGGCCCAGCAGCCGGTCGCGCGGACCGTGAATGATCGCATCCGCCACCACCATCTCGGTATAGAGCAGCGCATGGCGGCTCATCTGCCGGTGCAGATACCTGCAATGCCGGTCAGTCCAGTCGATCATGGGAGCCACCGCAAAGATCTTGCGGCCGTTTTTCAGCGCGTCGCTATACATGGGATACCTTTCTGCCCCGCGCTCTACACCAAAACCTTTCCGAAGGCCAGTTTTCCCGGCAGCGACAATGATGCTAGGTTGCCGCATGGAGTCGGAAGGCAGCACGCCTTTCCGAAAGCAATGAGAGTTTCGAAAAGCCCATATGAACGCCCCGCTTACGACAGTTATTCCACCACCCGCCCCCGTCCTCTTGCCAATCGAGGGTGAAGCCGAGCTCTTTCCGGTACGCCGCGTCTATTGCGTCGGTCGCAACTATGCCGATCACGCCATCGAGATGGGGCACGATCCCAGCCGCGAACCGCCGTTCTTCTTCCAGAAGAATCCAGACAATCTGCTTGTTTCGAGCGATTTCCCCTATCCCCCGTTGTCATCGGACGTGCATCACGAGGTGGAGCTTGTCGTCGCGCTGCGTAGCGGCGGAGCCGACATCCCGGTCGAGCAGGCGCTCGACTGCGTTTATGGCTATGGCGTCGGCATCGATTTCACCCGCCGCGACCTGCAGGGCGAGGCCAAGAAGCTCGGTCGTCCCTGGGAGATCGGCAAGGCCTTCGAGCATTCCGCGCCCGTTTCCGCGCTCGTCCCGGCCACCCGCGTCGGCCACCCCGACAAGGGCGGCATCTGGCTGATGCGCAACGGCGAAGCGGCCCAAAGAGGCGACCTCTCCCAGATGATCTGGAAGGTGCCTGAGGTCATCGCCGAGCTGTCCAAGCTCTTCACGCTGGCTCCAGGCGACATCATCATGACCGGCACACCCGCCGGCGTCGGCCCGGTTGCGCGTGGCGACAGGATCAGCTGCGCCGTCGACGGCGTCGCGACGCTGATGCTGAACGTCATTTGATCGAGGAGGACGAACCATGCCGCTCTACGCCCTTGCCGACCTGACACCGAAAACACCCGGTCCCGAACTTTATTGGATCGCACCGGATGCGAGCGTCATCGGCAAGGTCGAGATCGGCGAGGATGTCGGCATCTGGTTCGGCGCTGTGCTGCGCGGCGACAACGAACCGGTCGTCATCGGCAAGTCCACGAATATCCAGGAAGGCGCGATGGTGCACACGGATCCGGCCTTCCCGGTCACGATCGGCGAAGGCTGCACCATCGGCCACCACGCCATCATCCATGGCTGCACCATCGGCGACAACTCGCTGATCGGCATGGGCGCGACGGTGCTGAACGGCGCGAAGATCGGCAGCAATTGCCTCGTCGGCGCCAATGCGCTGGTCACCGAAGGCAAGGAGTTTCCGGACGGATCATTGATCGTCGGCGCCCCGGCAAGAGCGATCCGCACGCTGGACGAGGCCACCATCGAAGGCCTGCGCCGCTCGGCCCGCAATTATGTCGCCAATTGGCAGCGCTTCGCCCGCGATCTCAAGAGACTGGATTAGAGCAATTCCAGGAAAAGTGCGAAGCGGTTCTCCGTCCGGGATTGCGCAAAAACAATAGCATAGAGCGGTTGGGCGATTCCGTGAAATGCGCAGCGCTCTAGCACTACTTTGGCAGATTAACCGGCCATTTACGATGATGGGCCATCTTGGGCGCTTTCATAGGGGTGCGCGAGATGGCGGAATTGGACGCTG